>VFBG01000017.1 GCA_006515835.1 bacterium | reverse complement strand
ACCGAGGCCGGGCCGATCCTCGCCGACCATGGCGTGAAAGCCACCTACTACGTCTGCGGCGGCCTCGCGGACGGCGTGAACATGGACCGCGACCAGTTCCAGGTTCCGCACCTGCAGGCGCTCCACGCCGCCGGCCACGAGGTCGGCTGCCACACCTTCGGCCACACCAGCGCCCTGCGCATGGACGCCGAGGCCCTTCGGCTCAGCCTCGACGCCAACGCCGCATGGGTCGCGGAGCGGCTGGACGGCCACCGCATGATCACCTTCGCCTGGCCGTTCGGCGATGCGACGGTGGGTGCCAAGCGCCTGGTGCGCAGTCGGTTCGCCATGGCCCGCGGCGTCCGCGACGGCGTCAACGCCGGCCGCGAGGACCGGGCCCTGATCAAGAGCATCGGCCTCGAGAGCCGCCGTCTGCCCGGCTACGATCTCGAGGCGCTGATGGCCGAAACGGCCGCATCGAAAGGCTGGCTGAACGCCTACGGCCACGACGTGAGCGACCGGCCGACCGACTACGGATGCACGCCCGCCGATCTGGACCGGGTGCTGCAACTGGCGAAGGCCGCCGGGCTGGAGATCGCGCCGGTCGGCGCGGCCTGGGCCGCAGTGACCCAATAGGCTTTCGTCATTCCGGGCGAAGCGCAGCGGAGACCCGGAACCCAGCGGCGCGCGAAGCTGTCGGGAGCGCCGACGCTGACGGCGTGAGATTTTTGACACCACGGTGTTTCGCCGCCTTCGCGGCGCCGCTGGGTTCCGGGTCTGTGGCTCGCGTCGCTCGCCTTCGCCCGGAATGACGAAAGCAAAGGAGGGTCAGGCCGCTTCGCGCATCATCGCTGCCTTGCGCCCGTCCGCCCATTTGATCAGAGCGGCGCGCGGGAAGGCCACGATCCACGAACGGGCCGTGTATTCGCCAGCCTCGATCAGGGCGGCGCGGGTCGGCGACGAGGTGGCGGCCCGCTGGGTGTGAATCTCGCCCGGCCCCTGATGCACCATGAAGGCACCGTGTTTCAGCAGGTTGAGCCGCAGATAGGCCAGCCGCGGGCTGATCTGCTCCAGCGGCGGATCGTAGAACCAGCTGGAGCCCAGCATGCCGGCCATCTCCGGGCGGCGCTTGCAGATTTCGGCCGCCGCAGCCCAGGCGCGGTCCCAGCCGGCCTCGTTGAAGTCGGACAGCTCGCGGCTCTCGGTATGAACCTCCAGCCACGGCTTCCAGGCCTGGGCGGCGGCATAGGCCGGGATCACCGACCAGCCCCAGCCCTCACGGGCGTGCCGCAGGACCTGGCCCGGCCCCATGGGCGAAGACAGGTCGATCATCTGGGTGCGGGCGCCGGGGACGCTGAGGACGAGCGAGATGCGCACGTCTTTCGCCCAGAAGTCCCGGTCATAGGGATCGGCGGCGGCGGTCAGGAAGTCGGCGAGCCGCTGGATCCATTCCGGATAGAGCTCGAGTACGGCGTCCGGCAGGTCGGCGGCCGGAATGCGTGCGGGCATTTCCAGCGCCCACAGCGCGATCAGCGCACGGCGGTGATCGTCCGTCAGCGCAGGGCCAAAGACTTCGGCCAGGGCCTCTTCGGCACGATGTCCCGGCTGGTCGAAATCCCAGTGCGGGGCCGAGGCGGCGGCCGCGGCCGCGGCGGCGTCCTTGAGGGCGTGAAGGCGGGCGCGATCCTCGAGCGGGACCTTGTTGAGCACGGCTTCGAACGCAGCGATCCAGGCGGGCGAGAGCGTTTCCATATCGCCACTCTGCCAGAGACGCGTTTGCCGACGGTTAAGGCGGTGCCCGTTGTTAGCGCAGGACGGTGGGCCGGACCCACCAGCCGGGCCGAAGCGCCGACAGCGCCACTCCGGCGGCCTCCGCGGCGGCGGCTGTATCAAACAGGGCGAAGACCGTGGCCCCCGAACCGGACATCCGGGTCAGCCGCGCGCCGGGCAGGTCCGCCGTGGCGGCGAGGGCCTCGCCGATTGCCGGAGCGAGGCTGACGGCGGGCGCCTGCAGGTCATTCCGTTGGGTCGCCAGCCAGTCCAGGATGGACGCCGGGTCCCAAGCGGAAGGCGGAAGCGGCCGGTCCGCCGAGCCCGACGCGCTGTCGTCAAAGGCGCGATAGACGGCTCCGGTCGAGGAGGGCACGCCCGGGTTGACCAACAAGGCCGGCAACGGCGGCAGGCTCGTCTCGAAGGTCAAAGCATCGCCCCGCCCCTCGGCCCAGGCGGCGCGGGCGTGGAGGCACATGGGGCCGTCAGCGCCGATACCGGCGGCGATCCCCGCCAGCGCCTCATCGTTGAGCGGCAGGCCGAGCGCATCCCGCGCCAGCTTCAGCGCCGCCCCGGCGTCAGACGAACCGCCGCCCAGACCGGCGGCCACCGGCAGCTGCTTGTCGAGGGTGATGCGAAGCCCCGGCTCGCCGATTCCAGCCGCCGCGCCCAGCGCCCGCACAGCCCGCAGCACCAGATTGTCGCCCTCGCCTTCGAGCGCCCCGGCGAACGGACCGCAAACCGCCAGCGACAGTCGCTCGGCCGGCTCGACGGTCAGCCGGTCGCCAATGTCGGCAAAGGCGACCAGACTCGCCAGCGGGTGATAGCCGTCCGCCTCAAGCGGTCCGACATGCAGGAACAGATTGACCTTGGCCGGGGCCAGCCGGGCGATCGCAGCCATTGTTCAGGATTGGCCGGCGGCCACCGGCGGCGCGATCGACAGGCCCTTGGCCAGCTTCTGCTCCACCTCGGCGCGGCGCTCAGCGTCCGGATCGAGCGTCAGCACGCGGTTCCACTGCCACTGGGCCTCGCGCGTCCGGCCGACCTGCCAGTAGGCGTCGCCGAGGTGATCATTGATCTCGGCATTGGCGGGCTCCTTGCTGACGGCGCCCTCGAGAGTCTCGACCGCGACGTCGTACTGGCCCTGCCGGAACTGCGCCCAGCCGAGCGAGTCCTGGATATTGCCGTTCTCGGGCTCGGCGGCGTGGGCGCGCGCCAGCATCTCGGCCCCCTGCTCGACGCGCCGGCCGCTATCGACCCACATGTAGCCGAGCGTGTTGAGGATGGTGGGGTTGTCCGGCGCGGCCGAAAGAGCGGCCCACAGCTCGGCCTCCGCCTCGTCAACGCGGCCGAGCGTCTCCAGCGTGGCACCACGCAGGAAGCGCAGTTCAACCGGCTGTCCCGCAACATTCACCTGGGGCCGGTTCAGGACTGCGAGAGCCTCCTCATGGCGTCCCATGCCGATGAGCTGCTGGCCCAGCCGAAGGACGACTTCCATCTGGCCTGGTGCGGAGGCGTCAGCGAGGCGGAAAGCGGCGAGCGCCTCGTCGTCCCTGTCGTCCCGCTGGAAGCTGAGCCCCCGGCCGAACTGGGCACCGGCATAGAGGATCGGATTGGCGGTGGTCACCCGACTGAAGGCCTCGCGCGCAGACGTTTCGTGGCCGAGCGACACCAGACTCAGCCCCAGCCGAAGTGAAACCTCGTCGTCCTGCCCGAGGCTGTCGGCGAGACGCAGGAAAATGGCTGCGACGTCCCGTTCGCGGCGTTCGGCCGACTGGATCGCCGCCAATTTGATGGCGAAGGCGGCGTTCTCGCGGATCGTCGGCAGCGAAGGCGCGGCGGCTCGGGCCAGCACGCGGGTCCGGCCCACAAGCGCTTCGGGGTCCGGCGACGAACCGGTCAGCGAAGCCTCGTAGATGGTGAGCGCCTCATCGCGCCGTCCGCGGCGCTCAAGGAACCGACCGAAGTCCGCGGAGAACAGCTGCGCGCCCAGCGTCGAGGCCGTCAGCGCGCGGTACTCCGCCTCGGCCTCCGCATTGCGCCGGCGAATTTCCAGCAGCCTCACCCGTTGATGGCGCAGCACCAGCGAGTCGATGTCGGTGGACGGTGCCGTGACCGGCGCCAGGGCGAGGTCCCAGTCGCCAGCCGCAGCCGCGACCGACGGCATGATGTATCGCCCGATCGTCTCGAACGGCTCGGCGAAGGGCTGCTGCCGGAGCATGGACAGGCCTGTCGAGGCGTCTCCATTGTTCAGGTCGTCCACGATCACGACCAGCCGCGCGGCCTCCGCCAGCAACGGCGTGTCCTGAACCGAGGGGGCGAGCTCAGCCAGCGTCTCGAGGTCCCCGGCGAACAGGCCCGACCGGAAGGCTTCCTCGCCCACGACAGGCTGCTCCGGGGTCAGGGCCTGGCTCTGGGCTAGCAGGTTGGCGCCAATGACATTGTCGCCCCGGAAGGCAGCGAGGCGTCCGGATAGATAAAGACCATAGGCGGTTCGGCCCAACTCGTCGGTCGGGACGGGCGACCATTCGGCGGGGATGGCGACGACGGCACCAGGCGGAGCCGGTACTGCCGCCTCGTTCTCTATGGCGATTGCCCGTGCGGCCGGCGGCGGCGCAACCACCGGCGCATCCTGCGCCAACACGGGCGAAGCCAGCGCCGTCAGGGCGCAACCGGAGAGCAGAGGAAGGAGGCGGGAAAGGCGCATGACCGCGACCCTTCCCGCATTATGCGGCGGCGACAAGGCCTCTCGCCCGCCCCAAGAAGTTTTGGCGTCACATATTCGGATAGTTCGGCCCGCCGCCACCCTCCGGCGTGGTCCAGACGATGTTCTGGGACGGGTCCTTGATGTCGCAGGTTTTGCAGTGGACGCAGTTCTGGGCATTGATCTGGAAGCGCGGATTGTTCCCCTGCTCGTCGTACAGGACCTCGTACACGCCCGCCGGACAGTAGAGCCGCGCGGGCTCGCCATATTCCGGCAGATTGACCCGGATCGGGATCGACGGATCCAGCAGCTTCAGGTGCGCTGGCTGTTCCTCGGCGTGGTTGGTGTTCGAGATGAAGACCGAGGACAGTTTGTCGAAAGACAGCTTCCCGTCCGGCTTCGGATAGGCGATCGCCTTGTGCTGCGCGGCCTTCTGGGTCGAGGCGGCGTCGGTCTTTCCGTGCTTCAGCGTCCACGGCAGGTTCACGCGGAACAGGGACGAGAACCACATGTCGAACAGACCCAGCGCCCCGCCGATCGTCGTGCCGAATTTCGACAGATAGGGTTTGGCGTTCCGGACCTGCTTCAGCTCCTTGTAGACCCAGCTCTTCTCATAGGCGGTCTGGTATTCGACCAGCTGGTCGCCCGAGCGCCCGGCCTGCACCGCGTCATAGGCGGCGTCGGCGGCCAGCATGCCGGTCTTCATGGCGTTGTGGCTGCCCTTGATGCGCGGCACGTTCACGAACCCGGCAGAGCAGCCGATCAGGGCCCCGCCGGGGAACGAGAGCTTCGGCACCGACTGGAAGCCACCCTCGGTGATGGCACGCGCGCCGTAGGAGATGCGGGTCCCGCCTTCCAGATGCTCGCTGATCGCCGGATGGTGTTTGAACCGCTGGAACTCGTCGAACGGCGACAGGAAGGGATTCTTGTAGTTCAGGTGCACAACGTAGCCGATGGCCACGTAGCGGTCCCCGAAATGGTACATGAAGCTGCCGCCACCGGTGAACTCGTCCAGCGGCCAGCCGGTCGTGTGCTGGGCCAGGCCGGGGCGGTGCTTCTCGGCCGGGACCTGCCACAACTCCTTGAGGCCAATGCCGAATTTCTGTGGCTCGGCCGTGTCGCACAGGTTTTGCCGGGCCATGATCGTCTTGGCCAGCGAGCCCCGCACGCCCTCGGCGATGAAGACGTATTTGCCGTGCAGCTCGATGCCGGGCTGGAAATCGTCAGTCGGCTTGCCGTGGCGGTCGATGCCGAAGACGCCGGCGACGACGCCCTTCACGCGGCCTGACGGCTCGTCCCAGACCACATGGCTGGCTGCCATGCCGGGATAGACCTCGACGCCCATGGCCTCGGCCTGTTCGCCCAGCCAGCGGGCCAGATTGCCCAGCGAGGCGATGTAGCAGCCGTCATTGTGCATGATGGGCGGCAGCATGGGCATGGGCAGGGAGGCCTGGCCCATGGGTCCCAGGATCATGAACCGGTCCTCGGTGACCGGCGTCTCCAGCGGCGCGCCGCGTTCTTTCCAGTCGGGGAACAACTCGTTCAGCGCCCTGGGGTCGATCACTGCGCCGGACAGGATGTGCCCGCCGACCTCGGCCGACTTTTCCAGCACCGCGACGGTGATTTCCTTGCCGTCCTTTTCCGCCCGCTGCTTCAGACGGATGGCGGCGGACAGGCCGGCGGGACCGCCGCCGACGATGACGACGTCGTATTCCATGACTTCGCGCTCGACCCCGGCCAGGGCCTCGGAGGGCGGCAGTTTGTCGATCACGGCTTCCTGCCAGGCGTTGGTTGCGCCGCCTTCGATGGCGTTTTCGGCCATGGTGGGTGTCCTCGCGTTCCGTGTGGTCGTGCTGTTTTCCGTTTATCGGAAGGTGACGCAAGGGTGGTCAAGGACTATCCCTGTGCGCATCCACCCGATGACAACGCCGCACCTCGACACCGCCAGCGCCGAAAGCCTGCTCGCCTTCTGGCGGGATGCGGGGGTCGATGCCTGTTTCGAGGACGCGCCCGTCGACCGGACCCATGTCGCTCCGCCCCCCGCGGTAAAGGCCGTGGCGAAGGCCACGGCCTCGGTGACGCCGATCGTGGCAACCGGCGACGCCCTGTCCGAGGCGAGACGGCTCGCGGCCGGGGCAGACACCCTCGAGGCTCTCGGACTCGCCATCGCCGGCTTCGAAGGCTGCCCGCTGCGCGGCATGGGCGCGAAACAGGCGGTGTTTTGTCGGGGCAATCCCGAGGCCGAGGTGCTGATCATCGGCGAGGGACCCGGCGCGGAAGAGGACGAACGGGGCCAGCCCTTCATCGGCAAGGCGGGCCAGCTGCTGGATCGGATGCTGGCCGAGGCGGGGCTGGAGGGCCGGGTGTTCATCACCAACACCGTCTTCTGGCGACCGCCGGGTAACCGCACGCCGACGGCGGCGGAACAGGCGGTTTGCGCGCCCTTCGTCGAACGCGTCTTCGCCCTGCTGAAGCCCAAGGCGGTGCTGCTGCTGGGTGCCGCCTCCGCCAAGTCGGTTCTGGCGACCGACGAGGGGATCATGCGGATGCGGGGACAGTGGCGTGAATGGCGGCTGGCGGAAGGTGCCATCCCGCCTTCCTGCTGCGCCAGCCCATCGCCAAGCGCGAGGTCTGGGCCGACCTGCTGTCGCTGGCGGCGCGGATCGAGGGCTGACGGCCAAGCTCGTTCACCCTTCAGACTCAAAACCGCCCCAAAAAGGGGTGAAATATTGACATGGGTCGGGGCGGTGGCGCCTTTCTGGCCTGACGACCGAACGAACAGCGCGAATTGATCCGGATCGAGACCGGTCGTTCGCTGCTCTCAGGGGGGCCGCCTCAAGTGCGATCTGATTTCCGCCGCGCGATTTTCGCGCCGACGTTGGCCTTGGCGTTGTTCGCCTTCGCCGGCGCCGTGCACGCCGAAGAGGACGACCGTCGGCCGCCCTCCACGCTGAGCGCTGCGGACCGCCTGAACTACACCACCGCCTTCGACGCCCTCCGCCGCGGGGATCTGGAAGCCGCCCGCAATTCGGCGCGCCAGGCCAATGACCGTGTTCTGCTGGGACAGGTTGAGTTCGAGCGCCTGTTCCACGCCGACTATACGGCGACCTACGAAGAGCTGGCGGCCTGGCTGGAGGAGTATTCCGACCTTCCCGCCGCGGAACGGGCGTGGAACCTCGCCATGCGACGCCGACCCGACGGCGCCGCCGAGCCGCGGCAACCCTCACGCATGGGCGGAGGCCGCTACTGGAACCGGATCGAGGCCGCCGGCGGAAACACCGAGGCTGACCCAATGAAGGCCGCGAAGATCGCTTTCGAACGGGTTCTGGATGATCCGACCGAGGACGGCTGGGTTCGTTCAGGTGCCGCCTTCTGGGCGGCGCGTTCGGCCGGTCGTTCAGGCCAGCAGGACCGCGTCCAACCGCTCTTGCACCGCGCCGCAACCTGGCCCGCCACCTTCTACGGACAGATCGCCCTGCGTCAGCTGGGCGAGGAACCGGTAATCGAGAATCTGGGGCCGACGCCCTATGCCCCCGGGAATCTGCGACCTGCCACCTACCAGGCCGAGGAGCCCATCGGCGTCAACGCCGACGAACTTGACGAGTTCATACGGACCGAGCCCCGCGCGCGCCGCACCGTCGCCTTCTTCGAGGTCGGGCGCCGCGCCGATGCCCGCGATGAGTTGCGGACCGGCCTTCGCGCCGCCGTCACCGACCGTGGCCGCCAGCTCTGGGCCGCCCTCGGCAGGGCCCTGGGTCCGAGGGTGACGGGTTCAGGCGACGATGTGCGCCGCATCGATGCCACGCGCTACGCCCAGCCAATCATTGAGCCCGAGGGCGGCTTCACTGTCGAGCGCTCGCTCGTCTACGCCATCGCCCGCAAGGAGACGGGCTTCAACGCCCGCGCCCGTTCAGGGGCCGGTGCCTATGGCCTGATGCAGGTCATGCCCGCGACGGCCGTCGAGCTGACGGGCGACCGGGCCTTCGCCAGCGATCCGGAACGTCTGTTCCAGCCCAACGTCAACGCCCGCCTGGGTCAGGCTTATGTGAACCGGGTGC
Organism: bacterium; assembly: GCA_006515835.1. Taxonomy (GTDB): domain Bacteria; phylum Pseudomonadota; class Alphaproteobacteria; order Caulobacterales; family Caulobacteraceae; genus Brevundimonas. The sequence continues at coordinate 30,237 of VFBG01000017.1, read as the reverse complement.
TGGCCCTGCCGGCGATCAACGGAGATTTGCTGCGGGCCGCCGCGTCCTACAACGCCGGGCCGGGGCCTATGGTCACCGCTGTCCGCAAACTGGGCCATGAGGCCGACCCGCTGCTGCTGATCGAGACGATCGACGTACCGCAGGCCCGGGAATATGTGGAAAAGGTCGTGGCGGCCTACTGGATCTACCAGCGCATGAACGGACGTCCGTTAAATACACTGGACGCCGTGGCTTCCGGAGCAACCCTGATCCCGCTGTCGCTTGACTATGTCCCGCCGCCGCCGGTTCCGGTGCAGCCGCTTGAAGTGGCTGCGGCCCCTACGGCCAGCGCCAACTAGATGTTGACCAGCAGCAAGGCCGGCAGGCAGCAGGCGATCACGATCATCAGGCCATAGACCATCAGGCTGGGACGGCGTGCTCCGGGCTGTTCGGCGGGTATGAGGCGGACAGATCGATCTGGAAATGCCGGAACCGCGCCGCCACCGGCGTGAAGAAGGCGTCCGGGACGGACCATTCGCCGAACAGATACGGCCCGGCGGCACCGAACCGGGCGCGCATCTCTTTCCATAGACCGACGAGCCGGCGGATATCGCGCTCGACCCCTTCGCCCTTGGGCGGCGGCGAGCGGTCCGGCCCGACCATTGTGTGGTCCGGCCCCATGCCGCAGTCGTTCCGCAGCGCCATGAAGCCTCCATGCATCTCGCACGCGGCCGACCGGGCCAGCCATCGGGCGTGAGGATCGGCGGGCCACAGCCGCACCTCTGGATACCGCTCCGCGCACCAGACAGAGATCGCCATGGAATCCCAAACGGTTACGCCTTCGACGTTCAGCAGGGGCACGAGGCGGGACGGCGAAATCTGTTCAAGCTCGGCCTGACCCGCCGGCGAATAGATGTCGATCTCTCGAACCGTGAATTCGGCCTTGCACCGCTTCAGCACCAGCCATGGGCGGAGCGACCAGGTCGAATACAGCCGCGGGCCGATGATCAGTTCCATGGTCGTACTCCTGAAGGGTCAAGCCTCACGCATAGGGCGCTTCAGGGGTTTCCGACAATGAGTTCGAAGGCCTCCGGCACAAGCCGCGCTTGACACAGCGGAGCCCTCGCCTGACACCCCGCCCCCATGATCAGCCGCTATTCCCGCCCCGCCGCCGTCGCCATCTGGTCCCAGGAGACCAAATACCGGATCTGGTTCGAGATCGAGGCGCACGCCGCCACGAAGATGGCCGAGCTGGGGACGATCCCCGCCAGCGCCGCCGAGGCCATCTGGGCCAAGGGCAAGGATGTGGTGTTCGACGCCGACCGCATCGACGAGATCGAACGCACCACCAAACACGACGTCATCGCCTTCCTGACCCATGTGTCAGAGATCGTCGGCGAGGAAGCCCGCTTCCTGCACCAGGGCATGACGTCATCGGACGTACTGGACACCTGTTTCGCGGTCCAGCTGGCCCGCGCCTCCGATTTGCTGATCGAGGGGGTCGATCGGGTACTGACGGCGCTTGAGACGCGCGCGAAGGAGCACAAGCTGACGCCTTGCGTGGGCCGCAGCCACGGCATCCATGCCGAGCCGGTCACCTTCGGCCTCAAGCTGGCCGGCTATCACGCCGAGTTCCAACGCGCGAAGCGCCGCCTGCTCACGGCCAAGGAAGAGATCGCCACCTGCGCCATCTCGGGTGCCGTTGGAACCTTCGCCAACGTCGATCCGGCGGTGGAGGCCTATGTGGCTGACCAGATGGGTCTGCAGGTCGAGCCGGTCTCGACCCAGGTCATCCCGCGGGACCGTCACGCCGCCTACTTCGCCGCCCTGTTCGACAAGGGCCAGAAGGGCTCGTCGGCCATGCCGCACAAGCGCAACCCCATCCTGACCGAAAACCTGACCGGCCTCGCTCGTCTGGTCCGCTCGGCAGTCGTCCCGGCGATGGAGAACGTCGCCCTCTGGCACGAGCGCGACATCAGCCACTCTTCCGTCGAGCGTGGGATCGGCCCGGACGCCACCATTCACCTGGACTTCGCCCTGCACCGGCTGGCGAACGTGGTCGAACGGCTGAACGTCTATCCGGCCAATATGGAGAAGAACCTCAACCTGCTGGGCGGTCTGGTGCATTCGCAACGTGTGATGCTGGCCCTGACCCAGGCAGGTGTGTCGCGCGAGGACGCCTATGCGGCGGTGCAGGAGAACGCGATGAAGGTCTGGCGCGGCGAGGGCCGGTTCCTCGACTTCCTGAAGTCAGACGCACGGGTGACCCTGCCCGCCAGCCAGCTCGAGGCGCTGTTCGACCTCGGCTATCACACCAAGCACGTCGATACGGTGTTCGCCCGCGTGTTCGGGACGGCGTGAGTCTAAAGCGCGCCTTCGAACCCGTCGTCGACGCACACACGCGACTGCTGATCCTCGGCAGCCTGCCCGGCGACGCGTCGTTGAAGGCCGGTCAATACTACGGCCACCCGCAGAACGCCTTCTGGCGTCTGGTCGGCGGGGTGACGGGGGTCGATCTCGTCGCCCAGCCCTACCCCGAACGGCTGGAGACCCTGAAGGCGGCAGGTGTGGGTCTGTGGGATGTGATCGCCAGCGCCACACGGCCCGGAAGTCTTGATACCGCCATCCGGGACGTCGAGGCCGCCGATCTGAACCGACTGATTGAAGCTCTGCCGGCCTTGCGGGCCATCGCCTTCAATGGCGGAACGGCGACGCGGATCGGCCGCCGCAGCCTGACGCTGCGCGCCGGCATCGATCTGATCGACCTGCCCTCCTCCAGCGCTGGCCGAGAAGGCGGCGGCCTGGTCGGTGCTGGCGAGGCTCTTGGCCGACCGCTAGCCAGGGTGCGCTCACCTGTCGCGGCACAAATGTCGTTGCGGACGCATCCTTTCGGCCCCGGATCAGTACCTCCCCGGACCCCGCCGACAGAGCGGGTTGTTCCAGGAGACTGCGTCATGACCCTCAACCGCTACGCCGCCCTCGCCGCCGCCTCGACCGTGGCCTTCGCGCTCGCCGCCTGCACTCCCGCCGCCGAAGAAGCCGCGCCGGCCGACGCCGCAGCGGTCGCAGCAGACCCGATGGTCGGCGGTGCCGCCATGAGCCCGACCGACACCATCGTCGCCAATGCCGCCAAGGCTTCGACCCTGACCACCCTGGTCAGCGCCGTTCAGGCCGCCGGTCTGGTGGAGACGCTCTCGGGAACCGGTCCCTTCACCGTCTTCGCGCCCGACAACGCCGCGTTTGAAAAGGTCCCCGCCGCGACCCGCACGGCCCTGATGGCCCCGGCCGGCAAGGACGCGCTCACAAAGATCCTGACCTATCATGTGGTGCCCGGCCGTCTGACCGCCGCCGATATCGCCTCACAGGCCCAGGCCAATGGCGGCGTCGCCACGCTGACGACGGTCCAGGGTGAGACGCTGAAGGTCTCGGCCGGCCCGAACAACACCTGGGTCATCACCGACTCCAAGGGCGGAACCTCGACCATCACCCAGGCCGACGTCGCCCAGTCGAACGGCATGGTCCATGTCATCGACACGGTCCTGATGCCCAACTGATCCACCTGGCGCGAGGCTATGCGCCAGGACCGCCGGGCGGCCCCGACCCGGCAAACGAAAGGGCCGCCCCGAGGGGCGGCCCTTTTTGCATTCCGAAGCCTTGGGCGGACTATTCGTCGTTGCGGATCTGCTCGCGCGCGACCGACGACAGCTCGTCCATCTTGCGGCGAATCTCACCCTCGGAGACGGTCAGGCCGGCACCTTCGAGATCCTGGGCGATCTTGCGGTAAACGTCTTCCTCGCCGGGCTGTTCGAAGTCGGCCTTAACGATGGCGCGGCCGTATTCCTGGGCGCGGTCAGCGTTCAGGCCCATCTTCTCCGCAGCCCACAGGCCCAGCAGCTTGTTGCGCCGGGCGACCGCCTTGAATTCCTGTTCCTGATCGAGGGCGTATTTGGACTCGAAGCCCTTTTCCCGATCGTCGAAGGTGGTCATGGGCGTTGCGAGGCTCCGATAGGGCGGCCTGAAAGCACGGCCGCAGTCGAGGTGGTCTATAGCCGCCCCATGGCCGAACGCAACCGGAACTCGCCCGGTTGCGACACCGCGACAGCAGGCCTTGCCGCAACGCCGCAGGTTTGTGTCGCGGCGCCGCATCCGCTAAGGGTTCCCGCGACTTTTTTCCCGCCCGCCCGATTCCGGATTGAGCCGCCCAGATCCCCTTCTGGTCGTGCGATAGCTGTTTCCGTCGTGCCCCGCCCGGACCAACCATGATGAACGTCAAGCGCAAGAAGATTTACGAGGGCAAGGCCAAGATCCTCTACGAAGGACCCGAGCCCGGCACCCTGATCCAGTATTTCAAGGACGACGCCACCGCCTTCAACGGCGAGAAGAAGGCCCAGCTGGAAGGCAAGGGCGTCATCAACAACCGCATCAGCGAGTTCATCATGTCGCGCCTGAACGGCATCGGCGTGACCAACCACTTCATCAAGCGGCTGAATCTGCGCGAGCAGCTGATCCGCGAGGTCGAGATCATCCCGCTGGAGGTCGTCTGCCGCAACATCGTCGCCGGCTCGATGAGCCAGCGGCTGGGCATCGATGAGGGCACGCCCCTGCCCCGCTCGATCATCGAATTCTATCTGAAGAAGGATGAGCTCAACGACCCGATGGTCACCGAAGAGCACATCACCGCCTTCAACTGGGCCACGACCCAGGAGCTGGACGATATCCTGGCCATGACGGTGCGGGTAAACGACTATCTTTCCGGCATGTTCGGCGCTGTCGGCATCACCCTGGTGGACTTCAAGATCGAGTTCGGCCGGGTGTGGGAGAACGACTTCAGCCGGGTCATCCTGGCCGACGAAATCAGCCCCGATTCGTGCCGCCTGTGGGACACCATCACGGGCGAGAAGCTGGACAAGGACCGCTTCCGCCGCGATCTGGGCAATGTCATCGAAAGCTACACCGAGGTGGCCCGTCGCCTCGGCATCATGAAGGACATGCCGACCGTGATTCAGGGGGGATTGCACTGATGGCCAGGGTCAAGGTTCACGTCTTCCTCAAGCCCGGTGTTGCCTTGCACGGATTGGGCTGGGCCGATGTCTCCAACGCCCGGGTCGGCAAGCTGATCGAATTCGACCTCGGCGACAGCGTCGAGGACAAGGCCGGCGAGATCAAGCGCATGTGCGAGACCCTGCTGGCCAACACCGTGATCGAAAGCTACCGCATCGAGGTCGCATGAGTGACGGTCACCCATCGCTGGTCGGTCAAGCTCTGCACCAAGGCTATGCAATAGGCGACATTCGCCGAAACCTTTTGATCAGCGCTAGCTTGGGATTTGTTGCCTCCAAAGTAGCCGAGACGAGCTCGACGTTCGAACTTTTGGGGGTCAGCCTGCCGACTGAATTGGCTGCAGGTTCGTTGTGTGTGTCGACGATTTTTTTCCTCGTGCAGCTCCTCGCAGTCAACTTTGCCCACATCGGAACCTTTTTTCGGCCACTCACAATTAAGCTGGACGCCACGAGCGCCAAACTGAAGCTTGCGAAAGCGATTGCAGACGCAAAGACAGCTGCGCAAATTGAAGAGGCAGAACGGATTGTGTCGGATTTAGAGAAAGAAGTCTCGGATCACGCATTCATAGTCAGACAATTAGAATCAGAGACAAGAAATCCGATGCTGTGGATTCTGACTGTTCTGAATTACGGCGTCCCCTTTGGATTTGGGGTTTACGTCATTATTGAACTCGCCCGGCATTTTTCCTTTTCGGTGTTGCTTTCTTAGGCGCTGCGAGCTTGTTAATGAAGCGCTTCATAAGATTCTCTATTGTTCTGTTTGTCGTTGTATCTTGCGTGATTATCGCTGCGGCGTTGGCTGGCGGGTTGATGGAGGACAGTGCCTTCACGCCGGCGGCCAAGGGAGCGCTGCACTAAGGACGAGGACGCTGCTCATGCGTTAGGGTCAATCCATACGCAGCGAGGAGCGCCCCATGACCTTCACCCTGACCTCCACGGGATTTGCCGACGGCAGCGCCCTGCCAGATGCCCAGGTGCACGCGAAGGGCAATCGGTCGCCGCAGTTGAGCTGGTCCGGCGCGCCCGGGCTTCTGGCACTGGACCGTGGCCAACATCCCCGCCGATGTGACCGAACTGGTCGAGGGCGCCTCCTCGGGAGGCCTGCCGGCGGGCGCGGTCGAGGGCCGCACGGATTTCGGCGAGCCGGGCTTCGGCGGCGCCGCCCCGCCGCCCGGACACGGGCCGCACCGCTACATCTTCACCGTCTTTGCAGTGGACACGGAACGGCTGGACGTCACGCCGGAAAACTCGGGAGCCGTCTTCGGCTTCAACCTGCATTTCCACACACTGGCCAAGGCGTCGATTATGGCGACGTTCGAGAACAGGGGCTGACACTTATCTCAGCGTCAGGATCAGGCGCAGGCCGGCGGCAAGTATGGCGTCCCGATTCCGGTCGCCGCCCGGATTGTAGATCCACTGCACATCAGGCTGCACGGTGAACGGTCCGAGGGTATCCGAATAGGTCAACTCGACCCCGCCCTCCGCTTCGGCGAAGTCGTCACCGGCGTCTGCGGCATTGGCGCGGGCCTTGGCGGACAGGATCCCCTGCTGAAAGCCCAGCGACAGCGCGCTGTCCGGACGGCCGGCGAACACGGAATCGACGCGCAAACCGGCCTGCCAGCCACCGCGGAAATCGGTGGTGTCCCCATCGGACACGCCCAACCGCAGAAAGGCCCGAACTGTCGGCGCTGCGTCGGCTTCGAAAAGCGTGCCCTCGGTGACGAGGTAGGCGCCCCGGGCCGGGCTCAGCGCCGGAACACCCAGATACAGCAGCCCGTGGTCGAAGGTGGTGTCCACTCCGCCATGATCCCCGATGGTCCCGGCCCGGGCGTTGACCGCCGCCACCTGGGCGTACGGGCCGTCGGTCCCTCCGAGACGCAGCCGGACCGTCAAGGACGTAGAAGGAAAGATAGCGGGGCCGTTGGGTCCTGTGGCCGCCAGTTCCGAGCCCACGCCAAACGGCGGCGACAGCAGAAGGTCAGCCGCTCCGCTGACGTAGAATTCGCTGTTGACGTCGTAGAGACCAGCCAGCACCGAAGCCTTGCCATCGGCGAGATCCTGCTCGAGCCAGGCTTCATACAGCCTCACCCCCTGGGCTCCGACTTCGATGTTGTCATAGCCCTGTAGCGTACCGGCCAGCGCGTTGGGCTCGCCTCCCCCATTGGCGAGGAGGCTGAAATGAGCCCGGGCACCGCGCCAGCCAAGGCCGCGGTCCAGATCTCCGTCGAAGGCGACTTCAAGATTGTCCAGGAAGCGGCCGGCCGGCGTGTCGATCCCGCCGACAACGCCGATGACGTCGACCGTATAGGCCGCTTGCCAGGTCCACGCCGGTTCGTGCGCCTGCGCAGACGTGGCGGCGTCACGAAGGTCCGACGGGTAAGGCAACGAATTCAACGCGATTGCTACAATCGTCCCGGTAACCGACATCTAACTGCCCCGGCTGTTTGAACGACGATCGTTCGAGCAGTCACCATTCCCTTCGCGATTATAGCATTCGTCTAAATTATAGTAACAAAAGGCAACGATATTGCAATTTTGGAGTTGATTGTTGTCTTGGATAATTGCTGACAACAAATTCTTAATCCTACATACACAGTCTTCGGTGAAATCGGAGAAATTCAATGCTTCTAACAATACGCTCGAAGATGAAGTTCATTGGCGTAGTATTGATAGCATTGTGTACGGTAAGCACCGGCGCGGGTCTTATTGTCTCCGAATCGCTTAGCCTGTCTCTCTCTGCAACCGGCAGGATCGACCGTGTAATGCGCAACCACATGCATGCAGACATGATGCATGACGCGCTGCGTAGTGACGTGGTGTCTGTCCTTCTGGCAGCTGCCGAGGGCCAGACCGATGTCATGGCCCAGTCCCGCAAGGACCTAAGCGAACATTCAACCAGCTTCCGCGAAGCCGTACGCGACAATGAGGAGCTGGTGACAGACCCGACCATCCTCGGCTGACGGCGACCACTGAGAGATGTGAGCTTCTCGCCAAAGCGGGTATCGCCGCGATGATTCTGGTCCTCCTGATCAGCATCGGCGCGAGTCTGGCCTTGTTCCGGATATCGATGCGGACGGTCGTGGCGCCCATCGGAGTGCTCGAGAATGAGATGGCGGCCCTGGCGTCGGGTCGTACAGATGTCGAGATGTCCAGCTCAGCTCGAAAAGACGAGATCGGTGCCGTGGGTCGGTCAGTGCTGGCCCTGCAGACACTGATCATCAGACGCGCCGAGGACGAGGCCGAGGTCCAGAAAGCGCAACGTGCCCAGGCCGAGGAGGCCGAGCGCGCGATCGCCGAAACCCAGGCCAACGTCGTGTCGGCTATGACGGAAGGTATGGAACATCTGGCGCTCGGCGATCTGACCTTCCGGATCACGGCCGACTTCCCTGAGGGTTATCTCAAGCTCAGGAATGATTTCAACGAAGGTGCGGCCCGACTTGAGGAAGCTCTCGCCTCAGTCGAACGCGCCAAAACCGAGATGACCGAGCGCGAGCTCGCCAAATCCCAGGACCTCGTCGTGTCGGCTATGACGGAAGGTATGGAACATCTGGCGCTCGGCGACCTGACCTTCCGGATCACGGCCGACTTCCCCGAGGGCTATCGCAAACTCAAGAACGATTTCAACGACGCTGCTACGCGACTTGAGGAAGCTCTCGCCTCAGTCAACGGCAACGCGGAGGTGATCCGAACTGGTACTCACGAAATGGCCGAGGCCACTGACGACCTGTCGCGGCGCACCGAGCAACAGGCCGCAAGCCTGGAAGAAGCGGCCGCCGCACTGACAGAAGTCACGATTACCGTGAACCGGTCAGCCGAAGACGCCAGGAAAGCGTCTGAAGTCGTGCAGGAGGCTCTCGACGAAGCCAAGGCAAGCGGTGCCATCGTCGGTCAGGCGGTCGGGGCGATGGACACCCTGCAGGCGTCGTCCAGCGAAATGGGTCAGATCATCAGCGTGATCGACGAAATCGCTTTCCAGACCAATCTTCTCGCACTTAACGCCGGTGTCGAGGCCGCCCGGGCCGGAGAGGCCGGCCGAGGCTTCGCCGTCGTGGCTTCCGAGGTCCGTGAACTCGCCCAAAGATCGGCCGGTGCCGCCAAGGAAATCAATGCTTTGATTTCAAGGTCCGCCAGCCAGGTTTCGCAAGGCGTCGAGTTGGTTCGGTTGGCGGGCTCGAACGTCGAGGAGATCGCGAATCGGGTCGTTCGCATTGGGACCTTGATCGACGACATGGCCGTCGGAAGCCAGGAACAGGCCTCTGCGCTGCAAGAGATCAACATTGCCATCGGCCAGATGGATCTGGTGACCCAGCAGAACGCCGCCATGGTCGAGGAAGCGACCGCCGCCAGCCACAGTCTTGCCACCGAGACCGAAACCCTTAGCCGGTCCGTCGGCCGCTTCAATCTGACGAAGGCCGACAAGGTGCCACGCCAGTCTTCCGGCCCCGGCAGTCACCGCGATCTGGCCGCCGCCTGACCTCGACGGCTCCCGGAGCCTGACAAGCGCCGGGAACGCTGCTAAAGGGCCGCGCCATGAGCGCAGCCGTCATCGTCTTCCCGGGTTCCAACTGCGACCGCGACTGCAAGGTCGCCGTCGAACGCTCGACCGGCGAGCAGGTCGAAATGGTCTGGCATCAGGAGACCGAACTGCCGTCGGGCCTCGACCTGATCATCCTGCCGGGCGGCTTCTCCTACGGCGACTATCTGCGTTGCGGTGCCATGGCGGTCCAGTCGCCGGTCATGCAGGCGGTGAAGAAGGCCGCCGACGACGGCGTGGCCGTGGTCGGAATATGCAACGGCTTCCAGATCCTGTGCGAGGCCGGGATGCTGCCGGGTGCGCTGCTGCGCAACGCCGGGCTGAAATATGTTTGCAAACCCATCGCCCTGACCGTCGCCAACGGCCAGACCCGTTTCACCGCCGGCTATCAGGGCCAGCGCGAGGTGGTGATGACCCAGGGAAATGGCGACGGAAACTATTTCGCCGACGCCGAGACCCTGGCCCGGATCGAGGGCGAGGGCCAGGTGGTCTTCCGCTACGTCGACAATCCCAATGGCTCGGTCGCCGACATCGCAGGACTACAGAATGCGCGCGGCAATGTGCTGGGCCTGATGCCTCACCCCGATCGGGCGTTCGAGGAAGAGCTCGGTTCCGCCGATGGCGCGACCCTGTTCCGCAGCATCTTCGCCGCCGCCTGAGGCGGACTGCGGACTTGACCTGACGGCCCTCGTCAGCCGATCTCCCGAGGCGCAGTCCGGGGGTGACCAATGTTCATGAGCGAACGCCAGAAGATGATCTCGGGCCTGCCCTATGATCCCGGCGATCCCGAGCTCCAGGCCGACCAGACCGCCGCCAAACATTGGATGGCCCGCTACAACGCCGCCATGGCGGCCAGCCCCGCCGAGCGCCGCGACCTGCTGCGCCAGCGAATGGGCGAGGTCGGCGAAGCCGCGATCATCCGGCCGCCCTTCCACTGCGACTATGGCTACAACATCCGCCTGGGTCGCGGCGTCTTCATGAATTTCAACTGCGTCGTGCTGGACGTCTGCGAGGTCGAGATCGGCGACCAGACGCAGATTGGGCCTGGGGTGCAGATCCTGACCGCCGACCATCCGCGCGATCCGGCCCAGCGGGCCGAAGGGATAGAGTTCGGGCGGCCGGTCACGATCGGCAGGAACGTCTGGATCGGCGGGGGCGCCATCATCCTGCCCGGCGTCACCATCGGTGATGACGCCATCATCGGCGCCGGGTCGGTGGTCACGCGGGATGTGCCCCAGGGCGCGACGGCTGTCGGCAACCCGGCTCGGCTGAAAGCCTAGACGCCCCAGGCCTGGCCGCCGGCCCCGTAGGCGTCGACCGCCTGGAACAGCGCCGAGACCAGCGCCCGCTCCTCCTCGCTCATCTCCGGCTTCCAGACGTCGAAGATCAGGATGGTGCGGTCCTGACCGCTGTCGTTTATGGCCTCATGCTCGATCGTGTCGTCGAACGCCCAGGCCTGGCCCTCTCGCCAGTCTCGCGTGTCGTTGCCGACCCGGAAGCGGCTCCCCGGCGGCGCGATCAGCGGCAGGTGGCAAATAAGCCGCGTGTTGATGAGTCCATGGTGCGGCGGGATACGCGCGCCGGCCTTGAGCTTCGAAAACAGGATAGAGGGCGTCCGGCCCGGGACCCGGCACAGTGGAACCTCGGCCAGGGCCGCCAGGGTGCGCGGACAGCGTCGGGCGATATCGGGCTGTTCCACGCCGTCCTTCCAGAGAAACAGGGCGCTCCAGTCGGCGTTTGACATCATGCCAACGGCGTCGCGGTTGGGTCGGTCCGCCCGCGGCTCGACATAGGGGCGGAACAGGTCGGGTTCGGCCAGCAGTGCTTCCAGTTCGGCGCGAATCTCGCTCGCGGCCGCCTCGACCGCCGCCAGCCAGGGCACGCTCTCGCGGGGTTGGAACTGGATCTGGGGCAGGCCTGGAAACAGATAGAAGCGCGGCTCTTGCTGGTACAGCAGTTTGCGGCCGGCCATCAGATCGAGGGACAGGGCGAATCGGTCGCTTGAGGTTGAAGGGTTGAAGCCCGCGTTGGCGAGGCTGTTCCCCAGATGAGCCTCGAACAGCTGGGCCTGGGCCTGGATCGTGGCCTGGGCGCGGCGCAGCTCGGAGAGCACTTCGGCGGACAGCCCCTTGCCGTCACCCGCCGCGCGCAGGGCGGAGCTGTAGAAGCTGGCGGCCGCCCGACTGTCGCCAAGCCCGGCGAGAGCATCACCCTTGGCGATCAGAGCGCCCGGATCGCGCGGATCGACGGCGAGCGCGCGGTCAGCAACGTCAAGCGCAGCGCGGTGTTGGTGGTCCTGTTCGGTCTTCGACATGGGATGATCGGAGGCGCGAGAACGGCGACCGTCAAGATCAAAGCGTCAAACTGATCGACAGGCGGGGTCAGATTGAACCTTCACCGTTCGAGCGCGTACTGGTGACCATCGTATCGGAGTCGCCATGTCCATCGAACGTCCCACGCCGTCACAGATGACCCGCCGGCTGGTGGTTCTGGCCGCCACGATCTTCGCCATCGTAATCGGCCAGACGCAGGTTTTGCTTCAATGGGGGCAGAGCCCGGCCGAGTTCGCCGCCGATAGCGACGCCACCCTGAAGGTTGCGGGCTATGCCTTCGCAATCTGGGGCGTGATCTATCTCTGGCTGGTGACCTATGCGGTCCGGCAGGCCTTGCCCCAGACCGGCGAGAGCCTGCTGATCCATCGAATGGGTTGGCCGTCGGTCGCCGCCCTGCTCGGCATCGGCTGGTGGGTCGTGGCCGCGGCCTTCGACTGGGAGATCGCGACGATCGTGCTGATCTTCGGCTCTCTGGCCGTCCTTCTGGTTCCCCTGCTCGCCAACGCCGGTGCCATCCGCGCCCTGCCCCGCGGCGACCGCGACCGGTGGATGACCGTCTGGCCGCTGGCCATGCTGGCCGGCTGGCTGACCGTCGCGGCGCCAGTCAACCTGATCACCGTCGCCACCGGCAACGGCTGGCTGCCCGACGTCCTGTCGTCGACCGTCTGGGCGATTCTGGCTATCGGCCTGGTGACGGCTGTGGCGCTGGGCGTCACGCAGCGCCTGCGGACCCTCGCCTACGGCCTGCCGATCGCCTGGGGATTGCTGGGTGCCTTTGTAGCTGAACAGATGCGCAACCCCATGCTGGCCTATGTGGCGCTGGCCGCCGGTGTGACCGTTCTGGTGGGTGCCATTGTGCTGACCTTCCGCCTGCGCTCCGGAGTCGAGCGAACAAGCGCCTGACCCCTGATGTTGCAGTCGCGCCAAGCAGTGGCTGACACGACTCTGTTCAACGGCTAGAAGGCGCGCCCATGAGCGCTCCCCAAAAGACCATGGCTGAACTGGCCGCCGACTACGGCCTGGCCCCGAACGAGTATCAGGTCGTCCTCGACCGGCTGGGCCGCGAGCCCAACCATGTCGAACTGGGCGTCTTCTCGGTGATGTGGTCCGAGCACTGCTCGTACAAGTCGTCGAAGATTCACCTCGGCAAATTCCCGACCAAGGGTCCCCGCGTCATCTGCGGCCCGGGCGAGAATGCCGGGGTCATCGACATCGATGACGGCGACGCCTGCATCTTCAAGATGGAAAGCCACAACCACCCCAGCTTCATCGAGCCCTACCAGGGCGCGGCGACGGGCGTGGGCGGCATCATGCGCGACGTCTTCACCATGGGCGCTCGGCCGGTGGCCCTGCTGAACGCCCTGCGTTTCGGCGATCCCTCGCACGAGAAGACGAAGCGGCTGGTCAAGGGCGTGGTCTCGGGCATCGGCGGCTACGGCAACTGCGTCGGCGTGCCGACGGTGGCGGGCGAGACCAATTTCCACCGCGGCTACAACGGCAACATCCTGGTCAACGCCATGTGCGTGGGCGTGGCCAAGGCGGACACCCTGTTCTATTCAGCCGCCCCGGCACCAGGCCTGTCGGTGGTCTATTTCGGATCGAAGACCGGCCGCGACGGCATCCATGGCGCGACCATGGCCTCGGCCGAGTTTGACGAGGATTCGGACGAGAAGCGCCCGACCGTGCAGGTCGGCGATCCCTTCGCCGAGAAGCTGCTGATCGAAGCGACTCTGGAGCTGATGGCCTCGGGCGCCGTGGCGGCGATCCAGGACATGGGGGCGGCGGGCCTGACGTCGTCCTCGGTCGAGATGGCCGGCAAGGGCGCGGTCGGCATCGAGCTGAACATGGACGCCGTGCCCCAGCGTGAAGAGGGCATGACCGCCTATGAGATGATGCTGTCGGAAAGCCAGGAGCGGATGCTGGCGGTCCTGAAACCCGGCCGCGAGGAAGATGGCCACCGGATCTTCAAGAAGTGGGGCCTCGACGCCGCCGTGATCGGCATTACGACCGACACCGGCCATCTGGTCTTGAAACACCACGGCGCGACGGTCTGCGACGTCCCGCTGGCCCCGCTGTTCGACGACGCGCCCCTGTATGACCGGCCGTGGGTCCAGCCCGCACTTCAGCCCCGGCTCGCGCCCGCAGACGTCCCCGCCCCCGAGAGCTGGGTCGATGCGGTGATCAAGGTTGTTTGCTGCCCGGACATGGCGTCCAAGCGCTGGATCTGGGAGCAGTACGACCGTCACGTCATGGCCGACACCCTGCACGACTCGGCCACCGCCGCCGACGCCGGCGTGGTGCGGGTGCATGGCACAGACAAGGGTCTGGCCATGACCTCGGACTGCACGCCCCGCTATGTCCAGGCCGACCCCTATGAGGGCGGCAAGCAGGCGGTGGCAGAGGCCTGGCGCAACCTGACTGCCGTCGGCAGCCTGCCCATCGCCATCACCGACAACCTCAATTTCGGCAACCCGCAGCGGCCCGAGATCATGGGCCAGATCGTCCGCGCCATTGACGGCATGGCCGAGGCCTGCCGTGTGCTCGACTTCCCGGTCGTGAGCGGCAACGTCAGCCTGTACAACGAGACCAACGGCGCGGCCATTCCGCCGACCCCTACGGTCGGGGCCGTCGGCCTGCTGACCAACTATGACGTGGTCGTCGGCTTCGGCGGCATGGTCGAGGGCGATGTGCTGGTCCTGATCGGCGAGACCAGGGGCGAACTGGGCTCGTCCATCTACCTGCGCGAAGTGCTGGGTCGCGAGGACGGCGCCCCGCCGCCGGTTGATCTGGCGCTGGAACGCAGGACCGGCGACTTCGTCCGCGAGCAGATCGAGGCCGGAGCCCTGACCTGTGTGCACGACCTGTCGGACGGCGGGCTGATCGGGGCGGCGGCGGACATCGCTCTCGCTTCCGACTGCGGCGTCGAGCTCGACGCCAGCTCGGAAGCCCATGCTCACATCCTTCTCTTCGGCGAAGATCAGGCCCGCTATCTGGTGGCTGTAGCCGATGCCACGGAGATCATCGCAGCCGCCCAGGCCGCCGGCCTGCGCGCCTCTGTGGTCGGCCGGGCCAAGGGCCGGGATTTCGCCTCGGGCGGCCCCGGCGGCGACCTGTTCCGACTGCCGCTGGACCACCTGCGCGAGATGCATGAGAGCTGGATGCCGGCCTGGATTGAGGGACACGCCTGATGCGCTTTGCACCGATCGCCTCGGCCGTGCTGGCCCTGACCCTTTCGGCGTGTGACGGCGGCGGGGATCCTGTCCAACAGGCCCTGCGCGACGCCTCGGCCGAGAACCACGCAGCGACCGTGCAGACTGGGGTCGTCTCCGCGCCGGCCCATGCCGCCGGCCATGGCGCGACGCCAGGCGACCAGGCCTTCGCCGCCTCGGAAGCCGCCATGCACACCGGCATGGCCAAGGCGTCGGGCGAGACCGTGGACGAGGCCTATATTGCCAAGATGATCGAACATCACCGCGGTGCCGTGGCCATGGCGGATGTTGCGTTGGCGCAGTCGCGCGACCCGGAAATCCGGCGTATGGCCGGGCTGGTGAAGGACGCGCAGACGCGCGAGATCGCCGAAATGCGGGCCTGGAGGCCAGCGCAGGCGAACTGACGCACCCGGCTGGCGTCGGCATTTCTGCGGGCGTAGCCTCTGGATATGGCCGACGGCTCCCCGACGTTCCGCCCCTGGACCCCGCCGCGGCGCGACAAGCCGCTGAGCCTCGTTGAATTTCTGTGGGTCGGGTGGCGAAATCCGCTGCTGATGTGGTCCAAGCGGCATTTCCGGGAGCCGCAACTCTACGGCAAGGGCCCGCTGGGGGCGATCATCGTGATCAGCCACCCGGAAGGCGTCCGCCACGTCCTGACCGAGAACGCCGCCAACTACGAAAAGGGCGCCTTGCAGCGGCGGGTTCTGGGGCCGCTGCTGGCCGACGGCCTGCTGCTGACCGAGGGCGAGATCTGGCGACGGGCGCGGCGCATCCTCGCGCCGCTCTTCACCCCGTCGCGCACGCTGCGGCTGGCGGGTCGCATGGGCGAAGTGTGCACGCGCCGGATCGAGAGCTGGCCGCTTGAGGACGGCGCAGGTGTGATCAACATCGACAGCGAGATGTCGGGCCTGACATTCGACATCCTGTCCGCCACCCTGTTCTCTGACGAGCTGGATGGAGACGCGAAAGGCTTTGAACAGGCGCTGAACCGTTACCTGGCCATGGGCGCGCGTATCGATCCGCTGGACGTACTCGCGGCCCCGACGTGGATTCCACGACTCGGCCGGGCTGCCAGCGGCGGCGTGGCCAGGTACTTTGAAGAGCGGGTCGCCAGCCTCGTCACCCGTCGCAGGGCGCGGATTGAGAGTGGAGCTGACAGCCCCGACGATCTGCTGTCGGCACTCCTGCTGGCGCGAGACGAACAGGACGGGGCGGCCTTGTCTGATCGGGAGGTGGCGGCCAACATCCTGACCTTCATCCTCGCAGGCCACGAGACCACTGCCCGCACCCTGGGCTGGGCGCTGCACCTGATCTCGCGTAGCCCGCGTGCCGCCGCACATCTTCGTGTCGAGGCTGACGCCTTCAACCTGACCGACCCCAGGTGGGCCGACACCCTGCCCTGGACCCGGGCAGTGATTGAGGAGGCCATGCGCCTGTTCCCGCCGGCCCCGACCCTGGCGAGGCGCGCCCTTGGACCGGATGTCATCGGCGGACAGGCGATTGAAGCCGGGACGGCGGTCGCCATTTCGCCGTGGGTCCTGCACCGCCACGAGACCCTGTGGAAGGACCCGGAAGACTTCCGACCCGAGCGCTTCCTGCCGGAAAACCGCAAATCCATCGACCGCTACGCCTACATTCCGTTCAGCGCCGGGCCGAGGGTCTGCATAGGGGCAGCCTTCGCCATGCGGGAGGCGATGATCGCGCTGGCGACCATCCTGCGCGCCGCCGACATCGAGGCGATCAGCGCCGTCGAACCTCGCCCGACGCACCAGATCACCCTGCGCAGCCAAACGCCGATCCACCTGCGCCTGCGGGCCCGTCAAAGCGGGTGACGACCGTCACAATTCCGGGCTAGGTCGAGACAGTCCCAGCCCGGAGGTTCCCATGCGTTCGCTCGATTCCGTCTCCCGCCGCGGCGTGATGCTGGCGCTCGGTGCCGGCGGGGTAGTGCTGGGTTCCGGGCGCAAGGCTCTGGCGGACCCGGTCTTCGCCGAATACCCGTTCCAGCTGGGCATCGCTGCCGGCGACCCGACCTCCGACGGCTTCGTCATCTGGACCCGGCTGGCCCCCCGCCCGCTCGAGATCGGCCACGGCATGCCGTCGGCACCGGTGCCCGTAAAGTGGGAAGTCGCAACGGATCGCGGCTTTTCCAACGTGGCGCAGAGGGGCGAGGCGATCGCCCGACCCGAACTGGGCCACGCGGTCCATGTCGAGGTCGCAGGGCTTGAGCCCGGCCGGGAGTATTTCTACCGCTTCACGGCGGGCTCCGAACGCACCCCTTCGGGTCGTGCCAAGACGGCCCCGGCGGCCGGTTTCGCGGTCTCCCAGGTCCGGTTCGGCGTGCTGGGCTGCCAGGCCTATGAGCAGGGCTTCTACACCGCCCACCGCAAGGCGGCGGCCGAGAACCTGGACTTCGTCTACTGCTACGGCGACTACATCTACGAAGGCCGCGGCAACCGCACCTACACAGGCTCTGGCGGGACGATCGAGAATCCGCGTCAGCATCTGGGTGGAGAGATCTACAGCCTCGACGACTACCGCCGGCGCTACGCCCAGTACAAGCTGGACACGGACCTGCAGGCCAGCCACGCGGCAGCCGCGTGGTTCGTGACCTGGGACGACCACGAGATCGCGAACAACTGGGTTTCGGACATCGACGACGGCGTGCCGCCCGAGGTCTTCCTGCTGCGGCGTCAGGCGGCAGCCCAGGCCTTCTATGAGCATATGCCGCTGCGCCGGTCGGCCTTTCCACGCGGGGCGGAGATGCAGCTTTACCGTCACGCCACCTGGGGCAACCTTCTGGACCTGAATTTCCTCGACACCCGGTCTCACCGCTCGGACCAGCCCTGTGACGACGCATGGGCCACGACCTGCGCCGGAGTTTCGTCGCGCAACGCCGAGGTGCTCGGTCAGGCGCAGGAGGCGTGGCTTTACAGGAACCTGGACCAGTCGCAGGCGCACTGGAAGGTGCTGGCCCAGCAGATCATGGTCATGGATCTGGACCGCAAGGAGGGACCTGAGCCCGGCTACAACCTCGACAGCTGGGCCGGCTATTCGATCCCGAGGCAGCGGCTGCTGGACCGGCTGCGCGAGCGCCGGATCGGTAATACGATCGTGCTGACCGGGGACGAGCATCAGAACTATGCCGGTGAGCTGTACCGTGACAGCCGCAATCTGGATGGCGCGCCGATCGCATCGGAGTTCGTCGCCACCTCGATCAGTTCATCGGGCGATGGGCAGGATCAGCGGGCCGATGGCCGACGCTATCTGGCCGATAACCCGTTCCTGAAGTTCAACAACGCCCAGCGGGGCTTCGTCGTCTGCGACGTCACGCCGGAGCGCTGGCAGACCGAGTTCAAGGTGCTGGACAAGGTGTCGGATCGCGGCGGCACGCTGAGCACCCGGGCGAAATTCGCTGTGGCCAGCGGGGACGCCCGGGTCGTGCCGGCCTGACTCAGAGGTCGAGCCGGTCCGCCAGCAGAGCGACCAGACGATCGGGCTTGCCGTCGAACAGGCGGTCGAGCAGATCCTGGACCTCGCCCTCGACATAGGTCTGGCGGTCGATGACCGCGTGATAGCGCTGGCGGCCGTCTTCTTTCTGCGAACGGACGGCCCCCTTCTGAATCAGGCGATGCAGAAGGGTCTTGATGGTCGCGTCCGCCCAGGGTTGGTCGGCCTTCACCGCCTCGATCAGGGAGGCGAAGGACAGCGGGCCCCGGGTCCAGAGCGCGGCAAGGATCGCGCTTTCCGCTTCTGTGACGTGCAGACGCACGGGCGTCACGACCCCAGGACGGTGCGGTCGATGCGCGCCTCGATGATCCAGTGGCAGATCACGCCCACGACGCCGGCCAACAGACCCAGCAGGAACAGCAGCGCCGCTTCGGCATATCCCGGTGCCAACACGGCCATGGGTATCGGCTCTCCGACATTGGCCATCCCGATGAAGCCCATCAGCAGGACATACATCGCGCCAACCAGCCCGAGCAGCGGACCGCCCAGCCTCAATGCCGAGACATAGGCCGATCCGCCCGACAGCCGCCGCCCTGAAGCGAACTTGAGCACCGTCACGATCAGGGCGGACAGGGCGCCGACAACAAGCAAAAGCATGACCAGTTTCACGCTCGGCGCGGCATCGCCGAACACATCGCCCAAGGTGATTCCCGAGGGCGCCGCGATGGCTGCGCCGGGAACCGCCAGCGCGGTCAGCAGAATCGCGACGCTGACGCGGCAAACTCGAAGATCAGACATCCGGGAACTCCTTGGATGGAATTGGGACAGAACGTAGGGCGGTGACCTGCGAGCTCGCCGCTTGACTACAGTTGTAATCATGAAAGATTACGACTGTAAACTTTTATGTCAAGCGGCGTGCTTTTGGCCGGCCCGCTCAGGAGACCCCTCATGGACGTCATGGAAGCCGGGAGATTCCGGCAGATCGAGCGGGCAAGACGGCGGCGCATGCGCGCCGAGAAGATCGAGACCATGCTGATCGTGGCGTTGGCCGGTCTGGTGCTTTTCAAGGGCGCGCCGGTCCTCATCGGACTCGCGCTCGGCATGGGAGAGATGATGCTGGCCCTGACGCGCTTGTGAGGCGCGCCGCTCAGGCGAGGACGGGGATCGCCTGGCTCAGCCGCCCGCCGACCCGGATCGGCTCGACCCGTGTGGCCAGACCGGTCTTGTCGTCGGTCTCGACATAGACCCCGCAGATCGTCGCCGGACCATGCGCCGGGGTGTAGCGGCCGCCCGACAGACGGGGGGTGAAGCGCCGCAGGGGCTCTTCCTTCTCGTTGCCGATCACGCTGTCGTAGTCGCAGCAGCGCCCGGCGTCGGTCTGATAGGCCGTGCCGCCGGGCAGGATCTGGCAGTCTGCGGTCGGGACATGGGTGTGGGTGCCAACCACAAGCGAGGCCCGGCCGTCGCAGAAATGACCCATGGCCATCTTCTCGGACGTCGCCTCGCAATGCATGTCGACAATGATGGCGTCGGCGACCATGCCCATGGGACAGGCAGCCAGCTCCTTCTCGACGGCACTGAACGGACAGTCCATCGGGTCCATATGGATGCGGCCGAGGACGTTCATGACGAGCACGGTCTTGCCGCTCTGGGTCTCGAACAGATTGGCCCCGGCCCCGGGCGCGTCCATCAGGCGCGGCGTCCATCAGGCGCGGATAGTTGGCCGGGCGGATCAGGCGCGGCTCGCGCACGATATAGGTCAGGGCCTCGCGCTGATCCCAGCTGTGGTTGCCCAGCGTGAGGCAGTCGGCGCCAGCCATGAACAGCTCGCGCGCCGTGTTCTCGGTGATGCCGAAACCGCCGGCGGCGTTCTCGGCATTGACCACCACGAAGTCGAGTTTCAGGTCGCGCTTCAGGCCGGGCAAGTGATCGCTCAGCCCGTCCCGTCCGGACTTGCCGACGACATCACCGAAAAAAGCCAGTCTCATGCGAAGG
This sequence comes from bacterium, assembly GCA_006515835.1. GTDB lineage: Bacteria > Pseudomonadota > Alphaproteobacteria > Caulobacterales > Caulobacteraceae > Brevundimonas. The sequence continues at coordinate 9,677 of VFBG01000017.1, read as the reverse complement.
GTCTATAGCCGGTCTCGGTGAGAACGCCATGCAGGCGGATGTCGTGCGGCTCGACCGGCAGGTCATCGACCTCCTGGCCCGCATAGGCGAAGCCAATGCGGGTGACCTGGGGCCGCGCGGCGAAAGTGCGGTCGTAATATCCACCGCCCTGCCCCAGCCGTCCGCCCCCGGCGTCAAAAGCCAGCAACGGCGTCAGGATCAGGTCGGGTTCGACCACCTCGGCGAGCGGAAACGGTGCCGGCACTCCGGCTTCGTCCAGCTCAAGCGGCTCGCCGGGCGACCAGCGGCGGAAAATCATCGGCGCGTCCCGCTCGATCACCACCGGCAGGCAGAGCTCGCGCCCCGCCCGGCTGAGCGCCAGCGACAAGGCGTCGACGTCCAGTTCCGAGCCGATGGCCCGATAGACTGCGACGATCCGCCCGGGCGGCAGGGTGCCGGCCTGTTCCGCGGCGCGGCCGGCCGCGCCCGCATCCAACCCGGCCAAACGTTTGCGAGTGGCCCGCATAGCGGCGCGAAGCTGAAGCTTGTCGGTCATGGGAGGAACCGCCCGGCCGCGTCGAACACGCCGGGCAGCCGTAGCGCGCGCACAAACCGCGCTCAAGCAGCGAGCGACCGAGGCGCGCGCGTTAGCGCCCAAAAAGGGAAAGGTTGGCGGCGCCGCAAGAACCGTGAAGGGCGTTTAAATCCTCTCGACCTGGGTAGCCAGGTGGGCGCCGTGTGCCCAGGCCCACGGGCCTGATCAGGGACAGCTCCCTTTGAGTGAATTAAGGTCGCAAGGAAATGTTGCCTTCGACGAGAGCCGCAGCAGGACCCGCCGTCGATCAAGATAGTCCCTAAGCGGGGGCGGAACAATGGCGGGGGGTCATAGACCCTGGGCGATCTTCTCCAATCGGGCGGCCACGGCGTTGAGCGCCTCGGCCACACCGTCGGTAGAGGCAGAGGCTGCGGCGGCCACAGCGGACGCGCCGGGATTGCCAAGGCGGACCTCATGCAGTTCGTCGGCCAGCATCAGGCCGGCCATGAGGAACAGTCGGATGTCGCCGACATGGCCAACCTCGCCCGACACCTGACGTACATGGCCGTCAAATTGTTTGGCGAGGATGCGGACCCGCTCCTCCTGGCCGTCGGCGCAGCCGACGGCATACGGACGGCCGTTGATCTCGACGGTCACCGTCGCCATCAGCGAGCCTCCTGTTCAGCGAGGCTATCGCGAATCGCATCGGCGGCGTGGGTCAGGGCTTCGGCGGCGTCGCGGCCGGCGGCCTCCAGCTCATGGATGCGAGCGCGGTCGGTCTCGGTCGACGGCTCAGGCGCGAACAAGTCATCGTCGGGCACACGGCTGGTCCCGGCCGCCCGGCTCTTGAGATCCAGCAGCCGGCGTTCCAGCAGCGCCAGCGCGCGGTCGACTCGGTCCTTGGCGGCCGATGCAGCGTCCATTCGGGTCACATCCTCCAGAATCCGTATAGAACCCGCCGACGCGTCGGGGTAAAGCGGCGCGCCTCCCTTTTTCCGCCTCCCGACGAAAGTGCCGCCCGTGGCCGACAGCAAGACCGTATCCGAAAAAGCTACGCCCAAGCAGATGGCCGACGCCATCCGGGTGCTGTCCATGGACGGTGTCGAGAAGGCCAAGAGCGGCCACCCCGGCATGCCGATGGGCATGGCCGACGTGGCGACGGTGCTTTTCTCGAAATTCCTGAAGTTCGACGCGAGCCGCCCGGACTGGGCCGACCGGGATCGCTTCATCCTGTCGGCAGGCCACGGCTCGATGCTGATCTACAGCCTGCTGCACCTGACCGGCTACAAGGCCGCGACAAAGCAAGAGCTGTCGAACTTCCGCCAGTGGGGTTCCAAGACCGCGGGTCACCCCGAATTCGGGCACATGCCCGGCGTGGAGACGACCACCGGTCCGCTGGGCCAGGGGCTGGCCAACAGCGTCGGCTTCGCCATGGCCGAGCGCCATCTGGCGGCCAAATACGGCACCGGTCTTGTCGACCACCGCACCTGGGTCATCGCCGGCGACGGCTGCCTGATGGAGGGCGTGTCGCAGGAGGCGATCGCCCTGGCCGGCCGCTACCAGCTGAACAAGCTGACCGTGCTGTGGGACGACAACGCCATCACCATCGACGGGGCCGTGTCCCTGTCCGACGCCACCGACCAGAAGGCGCGCTTCAAGGCTGCGGGCTGGGCGGTCAAGGCCATCGACGGCCACGACATGAAGGCCATCAAGTCGGCCCTGCAGTGGGCGACGCGTCAGGACAAGCCGACCCTGATCGCCTGCAAGACAAAGATCGGGCGAGGCGCTGCCACTATGGAAGGCAGCCACAAGACCCACGGTGCCGCGCTGGGCACGGCCGAAATCGCCGCTACCCGACTGGGATTGGCCTGGACGCACGAACCCTTCGAACTGCCCGAGGCGATCGACAAGGCCTGGAAGAAGGTCGGCAAGCGCGGCGCGAAAGAGCGGAAGGCCTGGGAAGCCCGGCTGAACGCCTCGTCCCAGGCAGCGGACTTCACCCGCGCCATGAAGGGCGACCTGCCCGCCGGTGCCTTTGACGCCCTCAACGCCAAGATCGCGGAACTGGTCGAGACGAAGCCGGCGCAAGCGACACGCCAGTCGTCGGGCGCGGCGCTGGACGAACTGTTCGCCGCCATCCCCGAACTGGTCGGCGGCTCGGCCGATCTGACCGGCTCGAACAACACCTTCGTCAAGGGCATGCCGATCTTCGATGCTCCGACCTATGAGGGCCGATACGTCAACTGGGGCATCCGCGAGTTCGGCATGGCCGCGGCCATGAACGGCATGGCCCTGCACGGCGGGGTCATCCCCTACGGCGGCACCTTCATGGTGTTCTCGGACTACAGCCGCCCGGCGATCCGCCTCGGCGCCCTGATGGGCGTGCGGGCGATCCACGTCCTCACCCACGACAGCATCGGCCTCGGCGAGGACGGCCCGACACACCAGCCGGTCGAGCATCTCGCCGCCCTGCGCGCCATTCCCAACCTGCTCGTTTTCCGCCCCGCCGATACGGTCGAAGCCATGGAATGCTGGCAGGCCGCGCTGGAGCACAAGACCGCACCCTCGGCCATGGCCCTGTCGCGCCAGAAGACCCCGGCCGTGCGCACCGTCGCTTCGGACGGGAACCTGTCGGCCAAGGGTGCCTATGAAATCCGCGCCTCCAAGGGTCCGGCGAAGGTCACCCTGTTCGGCACCGGAACGGAACTGGCGCTGGCGCTTGCCGCCGCCGATGCGCTGGAGGCGGAAGGCACGCCGACCCGCGTCGTCTCGGTCCCCTGTTTCGAGCTCTTCTTCCAGCAGCCGAAGAAATACCAGGACAGCGTCATCGGCCGCGGCACGGTCCGCGTCGCCGTCGAGGCCGCCATCCAGCAAGGCTGGGAGCGGTTCATCGGCGAGGACGGCGCATTCATCGGCATGACCGGCTTCGGGGCCAGCGCCCCGGCCGAGGTCCTGTACGAGAAGTTCGGGATCACGACGGCAGCGGTGGTCGCGGCCGCAAAGGCGCGGCTCCAGGGCTGATGGCCCACATTGCCGCCTTCAGCCTGCTGGTCCGTGACTATGACGAGGCCATCGATTTCTATGTCGGCAAGCTGGGATTTGAGCTGAGCGAAGACGCCGATCGGGGCGGCGGCAAGCGATGGGTCCGGGTCACGCCGCGCGGCGGCCAGACCTCCCTGCTGCTGGCCCGGGCCATGACCGACGCTCAACGGGCCGCAATCGGGAACCAGTCCGGCGGGCGGGTCTGGCTGTTCCTCGAAACGGAAGATTTCGATCGGGACCATGCAGCCTTCGTCACCGCAGGCGTCCACTTCCGTGAGGAGCCCCGGCACGAGGACTACGGCGTCGTCGCCGTCTTCGAGGATCTGTACGGCAACGCCTGGGACCTCATCCAGCACTCCGAGAAGGACCACTGACCATGCGCCCTCATGCCACAAGATTGGGCACCCCCCTCTCCGACAGCGCTGTGCGTGTCATGCTTCTGGGCGCGGGCGAGCTCGGCAAGGAGGTGGCCATCGAGCTTCAGCGGCTGGGCGCCGAGGTCATCGCCGTCGACCGCTATCCCAACGCGCCGGCCATGCAGGTGGCGCACCGCAGCCACGTCATTCCGATGACCGATCCGCAGGTGCTGAACGGCGTCATCATGGCCGAGGCCCCGCACATCATCGTGCCCGAGATCGAGGCCATCGCCACCGACGTCCTGGCGCAGATCGAGGCCGCCGGTCTGGCGACGGTCATCCCGACCGCGCGGGCGACACAGTTGACCATGAACCGGGAGGGCATCCGCCGGCTGGCGGCCGAGGACCTGGGCTTGCCCACCAGCCCCTACGCCTTCGCCACGTCCGCCGCCGAACTGGCCGAGGCCGCGCACCGCATCGGCCTGCCGGTCTTCATCAAGCCGGTGATGTCGTCCTCGGGCAAGGGCCAGTCGATGATCGAAGCGATCGAAGATGCCGCGAACGCCTGGGCCTATGCACAGTCCGGCGGACGGGTTGAGACCGCGACGGTGATCGTCGAGGGCCGGATCGATTTCGACTTCGAGATCACCCTGCTGACCGTTCGCTCGTTGCGGGACGGCGCCGTCCGCACGGACTTCTGCGCCCCCATCGGCCACCGGCAGGTCAAGGGCGACTATGTCGAGAGCTGGCAGCCGCAGGCCATGACGCCCGCGGCCCTCGCCTCGGCCCAGGATATTGCCCGCAAGGTGACGGACGCGCTGGGCGGCCTCGGCGTGTTCGGGGTCGAGCTGTTCGTGAAGGGCGACCAGGTCTGGTTCTCGGAGGTGTCGCCGCGCCCGCACGACACCGGCCTCGTGACGCTGGCAACCCAGACCCAGTCCGAGTTCGCCCTGCACGCCCGCGCCATCCTCGGCCTGCCCGTCGACGTCAGCCAGCGCGACATCGGCGCGAGCGCGGTCATCTATGGCGGCATGGATGCGGTTGGGGTCGCCTTCGAGGGCGTGGCGGAGGCCCTGTCGGTGCCGACCGCCGACCTTCGCCTGTTCGGCAAGCCCGAGAGCTATGTCAGCCGCCGCATGGGCGTGGCCACAGCGCGTGGCGACACCGTCGAACATGCCCGCGAGCGGGCGCGCGACGCGGCGTCCCGAGTTCGGGTGGTCGCGGGCTAGAGCGCCGGGGCGGCCTGCAAGGCCAACGCCGCCTCCGGGCGAGCCACGGCCAGGGCCGCCACGGCGGCGTCCAGACCCGGATCGCGCCCGGCGCGGCGGTCCTCCAATGTCAGCGGCGCGGCGATGTCAGGCGTCACGCCCCGCTTTTCCAGCCGAACCCCGCCCGAGGTGACGAAGTCGGCGCGGCTCAGGCTCAGCCGCCCGCCGTCAGGCAGGCGCGTCTCCTGCGAAATCAGAACCGCTCCGGCCGTCGGTGCCCCAACCACCACCGCGCGCCGCGCCTCCTGCAGGGCGGCGGGTGTCAGTTCGGCAGCGCTGCGGCTGTTGCCGTCTACCAGCACAGCCACGTCGTTTCCGACCGGTGCGTCCAGATCGCCGCAGCCGCCGGCAGTCCGCAGGTCAACGCGTCGCCCCGAGCGGCCGGTGCGCGCGGCCCACAACCGGTCGCGAGGCAGGAAGCAGCTCAGCACCGCATCGGCCTCGGCCAGTCGCCCGCCGGGATTGCCGCGCAGGTCGATGACGACGTCGGTTTCCGGCGGCAGGTTTTCCAGTTGCTCTCCCATCCAGCGGCCCAGCCCCAGCTCGAACCCGTCCACGGTCAGCACCAGCACGCCGGGGCGCGACCGGTCGGCGACGAAGGCCGGCGTCGGCTCCATCAGGCGCGGGGTCAGGGTCAGCGGCCGTGCCGCGCCTTCGCCGTCGATCAACGAAAGAGTCACAGGCCGCCCCTCGGCGATGTCCTGTTCCGGGGTCCAGAGCGCGCCCTCGCCGGTGACCAGCCTCCAGCCCACGGCCACGCCGGCCTCAGCGGCGGGCGAACCGGGCCGAACCTGTTCGATCAGGTAGGCGTCGCCCGAGGGCTCGGGCCGCAAGGAAACGCCGATGGCGGCGCGGCGCTGACGCAGCGTGTCCTGACGCCGGGCCACAGCCGGAGGTGCCGCCCCAGCGTGATCGTCGTCGAGCAGGTCGAGCATGTCACCGATTGCCCGATAAAGGGTCCTGTCGTCCGTTGCCGTCAGCGCGACCGGCCGCCAGGTCCGTCGTGCGGCGTTCCAGTCAACCCCATGCAGTCCGGGATCATAGTACTGGTTGCGCACCTCGGCCCAGACGCGATCGAAGACCCGCTGGTTCATCCGCGCGCGTTCGGGGTCCAGCGTCGCGGACGACGCCGAAGGCGCAGAGGCGGCTGCTTCCGGATCGACCGCAAACGCCGGAACGGCGATGAGCGCAAGGCTCATCGCCGTCGTTGCGGACAAGATGTGAAGGAGGCGCCGCAGGATCATGACCCCATTAGAGGGCGCCTTGGCTGCCTTTCAAATCACGAAGTTCCAGAGGGGTCAGTCCTCACCGCCCGAGCGCGTCTCAATCCGATGGACGAAGACCTCGCCGTGGCCGCCCGCGCCGCGTTCACCGGCCTCGATGAAGCCTGAGTGATCGGCGTCCATCCGGGCGAAGGCTTCACGGAGAGGCGCGCTGAACTCGGCCTCGCTGATCTTGCCGTCGTTGTCGGCGTCCAGATCGTTCTCGCCGCCATGACCGCCGATGCGCCGGATCTCGATCCGCTCGCCGGGACCACCCTCGCCATGCGGGCCGCCCATGATAGCATGACCACCGGGGCCGCCGTGGATGACGATCTCGCGCTCTCCGCCCGGACCGGGTTCGCCGCCGACGAAGACCATGGTTCGCTCTTCATTGTGCCCTGCATGAGCAGCATGTTCGCCGGCCTCCCCACCTGGATGCGCCCGGCGCATCTCGAAATGGCGTACGCCCGGAGCGCCGGGACCGCCCGGGCCGCCAATGACCCGGATCTCATGCTCACCCGGACCACCCGGGCCGCGCATGACCCGGACATGGTGATCGCCGCCCCCCATGGCGTCGTGGCCAGCCGACATCTCTTCGGTCGACAGGCGGCCGTCTCTGTTGGCGTCCATTCGGGCAAAGTGGTCGTTCATCGGCGCGGCGAATTCCTCGCGCGTGATCTGGCCGTCGCCGTCCTTGTCGAGGCCGCCGGGGCCGTCGGCACCCATGACCATGACGCGGGTGTGGACCTCCGGTGGAGCAGGCGGCGCTGGCGTCTGCTGCGTCAGGATGGCGGAAAGGGCGATCAGGGTCAGCATGAGCGGTCGGCTCCCGTTGTTGTGCAGCCCCTGTTCGACCACGGCCTGCTTGCGGCAGTGTTTCAGGTGAAGTGCCGTTTGTTTCAAAGCTGAAATGACGGCGAGCGCCTGGTTCGCCACAATGACCATCATGCAAGCCGACGCCGCCCCCCGCATTCTCGTCGTCGACGACGATCCCGGCATCCGCGAGGTGCTGTGCGACTACCTGATCCTGCACGGCTATGACGCTGTCGGTGCCGCCTCGGCCGCAGAGATGGACCGCGCCGTCGCGCAGCAGACTCCCGACCTGATTGTGCTGGATCTGATGATGCCGGGAGAGGACGGGCTGTCTGTTTGCCGCCGACTGGCCGGCAAGGGGCCGCCGATCGTCATGCTCTCGGCCATGGGCGAGGACACCGACCGGATCATCGGCCTGGAGCTGGGAGCCGACGACTATCTGGCCAAGCCCTGCAACCCCCGCGAATTGCTGGCTCGTGTCCGCGCCGTGCTGCGCCGCCCGCGCGACGAGGTTGCGGCCGAGGGCCCTGCCCTGACCTTCGCCGGCTGGCGTCTGGACCTGTTGCGCCGGGAGCTGACCCGGCCCGACGGCCGCGCCGTGTCCCTGTCGGCGGGAGAATTCGCCCTGCTCCGCGCCTTCGCCGAACGACCGGGCCGGGTGCTGACCCGTGACCAGTTGCTGGAACGCGCGCGGGGCGCGGACGCCGACGTGTTCGACCGCGCCATGGACGTTCAGATCAGCCGCCTGCGCAAGAAGCTCGACGACGGCTCCGGTCTTGAGATGATCCAGACCCTGCGCGGCGAGGGCTATATGTTCGACGTCAAGGTCGAGCGGCACAACGGCGCAGTCCGGGGCGTCGCATGAGACGGCCCTCATCCTTCCCCGTTCTGGTTCAGGTCGCGGCGCTCGCGGTGCTGGCGGTCGTCATGTCCCAGGCTGTGGCGTTCGGGGTCGTCGTCCTGGCCCCCGAGCCGCGGCCCGCCGGCTTCAGCATCGGCGCGGCGGCGGACGCCCTGAAGGGCGAACCGGCTGAAACAGCTGACGGCCGCGCCCTGCGCCGCCGCATCGTCGACCGGCCGCCCGGGCCGGCGAACAACATCCAGATCGACCCCATGGCCATGGCCCTCCGCGCCGGTCTGGCGCAGCGGCTCGGGGTGGAACCGGACGCTGTTCGGGTCACGGTTGATCACGGCCCGCCCCGCCGGCGCGCACCCGGACCCGAGGAAGGCGAGACTTCCGAACGGCGGATGGATTTCGTCCTCGTGCGTCCCGAAGGCGGCCCGCAGGCCGGTGCGCGGAATGGGGCAGTTGGCGCGATCCCTTCGCCGCCGCCCGTCGTCATCGCCGTGCCGCCCGCCGGATCCGACGAAACGGTGATCGTGCGGCGCGGCGCAGACGTCGAGGCCCAGCTGCGCATGCGCCATCTGGCCCCGGGCGGCCCGGAAGGCGGTGCCTTCGTCATCGACCGGGAGACCCACCAGTTCACCGTCCGGGCCGACCGCCTGACCTTCGCGCCCTTCTCCGCCTCGGTGCGCCAGCCGGACGGGCGCTGGGCCACGGTCGAGCCGCCGCACGGCCTGCTGTCGCCTTGGCAGCAGCGCATTCTGCTGGCGCTGGGCATCTCCATGCTTCTGCTGGCACCGCTGGTGTGGTGGATGGCGCGCCGGCTGACCCGGCCGATCCGGGTCTTCGCTGACGCTGCCGAGCGTCTGGGAGCCGATCCGGAGGCCGAGCCGCTGACCCCCTCGGGCCCCAGCGAGGTCCGCACCGCGATCCACGCCTTCAACGACATGCAGGCATCCCTGCGCGATCACATGCGTCGCCGTACCCAGACCGTCGCCGCCATCGCGCACGACCTGCGCACCCCCCTGACCCGTCTGCGCTTCCGCGCCGAACAGGCACCCGAGGCGGTGCGCGACCGGATGGCCTCCGACATCGAGGAGATGGACGCGCTGATCGCCCAGGCCATGGCCTATGTGCGCGGCGAGGCGACGCCCGAGCGGCGCGAAGCCTTCGATCTCGACGCCCTTGCCGCCGACTGCGCCGAGGGGTTTTCGGAGACCGGCGGTGCCGTGACGTTCGACGGCGGCGGTGTGCTGGAGGTCGAGGCAGACCCCGCCGCCCTGCGCCGCGCCCTCGCCAATCTGATCGCCAACGCCGTCAAATACGGCGGCGCGGCACGGGTGAAGGCCTTCGCACTGGATGGGCGCGCCGTGGTCACGGTCGAAGATGACGGCCCCGGCCTGCCCGACGACGAACTCGAAGCCGTGTTCGAACCCTTCCACCGCGCCGAACGCTCGCGCAGCCGCGAGACCGGCGGGGCGGGCCTTGGCCTGACCGTCGCCCGACAGGCGGCGCGGGCCCATGGCGGGGACGTGACCCTGTCCAACCGGAGCCAGGGTGGCCTGCTCGCCCGGCTCC
>VFBG01000195.1 GCA_006515835.1 bacterium | reverse complement strand
GGCTACCGCGTGTGGAAGTGGCGGTTTCAGCGGCGGGGGTAGGCTGAAGTTCAGGACGCCCGGATCGGCGTCAGCGGTCCCCAGCATCGCAGTAGCGCTGATACCGCGTCATGCCCCCATCGACTGTAGTCATTGCCCCCGGCCACTTCGACCGAGGCATAGGAACCGTCAGCGGTCTCGGACGCGAACGTCAGTCGGGTCGAGAAGCCGTCCTTCCTTGTCGGCGGCATCGGCAGGGCTGCGCCAGGTTCGCCGCCGTGAGCGACGGATGGCATCGGCCGGACCTGTAACGGCGGCAGGGTTGCGAAAGACAGGGCGACCGTGCGCAGCGCGGGGCAGGCGTCAGAATGGATGGTTTCGGTCCCTCTTTCGGAGGTGCGCGTCGCCGTCCATGAGCGACCTTCCAGCTCCGCCCCGGTTCGCGCGTAAACGGGCTGGCCCGCCTCGATGACGATCGAATGAGCGATTGTGTAGTGCGGATCGTCGGCGACCGTGATGGTCACCAACCGGTCGGAAAATATCTGGCGATCCTGTGCGCTGGCCATGGCGGGCGTGCTCACGAGGACGGCAGTGAGGCCAAGTCGGGCGAGGCTTCGGCAGTCCATGGTCGGCTCCTCCTTGTGTCGGGCACGATGTCATCATCAGCGTCTAGCCGCCACTTCCCACGGAAGGCGATGGAACACCTTGTCATCCCGGACGCCGCGAAGCGGCGAGCCGGGACGCTCAGACTCACCACTATTTCATCCTCCCGGACGCTGCGTCAGCGGCGAGCCGGGAGACGGGTCAGGCCCGGCGCGGCGCCCACCCTGCTCCCGGCTCAGCCCTGCGGGCTGTCCGGGAGGGACAGATGGAAAGCTGGTGCCGTCCCCGATCTCCGCTTCGCTACGTCGGGGATGACAAGGACCGCGCCCCCCTCAGTGAAAATCCCGCGACCCCGGCAGCACCTGCACATCCCGCGGATGCCGCCCGCGCGCCGGCGCGTGCCCTGACCCCGGCGCGGCGTCCGGCGTCAGATGGCCCAGCATCGGGGTCCAGTCCTCCAGATGGTCGACGACCAGATGGGTCACCCCCTCGGCCGTCTGGACCTTGCCCCGCGCCAGCACCATCCGCGCGCCCATGGCGACCGGCCGGAAGGTCTCGAACACATCGGGCCAGATGACCAGATTGGCCACGCCGGTCTCGTCCTCGATGGTCATGAAACAGACGCCCTTGGCCGTGCCGGGCCGCTGGCGGACCAGCACCACCCCGCCGACCATGACCCGGCGCCCGTTCGCCAGCCCCGGATAGGCCTTCGCCGTCAGGGCCCCGACGTCCGTCAGCCGGTCGCGCAGGAAGCTGACCGGATGGCCCTTCAGCGACAGGCGGATGGTCTGGTAGTCGCCGACCACCTCTTCCGACGGGGCCAGCAGCGGCAGGGCCGTGGGCGGGCGGCCGTCGGCCTCGTTCAGCCCCATGGCCTCAAACAGGGGCGCGGACGACGCCGGGGCCGACCCCTTGGCCGCCCACACGCCCTGCCGGCGGGTCAGGTCCAGCGACCCGTAAGCATCCGCCTCCGCCAGCCGGTCCAGCGCCGGGGGCGTCAGGGCGGCGCGGCGGCGCAGGTCGTCCAGATCGGCGAACGGCCCCCCGGCGCGGGCTTCCATGATCGCCTCCGCCCAGACCTTCTTGAACCCGTCGATCGACCGCATCCCCAGCCGCAAGGCCCGTCGCCGCCGGCGCGGGCGCGGCTCCAGCGTCGCGTCCCAATCGCTGGCGTTCACATCTGGGTGCCGCACCTCGACCCCGTGCTCGCGTGCATCTCGGACGATCTGGGCCGGGGCGTAGAAGCCCATCGGCTGGCTGTTCAGCAGACAGGCGGCGAATCCGGATACAGCCACTTCACCCAGGCCGAGACATAGACCAGATGGGCGAAGGAACAGGCGTGGCTCTCGGGGAAGCCGTATTCGCCGAACCCCTTGATCTGGTTGAAACAGTTCTGGGCGAACTCGGCCTCATAGCCGCGCGCGATCATCCGCCCGACCATCTTCTCCTCGAAATTGCCGATGGTGCCGTTGTGCCGGAAGGTGGCCATGGCCCGGCGCAGGCCGTTGGCCTCCTCGCCGGTGAACTCGGCCGCCACCATGGCGATCTTCATCGCCTGTTCCTGGAACAGGGGCACGCCCAGGGTCTTGCGCAGCACATTGGCCAGTTCGTCCGGATCGGCGGCCGAACCGGGCATGGAGAAGCGGTAGCTGCCCGGCCCGTGCCGCGCCTCATGGGTCCGCCGCTCCAGCCGGCGCTGAAGATAGGGATGCACCATCTTGCCCTGGATCGGGCCGGGCCGGACGATGGCGACCTGCACCACCAGATCGTAGAACTCCACCGGCCGCAGGCGCGGCAGCATCGACATCTGCGCCCGGCTCTCGACCTGGAAGACGCCGACCGAATCCGCCTTGCGCAGCATCCGGTAGACCCCGCGCCGCTCGACGGGCACGGCGGCGGTGTCGGGCAGGGGCCGGCCATAGGTCTCGCCGATCATGCGGAACGCCCGCTTCATCGCCGTCAGCATGCCCAGCGCCAGCACATCGACCTTCATCAGCTTGAGGAAGTCGATGTCGTCCTTGTCCCATTCGATGAAGGTCCGGTCGGCCATGGCCGCATTGCCGATCGGCACGATCTCGATCAGCGGGGTCTGGCTGAGCACAAAGCCGCCGACGTGCTGGCTCAGGTGGCGGGGGAATTTGATCAGTTCCGACGTCAGTTCGAGGGCCAGTTTCATCCGCACGTCGTCGCGGCTCAGACCCGTGCGGTCGACGTGCTCGTCCTTCACCTCCGAGCCCCATGAGCCCCAGACGGTGTCGGCCATGCGGGCGGTGACGTCCTCGGTCAGGCCCAGCGCCTTGCCCACATCGCGGATCGCCGATCGCGGCCGGTAGTGGATGATGGTCGCCACGATCCCCGCCCGGTCGCGGCCGTAGCGCGAATAGACATACTGCATCACCTGTTCGCGTCGCTCGTGCTCGAAATCGACGTCGATGTCGGGCGGCTCGGACCGGTTCGAGGAGATGAACCGCTCGATCAGCACCTCCTGCCGGGTAGGGTCGACATTGGTGATCCCCAGACAGAAGCAGATCACCGAATTGGCCGCCGAGCCGCGCCCCTGGCACAGGATCGGATCGGGCCGGGCGCGGGCCCAGGCAACGATGTCGTGGACGGTCAGGAAATAGGGGGCGTATTTCAGCTCCCGGACCAGCCGGAGCTCCTTCAGGATGATCGCCCGGATCGCCTTCGGGACGCCGCCGGGCCAGCGCGACCGGGCCCCCTTCAGCGTCAGCCGGGCCAGCCAGCCCTGGGCGGAATAGCCTCGCGGGACCGGTTCGTCCGGGTACTGATAGCTGAGCTCCCGAAGCGAGAAGGTGCAGGCCCGCGCCACCGCCATGGTCCGCGCCAGCGCCGCCTCATGCCCCCGGAACAGCCGCGCCATCTGGACCGGCGGCTTCAGATGCCGTTCGGCATTGGCCTGGAGGCGCCGTCCCGCCCCGTCGATCGTCGTCCCCTCGCGGATGCAGGTCAGGACGTCCTGCAGCGTCCGCCGCTCGGGGTGGTGGTACAGCACGGCATTGGTCGCGATCATCGGCGCGCCGGTGCGCTGCGCCATGGCCGCCAGCCGGTTCAGCCGCTTGCGGTCATCTCCCCGCCACAGCGGCGCCGCCGCCAGATACAGGTCGTCGGGCCAGCGCCTTCGCCAGGCCGCCAGCCGGGCCTCGAACGCCGCATCAGGTCGTTCCGGCGCGGGGGCCAGGGCGATCATGCCTTCGCCCAGCCCGATCGCCTGTTCAAAGGTCAGCCGCGTCTCGGCTTTTGCGATCCGCTCGGCGTCGGGATCGGCGCCCTCCTGGGGCACGGCCTCGCTCTTGCCCAGCGACAGCAGGCGGCACAGCCGGCCATAGGCGGCCCGGTCGCGGGGAAAGACGATCAGTTCCGTCCCGTCGGTGAACCCCAGCCGCGATCCGACGACCAGGGGCAGGTCGACGTCCTCGCCCCCCATCAGCGCCCGCACCATCCCGGCCAGCGTATTGCGATCCGCCACCCCGACGGCGGCCAGACCCAGGGCCTTGGCCTGCATCATCAGCTCGCCCGGATGCGACGCCCCCTCCAGAAAGCTGAAATTGGTCATGGCCCCGAGCTCGGCATAGTCGCCGTCCCATCCCGATCCCTGGCCGATCACGGCAGCACCCCGTGCATCCACCACGAGGGCGCCCGCTCCTCCGCCGCGCCGGAATATTCCCGGCCGTACAGGCCCTCGCGGAACAGCCAGTAGCGGCCGCCGGCGTCATCCTCGACGCGATAGTAGTCGCGGGTGCGGACCTGCCGGTCGTCGGGGCGGGGCCGCCACCATTCGGGCGACAGCCGTTCAGGGCC
>VFBG01000194.1 GCA_006515835.1 bacterium | reverse complement strand
CGCCGCCCGCGCCGACTCCCACGCCGGCTCCGTCCGCACCCGCCGCGCCAGCGCCGGGAGGGACCGAATGAGACGGCCGGTCGCGGTTCGCGTTGTCGGGCCGGTGCAGTGGATTGTCATTCCGGCCCTGGTCACGGTCGCCGTCACCATTCTTCTGGCCACGCCGGTCGAGCTCTTTGGCCTGAACCTGCCCGAGCCGGTCATTCCTATGGTGCTGGCCTTCTCCTGGCCGCTCATCCGCCCTTCGGTCACAGCCCCGTTGGTGCTGACCCTGCTGGGATTGATTCTCGACGTCCTGACCTACGGCCCGCTCGGCCTGTGGGCGCTGGCCCTGCTGGCCATCTATGCGGTGGTGCTGGCCTCGCGCAGTTTCCTGATCGGTCAGGATACGGCCGTCCTGTTCGCCTGGTACGCCGCCTGCTGCACCCTGGCCTTCCTGATGGCCTATCTGGTGGTCACCCTGATCGCCCGTAACCCGCCCAGCATTCTGGCCCTGATTGGCCAGATCGTGCCGACCCTGCTCCTGTTCCCGTTCGCCGACCGGATGATCGAACGGTTCGAGGACGGCGACGTGAGGTTCAGGTGAGTTCCGAACCCTCCATCTTCTTCTCCGACGTCAATGAGCGCCAGGGCTCCTTCCTGCGCCGCACCTTTGTGCTCGGCGGGTTGACCACGCTCGGCGGCCTCGCCCTGACCGGCCGTCTGGCCCAGCTTCAGGTCTTCCAGGCCGGCCAGTACGCCACCATGGCGTCGAACAACCAGTTCAACTTCCGTCTGGTCCCGCCGCCGCGCGGCCGCATCCTCGACCGCGACGGCGTGGTCATCGCCGGCAACCGTCCCAGCTTCCGCGTTCTCGTCGTCCGCGACGAGACCAAGGATCTGGACCAGACACTCGACCTGCTGGGCCGACTGCTGCCGGACACCCTCGACCGGCGCCGCTCGATCATCCGCGACGTCAACGCGGCTCCCCGCTTCTCGCCGGTCCCCGTGAAGAGCGATCTGACCTGGGAGGAGTTCGCCCGCGTCAACCTGTACGCCAACGAGCTGCCTGGCGTCATGGCCGACATGAACGAGGCCCGCTACTACCCGTTCGGCGGCGCCTTCGCCCACGTTATCGGCTACGTCGCAAAGCCCAACGATCGTGACATCAAGGCCATCGAGGACCGCGGCGAGCAGGTCCCGGAAATCCTCTACAACCCCGGCTTCCGCATTGGCCGTCAGGGTGTCGAGAAGTCGTTCGACACTGATCTGCGGGGCGAGGCCGGCGGCAACCGGGTCGAGGTCGACGCGCGGGGCAGGGTGGTCGCCGAGGACATCGGCGGCTCCAAGGCCGCTGTGCCCGGCAAGGACGTGGTCCTGACGCTGGACGCCGACGTCCAGAACCGGGCACTCGAGGTCTATGGCGAAGAGTCCGGCGGCTGCGTCGTCATGGACATCCGAAACGGCGACATCCTGTGCATGGTCTCGGCACCGTCGTTTGATCCCAATATGTTCGTCGGCGGCGTGCCGTCGCGGGTCTATGGCGCCCTTCGGGACTACGAGCGCAAGCCGCTGCTGGACAAGGCCATCTACGGCAGCTTCCCGCCCGGTTCGACCTTCAAGATGACGACGGCGCTGGCCCTGCTGGACGCGGGCGTCAATCCAACTGAGCGTGTCTCCTGCTCCGGCGGCTACCGCTACGGCAACCGGACCTTCCGCTGCTGGAAGCGCGGCGGGCACGGCGCGATGGATATGCACAACGCCATCAAGAACTCGTGCGACACCTATTTCTATCACATGTGCAACCGCGCCGGGGTCGACCGCATCGCCCGCGTGGCTGAGGATCTGGGCTTCCACCAGGTCTATGAGATCGGCATCGCCGGCCAGAGCAAGGGCACCATGCCCAGCCGCGCCTGGAAGGCTGACTACGCCCGCCGCACCCGCAATCCGAACCCGGACGCGCGCATCTGGTATCCGGGCGAAACCCTGTCCGTCGCGATCGGTCAGGGCGCTGTCTCGACGACGGCGCTTCAGCTGGCCGTCATGACCGCCCGCCTGGCCAACGGCCGAAAGGCCATCACGCCACGTCTGGTCAAGTCGGTGGGCGGGGTCGAGCGGCCGGCTGCGGGTTCAAGCCGCGATCTGCCCTTCAGCAAGGAACATCTCGACATCGTACGCGGCGGGATGGTCGCCGTGGCCAACGATGTGACCGGCACCGCTTATCGGGCGTCGCAGCTCGGTCTCGGCGATATCCAGATGGCCGGCAAGACCGGCACGGCCCAGTCGCGTGACTATCGCCCGGGCGAGTCGCGCGGGCCGCGCAACGCCAACTGGACGCGCCGCGACCATGCGATCTTCGTCGCCTTCGCCCCGCACGACGCCCCGCGCTACGCCATCGCCCTGATCATTCAGCACGCCCCCGCCGGCGGTGCCGCCGACGCCGCGCCCAAGGCCCGCGAGATCATGAAGACGGTGCTGCTCAAGGATCCCGATATGCGCGCGCGCATCGAGCGACCGCTGCCGCCCGAAGCCGTGGCCCCCGCCGGGGCCGACGAAGGCGA
>VFBG01000314.1 GCA_006515835.1 bacterium | reverse complement strand
CGCTCACCAGCTTGAGCCAGCGTCCCTCCCGTTCCTGGAGCCGCCGCCGGCTGAGCGTCACGGCACCGACGCCCAGGACGATGACATCGTCGAACATATACGCGGCATTGTACAGAAGCAGATATCCATAGTACAGCCAGCCCTCTAGTTGGTGCCTCGTAAGGATTCCCGTGTAGAGGGCGGGGAGTCCGGCCGTGCAGAGGACTTCGACCCCCTGCACCAGCACCGCCAGCGCCACCGCGCCCAGCAAGGCGCCGGCGAGGTGCTCGGCGTACAAGATGCGGCGGACCGTGGCGTAGAGCGTCGGCTTGGTCGACGACGGCACGCTCAGCGAGGGGCCGCGCCCGAACGCCAGAAAGTCTTTGACATGGACGACACCCGCCAGGCCCGCAATCGCCCCCAAGAAGATTTCCGCCGCGCGCGAGAGACCGACGAACAGGAAAACGTTCAGCCACGCCGCCATGAACGCGAAATACACGAGTCCCTGGACGGCCACAAACGTCCCGGCGATCACCAGCAACTTGGCACGGTCCCGGAGGCCGGCCAGCAGCGACAACATGAAGACCAGCGCCCACATGGAACCGGCCCGGTCGCAGGGGATCGTCGGCTCAGGTCGGCAGGCCCCTTCCGGCGCTTGCCCGGCGGGGGCTGATTCCGACTGGTTCAGAAGCGCCAGGATCTGCCGTCCGGTTCGGTCCGGCCCGGCAAAGCCGATCAGCAGGCGGCCATGCACGTAAAAAGCCGGGACGCCGATGGTGCGCAGGCCTTGCGCGGCGGCCACGTCTTTGAGCCGCGCCAAGGCCGCCGAGTCTTCCCCGATGTCCTGGGTGAGGATACGCAGGTTCGGTCGGGATCGTTGCAGCTCGTCGAGGAACCGTTTGGCGGCGGCACAGTGGGGACAACCTGAACGGGTAAAGACTTCGAGGTCCGCCTTTGACGAACCCTGATCGGCGGCAAACCCGCTCGACGCATAGGCCAGGAGCCAGAGCGTCAGGGCCAGGATCAGGCGTCGTCGGCTCGTCGTCACCCCGTCACAGACAGCGGTGGCGCCTTGGGCCCCTCAGCTCACGGCATCGAAGGGCGCCATCAGGCGGATATAGGCCAGCACGTCCTTGATCTGCTCGTCGGTCAACCGGCCCCGCCAGCCGTGCATGGGCGAAAACAACACGCCGTGGGTCACGGCGACGAGCAGTTCCCAGTCCGACTTGGAGCGGGACTTCAGCGACTGAAAATTAGCCGGCGCC
>VFBG01000193.1 GCA_006515835.1 bacterium | reverse complement strand
CTCGGGAGCCCTGACGCCCAATATCGTGCTGGTCGGAGCGACCCGGCACGCTGAAAGCCTGATCCGTGAGGCCCTCAAGCGGCGCGACCTCAATGTGCTGGGCATTTTCGACGACCGGATGGCGCGCAGCCCGCGGGCCATCGAGGGTGTGCCGGTGCTGGGCACGGCGGCGGATCTGCTGACCCACAAGATGACGCCCTATGTCGACCGTATCGTTCTTGCCATCGACCCGAGGGCCGAGGCGCGGGTGCGCGAGCTCAACGCAACGCTGCGCACCTTGCCGCATGAGGTCACCCTGCTGGTCGAACCCGATGGCGTGGCCGAAACACAGACGGCGCTGGACCATCGCCGCGCCTTCAACAAACGGCTTCAGGACATGATCCTCGGCCTGATCGCTCTGGTCCTGCTGGCACCGGTCATGGCGCTGATCGCGCTCGCGATCCGGCTGGACAGCCCGGGCCCGATCTTCTTCCGTCAGCGGCGCCATGGCTTCAACCACGAGGAAATCGTGGTCTGGAAATTCCGCTCGATGAAGCAGGAGGCCGCCGATGCGACCGCCAGCCGTCAGGTCACGCATGACGACGACCGCGTGACCCGCGTTGGCCGGTTCATCCGCAAGACCAGCCTCGACGAACTGCCGCAGCTTCTGAACGTCATCGCCGGCGAGATGTCGCTGGTCGGCCCCCGGCCGCACGCGATCGGCATGAAGACCGGCCACGTCGAGAGCGCCCGGCTCGTCGCTGACTACGCCCACCGCCACCGCATCAAGCCCGGCATGACAGGCTGGGCGGCCGTGAACGGCTCGCGAGGCCCGCTGCACACGGCCCAGGACGTCCGCCGTCGGGTGCAACTCGACATCGACTATGTCGAGCGCCAGTCCCTGTGGATGGATCTGTGGATCATGGCCATCACCGTGCCGGTGCTGCTGGGCGATCGCAGCGCGGTACGATGACAGGGGCACGCTGATGTTCTGGCGCGGCGTCTGGGGCTATCTGCCGGCGAACATCGTGCAGGGCGTGGTCGGCTTCCTGGCCATCATCCTGTTCACCCGCCTGCTCAGCGCCGAAGATTTCGGGCGCTACGCCCTGGCCTTCTCGGTCATGACCCTCGCCCATGTGGCGGTCTTCTCATGGTTGGAGGCGGCCATGGCCCGCTTCTGGGCGGCCCAGACGCCCGGCGCGGCCCAGGGTCATTTCGCCCGCCTGTATCGCACGGCCTTTGCCCTCAGCGCCGGTTTCCTTCTCCTGGCCGGTCTGGCGATCTGGCTGCTTCCCATCGATCCCCTGTTCAGGCTGGCCCTGGCCGTCGGTCTGGCCGGCGCCCCGGCGCGCAACATGGTCAAGCTGGCCCAGGAGCGTTTCCGCGCCGAGGGCGAGGTGGCGAAATCCGCGCGGCTGGACATGGCCGTCACGGCAGGCGGTCTGGCGATCGGCGTCGGCTTTGCACTCGCGGGCGCCGGAGCGACGGCCCCCCTGCTCGGCCTCGGCCTCGCCCCCCTGGCCGCCCTGCCCTTCGTCCTGCCGGGTGAGTTGAAACAGGCGCGCGGCGGCGCGTTCGAGGCGGGACGGGTGCGCGAATATGCCATGTACGGCTATCCGATCGCGGCCTCCCTCGCCCTGACCGTGGTGCTGTCCTCGACCGACCGCTTCGTGCTGGATGCGTATCTGGGCGAAGCGGCGGTAGGCGCCTATCACGCCAGCTATTCCATCGCGAACCGCACGCTGGATGTCCTGTTCCTGTGGCTCGGCACGGCCGGTCAGCCGGCGCTGGTCATGGCCTTGGAGCGCGGCGGGATGGACCGGCTGAAGGTCGCCGCCCGCGAACAGCTGTCGACCTTCCTGCTGGTCGGCCTGCCCGCGGCAGCCGGCGTAGCGCTGGTCGCACGGCCGCTGTCAGAGGTGCTGATCGGCGAGGAGCTTCGCACGGCGGCGGCCAGCGTGACGCCGTGGATCGCCCTGTCGGCCCTGCTGTTCGGCCTCACCGCCTACTATTTTGGCCAGGCCTTCACCCTCGGCAAAAAGACGAAGCGGCTGCTCATCGCCATGGCCATTCCGGCGGGTATGAACGTCATCCTGAACCTGATCCTTGTGCCACGGTTTGGTCTGATGGGCGCGGCCTGGGCCACAGCGGCGAGCTTTGGTCTGGGCATGTTGGCGACCATGCTGATCGGACGCCGCGTGATGGCCCTGCCGATCCCGTGGGAAAGCCTCGCCCGATGCGGCGTGGCCACGGGGCTCATGGCGCTGGCGGTTTCACGGCTGCCGGCAATCGGCGGCCTCGGCGAACTGATCCTCGACGCCGGCGTCGGGGCGATCGTCTATGCGGCGGCGGCCCTGACGCTGAACGCGGCCGGCGTGAGGACGGTGGCGCTCGGGCTTGTGGCGGAGCGCGGTCTACGGAGTGCAGCAGCATGAGTGCGCGGGCGAAAATGACCGACAGCCCCGCCTGGAAGGCAGCCAGGCCCGCTGTCTCGGTGCTTATCCCCTTCCTGCGCGACGACCCCGCTGAGTTGCTGGGCCTGCTGGACGAAGAGGCCGCGTCGGTTGATGGCGCGGTCGAGATCGTCATCCTCGACGACGGCACGCGGGACGCCGACCTGACCGCCCGGCTGACGGCGCAGATCAGGACCATGGCCCTGCCTGTCCGCCTCATCACCCTGCCCGCCAACGAGGGTCGCTCGATCGGCCGCAACCGTCTGGCCTCGGCCGCCCGCGGCGGCAGCCTGCTGTTCCTCGACAGCGACATGCGGCCCGACCACCGGCGCTTCCTGCGCGACTGGGCCGATCTGGCCGCGCGCGAGGACCCGGCCGTCGCCTTCGGCGGCTTCTCCCTGCTGCAGGCCCCGACCGACGCCCGCTTCGCCGTCCACCGCGCCATGGCCGCGAAATCGGAGTGCGTGCCCTATACAGAGCGCGCCAAACAGCCCGAGAAATACGTCTACACTTCCAACCTGCTG
>VFBG01000192.1 GCA_006515835.1 bacterium | reverse complement strand
ATTTCGGATTGCGCTCGTCGATCACGCCCTTGCCGAGTTGGGTGGTGATGTAAGGTATACCTGTCTTTTCCACCAGCTCGGTCAGCATCCGGCTGGTCATCTTGCGGTTGGCGCCGGCGCCGATGATCAGCAACGGCGACCGCGCCCGCGCAATTCGATCCACGGCGACACGGATCGACTTGTCGTCCGCGACGGGGCGACGGACCTGGCTGGCGACGATAACCGGCGAAGTCGTCTGCTCGTGGGCGACGTCCTCAGGAAACTCCAGATGGGTGGCACCCGGCTTCTCTTCCTGGGCCAGACGCATGGCCTCGCGAACACGAGCGGGAATGTTGTCGGCCGAGGCCAGCTGGTGGGTGAATTTGGAGATCGGCCGCATCATGTCGACGACGTCGAGGATCTGGAACCGGCCCTGTTTGGATGACTTGATCGGTTTCTGGCCGGTGATCATCAACATCGGCATGCCGCCCAGTTGCGCATAGGCGGCGGCGGTCACCAGATTGGTCGCCCCGGGCCCGAGCGTAGCCAGACAGACGCCGGCCTTGCCCGTATGCCGGCCATAGGTCGCGGCCATATTGCCCGCCCCCTGCTCATGTCGGGTCAGGATCAGCTTGATCTTCCGGCTGCGTGACAGGCTGTCGAGGAAGTCGAGGTTCTCCTCGCCCGGCACGCCGAAGACGTATTCACAGCCCTCTTCTTCCAGACAGGCGACAAAGAGATCCGAAGCCTTGGTCATGGTCTTTTCCAGTACGGGAGCGGCGACCATCGCGGGCGCGGTCCGGGCGGATGGGGAAAGCGGTACTGGATCGGCGGGCTCAGGCGCAGGGACGGGTTGGAGGGCCGCAGGACGGGGCGCAGAGCACCGCGACCATCGGAAGAGCAAGAGTGGAAGCCACCAGCGCGCGTGCGACCAGCGGTCGGCTCACCGCCGGCCGGATTGCGTCCTGAATCGATGACACCGACATTGCGCCCAGCCCCCGCCCGCACAGCACCTTGAACCGGAACGTTGCTATTTGTCACGTTCGGTCGCGCCGAGCTCTCGGCCGTTCGATCAGGCCCCTGGAATGCGCAAGCCGCGCGCCGCCTCGGTCAGGGCGGCCTGCTCTGTTGGCGCATCGGCGAAGGCCCGCATCCCGTTGCGATACGCCGCCGTCGCTGCGGCGCTGTCGCCGAGCACCATCCGCGCCCTCATCAGTCGGACCCAGCCGTCGCGATCACGGGGCGAGGTTCTGAGCCGCTCCTCGAGCCCGCCGACCATGCCCTGAATCATTGCCTGACGATCAGCCTCGGACATCGACCCGGCCTCAGCGACCTGGGCCGCTGTCGGTCCAGGTATTCCGGGCGGAACGGCCGCGGCGGCAGGTGCCCCCGCCGGTGCTGGCTTCAGGCGGCCCGAGATATCCTGCCCTCGCTCGCGCGCCAGATCCTCGACGAAGGTGCGGACCTCGGCGGCCCAGGGTGCACCGGCCGGCGCAGAATTGATCAGGTCGACCCAGGCCGTCATGGCCGCCTCGCGCTCGCCGCGCTGGTCCATCTCGACGGCGACGAAATAGCGGGCGCGCGGATCCTGAGGATCAGCGCGCAGGGCACCCCGAAAGGCGGTCAAAGCGGCCGGCGTTACCTGCCCGCTCCCGGCCTGAACCAGAGCCTCGCCCTGGGCCGAGAAATGTTCGGCGTTATTCGGCTCCAGCGTCGCCGCGCGGCCGTACGCCTCGGCCGCATCGGCGAAGCGGCCGGTCTGGAAATAGGACCAGCCCAGCATGCGCCAGCCGTTGACGTCTTCCGGCGTCTGACGGAGTTGGGCCTCCAGCTGGACGATCATGGCCTGTACGTCGGCCCCCTCGTGGGCTGCGTCAGCCGGGCTACCGGCCATGGCCGCATTACGTGGCCCGGCGCCCGGAAGATCGGGCCGTCCGAGCAGCGCATACAGCCCGGCACCGCCCAAGGCCACGACCGCCGCGAGACCCAGCGCCAGCCGGATCAGGGCCTTCTCACCCAGGGGTTTGCCGGTCGGCGTGGTCTCGACGCCTTCAGCCAACGCCCGGCGTTCGACCTCGAGACGCAGGGCCGCGATGTCCTCCGCCGGGGCCGTTCCCGCCGCGGCTTGCCGGTCAAGATCAACCAGCTGCGCCTTCAGCACCTCGGCCGAGGTCGTGCGCCGGTCCAGAATTCCGCCAGGCCGGATCAGTGGTACGGCCAGACCGACGACGGCCACGGCGATCATCAGGGTCAGGACAATCCAGAGGATCATGGCGCGTCACCGGTTTTCAGAATATCTGCGAGCGCGCGGCGCTCCTCGGCCGAAAGCGGCGCGGGATCAGCGCTGCCAGCGCGGCCGCGACGCCGCAGATAGAGCACGAGGCCGATGCCTCCCGGGATGAGAACCAGCAGGGGCGCGCTCCACAGCAGGATGGTTTGCAGGTCCAACGGCGGCTTGAGCAGGACGAAATTGCCGTAGCGGGCAACAATATAGGCCATCACCTCTTCGTCCGTGTCCCCGGCCGACAAGCGCTCACGAACGATGGCACGCAGATCCGCAGCGAGAGGGGCATCAGAGTCGTCGATCGACTGGTTCTGGCAGACGACGCATCGCAGTTCCTGGCTGATCGCGCGCGCTCGC
>VFBG01000016.1 GCA_006515835.1 bacterium | reverse complement strand
GTCGCGACCACCTATTCCCTGACCAACACGCCGCTGACGGTGACCGATCCGGCGGGCGATGTGACCCGCACCTGCTACGACGGGCTGGACCGGGCGACCGTGGCGGTCGATCCGACCGGCCGGGCCACTCGAACCACCTACAATCTGGCCGGCCAGCCGACGTTGGTCGAGCGCTGGTTCACGGCCAGTCTGACCGACGCGACCTGCACCCTGACCCAGGCGCGGGAACCGCATCTGACCACCAACCGCTGGCGGGGGATGGAGTACAACGTCGGCGGGCTGCAGAGCGCCGAGATCGACGGCAACGGCAACCGCACCACGATGGACTACGACGGCCTCGGCCGGCTGATGCGGACCACCTTCGCCGATACCAAATTCATCCAGACGGTCCGCAACGAGCGCGACCAGGTCGTCATCACGACCAAACGCTCCGGCGACGTGCATCAGACCTTCTACGATGCAATGGGTCGGGTCGAGCGGGTGTGGGAACACGGGCCTGCGGCGACCTATCCGGTGGGGCGCATCACCCGCACCTCGTTCGACCTCGCCAGCCGGCCGGTCTGTGGACGGATGTCTCGACCCAGACCACCACGACCTTCGACAACGCGCTGCTCCGCGACATCCGCACCTACGGCTACGATCCCGTGGGCCGGGTCGAGTTCGACCGGGTCACCCCCAACAACGGGGCCATGGGCTCGACGCAGCAGGTCCTGACCTATGTCTATGACCCGACCAACAACCGCACCTCGATCCAGTGGCCGGACGGCTATATGGCGAGCTACCAGTTTGACGCCGCCAACCGCGTCAACCAGGTCACGTTCGGCGCGCATCAGGCCACAATCGCGCACGACTCCCTGAGCCGCCGCACCAGCCTGAATCGTTCGAACGGCGTCAACACGGCCTATGGCTATGAACCCGACAGCGACCTCGGCCAGATCAATCACGCCTGGGCCCCGTCGGCGGGCCAGACGGCGGCCGTGTACGGCTTCCAGCACGATGCGGCCGGGCGGATCCCCGATCTGGAATGGGCGCCGGGCCTGAACTACGCCCAGACCTATGGCGCGCCGACCAACCTGAACCAGACCACGTCGCGGAACGGGACCGGTCTGCTCTGGGACGAGAACGGCAATCTGGATAGCTACGGGACCACCGACTACCAGTGGACCTGGGGCAACCGGCTGGCGCGGGTGGTCCGGCCGGGCAGCACGACCGAATACGCCTATGACAGCATCGACCGCCGCACGGTGGTGATCGAGGACGCGGTCATGACCCGCACCCTCTGGTCTGGGGCGGACGAGGTGGCCGAATATGACCTCGCCGGCGTGCTGAAGCGCCGCTTTATTCCGGACGGCTCAGGGTCGATGGACGCGCGGCTGGCGACGGTGAACCCCGACAACACCATCCACTGGCACCACACCGACCACCAGGGCAGCGTGATCGCCACCTCCAACGCGGCGGGCCAGGCGGCGGGCTTCACCAACTACTCGCCGCATGGAGAGTTCGGCACCGGGGCGAGCGCTCCGCCGCCTGGAAGCCCGTTCGGCTACACGGGTCGGCAATGGGACGCCCAGGCCGGGCTGTACCAGTACCGGGCGCGGTACTATTTGCCGGAGCTGGGGATATTCCTGAGCATGGACCCGATCGGGACCAAGGACGATCCGAATTTGTATGGGTATGTTGGCTTGGATCCAGTGAACAAGACCGATCCGACAGGGCTATATGAATGCACCGCGGGCAGGGCACGGTGCGCGAGAGTAGAAACCGCCATAAGGCGGATTGCCGCCGAAGCCGAAAAGTATGAAGAGGGTTCGACACAACGAAATGCACTAGAACAGGTCGTCGCTGACTTTGGCGAAGCGGGAGAAAAGAATGGAGTCGTCGTTAGAGCTGCAGGTTTTAAAGAACTGAGCGCGCCGAATCCCGCCAACACCCGTTCCTTAGGCGGTCGAAACACAGTGATCACGATCGATTTCAATCAAATTGGCAGCCGGGACAACCTTCTCGCTGGTGTTGTCGCGCACGAGGGCAACCATAGTTACAGGCTTAGACTGGGGATTCACCCCGACCGTAGTTTTGCCTCCGGACATAGGTTTGAAATTGCTGCGTATCGAACTCAATTCTGGTTGTTTTCGGCTATGGGGTATGGGGGATACTCGATGAGCACACCCCAGAGCACGATCGAAAGGGATGCCGACCAAGGGGCGAGTTTATCTGCAGCGCATCGATGTAACGAAATGTATAACGGGTGTTCGGAGCAGCAACGGCCATGGTAGTGAATCGACTTATTATTATTGGGCTTTGCTCTCTTCTGGCCACACCGGGGTGCGCCGAGCAGTCGGTTCTGCGGGGAGAGTTTTGCGATGTTATAAATAGTCCCCGAACGAGGAGCGGAGATCGTATCGATCTAGACGTGGTTCTAGTGTGGAATGAAAACTCTGGTGCAGTAGTCACAGGCCCAGGATGTCCGCAGACGCTATATAACGCCGATTTTGATATGTCCGTTTCTGATGAACGCGCGCTCATGTCATCGCTGCGTCGAACGCCCCCAACGGCGGGAGAAGCGGTTCAACGGACGCCTATGCGAATCCAAGGGACTATCGAACGCAAGTTCGCCAACGGAGGGGTGCTACGCATTACGACCGCAAATCGTACGGATTAGGGAAGGTAGGGGCATAAGCGAATTCTTCGAGGTCGGGCTCCGCTGGTTAGGAACCAGCCTTGGAAGCGGGGACACACACCACTTTTCCACTCACTCCCAGCCTGGACTGACCCCCATCGGTGAGACAGCTAAATTAGGGACAGCTGAGCTGCGTTGTAGCCAAGGGCTGCTGCGCAGCAGCCCTTGGTGGGTTGGTTTCGAACTCCACCGGTGAGAGGTAGTCCAGCGCCGAGTGGAGCCGCTGGGTATTGTAGACGTCATTGATGAAGGCTCCCATGGCGGCGGTGGCCTGGGCCAGGTCGCGATAGGCTCTGCCGTCCACCTCCTCGGTCTTGAGGGTCTTCATGAAGCTCTCGGCCATGGCGTTGTCATAGGGGCAGCCGGCGCGGCTCATGGAGGGCTGGACGCCGGCGGCCTCGAGCCGGGCGGTGTAGTCGCCGCAGGCGTATTGGATGCCGCGGTCGGAGTGGTGGACCAGGCCGCCGGGAAACACCTGACGCGCAGCCAGCGCCATCTCCAGAGCGTCCAGGGCCAGGCTGGCGCGCAGGTGGTCGGCCATGGCCCAGCCCACCACCTTGCGGCTGAAGGCGTCCAGGATCACCGCCAGATAGACGAAGGCCTCGTCCAGATGGACATAGGTGATGTCGGCCACCCACAGCTGGTTGACCTGCATCGGGATCAGCCGCCGGGCCAGGTTGGGCCATACTCGCCAGTCGTGCCGAGAGTCCGTGGTCGCCGGCTTGAACGGTGAGCGCTTCAGACACAGCAGGTTGTCGTCCCGCATGATCCGCGCCACCCGCTTGCGGTTGACGCACCAGCCCTCGCGTCGGAGCAGCTCGGTGATCCGCCGGTAGCCGTAGAACCGGTGACCCAGCGCCAAATGCTGGATCCGGTCCCTGAGCGCCGTCTCCTCGGTTCCAGGCGATGTGTTCGCCCAGTCGCGATAGTAGGAGGCCCGGCTCACACCGGCCAGGGCGCACATCCTGTCCACCGAGCGCGCCGCCATCGGGGGCTGGGCGTTCGGCTCATCGCCTTGCGAGCGCGTCATCGCCTGGATGTCCGCGAAGACGCCGTCGCGCCAGGCCCGCTCTTCGGCCGGCGTGACGCCTCGATACGCCGCAAGGCAGCTTTGAAAAAATCCAGGTCCAGCTGCTGCTGGCCCACCTTTCGCTGCAACTGATCGATCTGCCAGCGCGCCTCGGCCAGATCGTCGGCCTTGCCCGCCACGCCCCGCGCCAGCCGCATCACCACCGCGTCAGCCTTGCTCGGCCGACCATTCAGGCGAAGCGCCGCCTCGCCCCCGAGCCGCCAAGCGTCTCGCCAGCGGTAAAGGATCGTCCGCTTGACGCCAACCTCACGCGACAGGGCGCTGACGTTCTCACCCGCCTCCATCCGGCGGACCACATCCAGCTTGAACGCCCGGCTGAAACTTCGGGCTTCCATCTTCGACATCTGCTCTCCTTAACATGAGAGCCGTCCCTATTTTCCCTGTCTCATTCTGGGGGGTCAGTCCAAGCCTCAACCGTTCGAACGGCGTCAACACGGCCTATAGCTATGAGCTCGACAGCGACCTCGGCCAGATCAACCACGCCTGGGCCCCGTCGGCAGGTCAGACGGCGGCCGTGTACGGCTTCCAGCACGATGCGGCCGGGCGGATCACCGGGCTGAGNTGGAATGGGCGCCGGGCCTGAACTACGCCCAGACCTATGGCGCGCCGACCAATCTGAACAAGCTGGAGGCTACTCCCGTCCAAGCAGCTCCACGCTCTCCGCGCGTACCGATGTTTTTGGTTGGTGCGTGAGTCACTGCATACGAGATCACTTCGCCGTGAGCCAATTCGGAGCCAGATTCACCAGCGATTTCGCCTAAGTATTGGAGCGGGCGGCGGGAATCGAACCCGCACGAAAAGCTTGGGAAGCTTTCAGGCTACCACTACATCACGCCCGCGGAGCCGGACGCAGCCTTAGGCGGAACGCCGCGGCGCATCAAGGCGCGATGCGCATGGGACTCTCAGCGCGATGGACCACCACGCCGTCAACCACGGTCAGGGTCGCCCGGCCATTGAGAATATCGGCTACGGGCGCCGTCATCAGATCCACCGAGAAGGCAGTGAAGTCCGCGCGCTTGCCGACCTCGATCGTGCCCAGTTCGTCCTCGCGGAAGCTGGCGTAGGCGGGCCAGAGGGTGAACATCTTCAGGGCCGTCGCCCGGTCGACGGCCTCGCCGGGTCGCCAGTCGGGGCCCTGGAATCCTTCCAGATCGGCGCGGGCGACGGCGGCGTAGAATTCGATCAGCGGGTCGCCACGCTCCACCGGGGCGTCCGATCCCCCGACCACGATGACGCCCATGTCGACCAGACTGTGCCAGGCATAGGCCCCGTCCAGCCGTGCGTCGCCGAGCCGCGCGGGGGCGAAATGCAGGTCGCCGATGGCGTGGCTGGGCTGCATCGACGCGATGATCGGCAGGGCCTTGAACCAGTGATAGTCCGACGGCCGCAGGATCTGGGCGTGCTCGATGCGCCAGCGCACGTCGGCGCCCCGGGGCCGGTCGGCAGCGGGCACGACGTTGAGCGCCTGCTGGTACCATTCCGCCACTGAAGCGTTGCCCCGGTCACCGATCGCATGGGTCGCGATCTGGATGCCGCCACGCAGGGCGGCCTCGTACAGGGGAATGATTTGATCGCCTGTGATCTGCATCAGGCCGCTGGTGTCGGGCCGGTCGGCATAGGGTTCGAACAAGGCGGCTCCGCGCGAGCCCAGGGCCCCGTCGGCATAGTATTTGATCGCGCGGGTGATGATCCGGCCGTCCGCGACGCTGCGCGGGCCGCCCGCGATCAGGGCGGCCGCGCCGTCGGGGGTGACGCTGTTGTAGATGCGCAAGGGGGCCTCACCTGCCTCGGCCATGGCTTCCAGCAGGGGGATGTCCCGCCACGGCGCGCTCATGAAATGAACGCCGGTCCAGCCATAGGCGGCCTCGATCCGGAAGCCGGCCCGGTAGGCCTCGCGCAGGGCCTCTGGATCGGCCTGCGGCATCAGGCCGGCGACAAGCTGCTCGGCGGCGTCGACCAGC
The DNA here is from genome assembly GCA_006515835.1 of bacterium. Taxonomy (GTDB): domain Bacteria; phylum Pseudomonadota; class Alphaproteobacteria; order Caulobacterales; family Caulobacteraceae; genus Brevundimonas. The sequence goes on along the minus strand of VFBG01000016.1, from coordinate 15,614 downwards.
AGGCCGGTCGGTCGGCCGTCCGGGCCCTTCAGGATTTCCCCGCCCGACGGTGCCACGGTCGAGGCGTCGACGCCGGCGGCGGCCAGTGCAGCCGAAGAAGCGACCACGGCGTGGCCATCCGACCGGCTCAGCAGTACGATCCGCCCCGGGGCTGCCGCGTCGAGGTCGGCGGCGGTCAGGAAGCGTGCTTCGGGCCAGTGGGTCTCAATCCAGCCGCGGCCGATGACAGGACCCTCCGGGTGAGCCTCGGCCCAGTCGGTCAGTCGCGCCATGGCCTCGGCGACCGAGACCGAACCCTCGAGGTTCAGCGTCAGCTCGCGCCAGCCGATGCCGTCGAGATGGGCGTGGCCGTCGGTGAAACCGGGGAAGAGGGCGGCACCCTTCAGGTCGATGTACTCGTCCGGCGGCGTCCGCTCGAGCCGCATCGGGCCAACATAGGTGATGCGCCCGTCCACCACGGTCACCTGCTGGGCAGGGCGCGCGCCGTCGACGCCCGTATAGATCGGGCCGCCATGGATGATCAGATTCTGGGCCTGCGCCGTCGTGGCACCGGCGGCCAGCAGCAGGGCGAGGAAGAGGGGACGGATCATGAGGCGGCTCCCGGTTTCAGAAGCGACGGGTGGGGCCGAAAGCCGCTGGCGTCAAGCCGGGGTGCGAGGACAGGTTCCGGGCTACGCGGTCACAGCCAGTGGCCGATCCGGGCGCCCCAGAGGCCGGCCGCGAGTATCAGCAGGAACAGCCAGGAGGCCGGAAAGCGCCACGGGGCGATGCCCCCCTTGATAGCGACCCATATGCACAGGGGCGAGAAGGCCGCCGCCATCAGCATCAGCAGGACGGCGACGTCGAAGGCTTCAGGCGCCGAGGCGGCCCAGCCGAAGCCTCCGGCCATGATCAGAAGCATCACCGTGGCCATGTGCCAGGTGAAATAGTTCAGCCAGAGGCTGGCCGTTGGCAGTTCCCTGGAGGCGAGCAGCGGCCGGGCGAAGGTGTGGACGCCGAAGGTGATCAGGGCCAGCACGGACGCCGTCGCGAAGCCGGGGTTGAACACCGCCTGCCCCGCAACGAGCGTCCCGTGGTCCATCAGGCCGCGGCCTTCTGCTTCCCGGCGAAGTTTCCGTAGAAGGTCTCACCCTTGGCGGCCATGTCGCGCAGCAGCTGCGGGACCTTGAAGCGGTCGCCGTAACGGGTGGCGTAGTCGTCCGCCTGCGCCACGAAGGCCTTGAGCCCCGTCTGGTCGATCATGGTGATCGGGCCGCCGGTCCAGGGTGCGAAGCCCCAGGCCAGGATGGCGCCGACATCGGCCTCGCGCGGGTCGTCGATAACGCCCTCTTCCCAACAGCGCGCGACCTCGACGGCCTGCCGGTACAGCAGGCGTTGCTTCTGGTCTTCGACCAGTTCCGGCGTGGAGTCGTTGATCTTCACCGGGGCCAGCTCGGCCAGGCCGGCCCAGATCTTCTTGGGCTTCTGGTCGTAGTCATAGAAGCCCATGCCGTTCTTGCGGCCGTAGCGGCCGAGCTCCTCGACCATCTTCTGGACGATGTGGGAGCCGGGCAGGGGCTGGTATTTGTCGCCGAGGTCGGCGGCCGTCTGTTTGGCGATCTTGACCGACAGGTCCAGCGCCACGTCGTCGTGCATCTCCAGCGGTCCGCGCGGCATGCCGGTCATGCGACCGATGTTGTCGATCAGGGCGGGGGCGTAACCCTCTTCCAGCATCGCCATGCCCTCGGCCACATAGGTGCCGAAGCAGCGCGAGGTGTAGAAGCCGCGGCCGTCGTTGACGACGATCGGGGTCTTCTTGATCTTCATCACATAGTCGAGCGACTTGGCGATCGCCGCCTCGCCCGTCTTCTCGCCGAGGATGATCTCGACCAGCATCATCTTGTCGACGGGCGAGAAGAAGTGGATGCCGATGAAGTCCTCGGGCCGGACGGACGCTTCGGCCAGGCCGGTGATCGGCAGGGTCGAAGTGTTGGAGCCGAACACGGCACCCGGGGCCAGTTGGGCCTCGGCGCGCTTCGTCACATCGGCCTTGATCTCGCGGTTCTCGAATACGGCCTCGATGACTAGATCCGAGCCCTTGATCAGGTCATAGTCGGTGGTGGCGGTGACCGAACCCAGCAGGGCGTCAAACTTCTCCTGCGTAATCTGGCCGCGCGACAGGCGCTTCTTCAGCAAGTCGGCGACGTGGGCCTTGCCCTTGTCGGCATCCTCCTGGCTGCGGTCGATCAGGATGGTCTCGATGCCGGCCAGAGCCTGCACATAGGCGATACCTGCGCCCATCATGCCGGCACCGATCACGGTGACCTTCTTCGGATCAGACTTGGGCACGCCCGCGGGACGGACGGCGCCCTTGTCGAGCTCCTGCTTGGACAGGAACAGGCTGCGGATCATCGCCTGCGCCTGCGGCGTCATCAGGGTCTTGATGAAGTAGCGGGTCTCGATGCGCAGGGCGGCGTCCATCGGGACCTGAATGCCCTCATAGACGGCCTTCATCAGGTTTAGCACGGCCGGATAGTTGCCATAGGACTGCTTGCGCAGCATGGCGTTTCCGACGAGGAAATTCTGGATGCCGGCGGGGTGGTACGGGCCGCCGCCGGGCTGTTTGAAGCCCTTGTCGTCCCAGGGCTGGACGGCCTTGCCGCCACCCTTGATCCAGGTCTTGGCGGCCTCGATTTCCGAGCCCTTGGCTACGACCTCGTGCACGACGCCCGCGCCCCTGGCGTCGTTCGGGCGCCAGGACGAGCCGGCGCTCATCGCCGTCATCGCCGCCTGCACGCCGATCAGGCGCGTCAGCCGCTGGGTGCCGCCACCGCCGGGGAAGAGGCCGACCTTGATCTCGGGCAGTCCGAGCTGGATCTTGCTGTCGTCGGCGACGACCCGGTAGTGACAGGCCAGCGTCAGTTCGAGGCCGCCGCCGAGGGCCAGACCGTTGATCGCGGCCGCCACCGGCTTGCCGCATGTTTCGAGCGCGCGCAGCGCCCCGTTCAGCTTCCAGCCGGCGTCATAGGCGTCCTGCAACGAACCGCCGGCCAGCATGCCGCCGGCCATGTCGCCCAGATCGGCACCGGCGCAGAAGCCGCTCGCCTTGCCCGAGGTCAGGACCGCGCCCTTGATGGCGTCATCGGTCTTGACCCGCTCGACCCACTGCGGGATCTCGGCCATGACGCCCGAGGTCAGGGTGTTCATCGACCGTCCGGGGACGTCGAAGGTGATCAGGGCGATGCCGTCGGCGTCGACGTCGATCTTGAAGTTTTCCATCGGTGATCCCTCGGGTTCAGGCGGCGGCCAGGGCGGCCGCAAGTTCTTGTTCGAATTCCGCGGTACGGGCCGCAAAGAAGGCTTTCAGCCCGCCCGATACTTCAACAGGCGCGCGATCGGGCGATCCGGCGGCGAAGGGCGGATCGGGATCGTATTCCGTCGCCAGCTGGATGCGCTGGGCCGCTTCCGGCGACGCGATCTCGGCCGCCACGGTCAGGGCGAAGTCGATGCCCGCCGTGACGCCTCCGCCGGTGAAGACGTTTTCGTCGCGCACGACGCGGCCCTGTTGGGGGATCGCGCCGACGAGCGGCAGCAGGTGATGATAGGCCCAGTGGGTGGTGGCACGACGTCCGCGCAGGAGGCCGGCTGCCCCAAGCACAAAGGCCCCGGTGCAGACCGAGGTGACATAGCGGGCTGACCGCCCCGCCTTGCGGACGAAGTCCAGCGTTTCCGCATCCTGGATCGCAGCGCCGACGCCGAAGCCGCCCGGGACACAGATCATGTCCAGCTCCGGCGCTTCAGCGAAGGTTACGGTCGGAACGAGTCCCAGGCCGCAGTCGGAAGGGACGGGGGCCCGGGTCCTGGCGAGGATGTGGGTCGTTGCCCCGGGGACGCGGTGCAGCATCTGCAGAGGACCGGTGAAGTCCAGCTGCGTGACGTTCGGAAACAGGATGAATCCGATCTGCATCGGCGTGTCCGTCCTCAGACGCGTTCGATGACGGTGGCGGTGCCCATACCGCCGCCGATGCACAGGGTGATCAGGGCGGTCGACTTGTCGGACCGCTCCAGCTCATCCAGGGCGATGCCGGTAATCATGGCTCCGGTGGCGCCGAGCGGGTGGCCCATCGAGATGCCGCCGCCGTTCACGTTCATCTTGTCGTGCGGGATGTCGAGCGCCTGCATGTAGCGCAGGACCACGGCGGCGAAGGCCTCGTTCAGTTCCCAGACGTCGATGTCGGCAGTGGTCATGCCGAGCTTGCCCAGCAGCTTCTTCGTCACGAACTCGGGGCCGGTCAGCATGATCGAGGGCTCGGAGCCGATCGAGGCGGCGCCGACGATGCGCGCGCGCGGCTTGAGGCCGAGGGCCTTGCCGGCTTCCAGTGTGCCGATCAGGACGCCGGCCGAACCGTCGACGATGCCCGAGGAGTTGCCTGGGGTGTGGACGTGATTGACCCGCTCGACCTCTGGGTAGCGCTGGTTGATCACACTGTCGAAGGCCATCTCGCCCATCATGGCGAAGGAGGCATTCAGCGCGCCCAGCGACTGCATGTCGGTGTTGGGGCGGATGGTCTCGTCGCGATCCAGCTGGACCAGACCGAGCTGGTTCTTGACCGCAATGACCGACTTCGAGAACCGGCCGTCGGCCCAGGCAGCGGCGGCGCGCTTGTGGCTTTCCATGGAGTAGGCGTCGACGTCATCGCGGCTGAAGCCGTATTTCGTGGCGATCATGTCGGCCGAGACGCCCTGGGGCACGAAATAGGTCGGGAAGGCCGAGGACGGATCGACCGGCCAGGCTCCGCCGTCCGATCCCATCGGCACCCGGCTCATCGCCTCGATGCCGCCGCCGACGGCGAAGTCGGCTTCGCCGGACTTCACCTTGGCCGCGGCCATGTTCACCGCCTCCAGGCCGGAGGCGCAGAAGCGGTTGATCTGGACGCCGGCCACGGTCTGGGCCCAACCGGCCGACAGGACGGCGGTGCGGGCGATGTCCGCGCCCAGCTCGCCCACCGGGGTCACACAGCCGAGGATGACGTCGTCGACCTTCGAGGTGTCGAGGTCGTTGCGGTCGCGCAGGGCTTCAAGCACCTGGGTCGCCAGGCTGAGGCCCGTGATCTCGTGAAGGGATCCGTCCTTCTTGCCCTTGCCGCGCGGCGTGCGGACGGCGTCGTAGATATAGGCCTCGGCCATGAGGGTGCGTCTCCAATAAGGACGGATTCGAAGCGTGCCAGCCAAAGACCCTACGTTTACGTCAACGTCAAGTATTTCATCGATCCAGCGTTTGCTGTGTCGATCGCCGGACGCCGGAAAGCGTGAATTTCGAGAACGACTCTCACCTGGGTTGGTTGTGGGAACGTCAGCCTTGTCCACGTCTTAACTCCGCCGGACACGCCCGGGTGTCTGGAGGAGACGGCCATGGCCCAGACCTATGAAGAGATGGACGCGATCGCCCTGCTGAAGGCCGATCATCGAAAAGTGGAAGAGATCTTTGAGGCTTTCGACAAGGCGACGTCGAAGAGCAAGAGGCAGGCGCTGGCCCAGCAGGCCTGTCTCGAGCTGAAGGTCCACACGGTACTTGAGGAGGAGATCTTCTATCCGGCCTGCCGCGGCCAGATCGAGGGCGATCTGCTGGACGAAGGGTATGTCGAGCACGACACGGCCAAGCTGCTGATCAATGAGATTGAGGCCGCGAGCGCGGACGACGAATTCTACGACGCGAAGGTCAAGGTCCTGTCCGAGGTGATCGAACACCACGTCGAGGAAGAGGAGAAGCGGTCTGAGGGCATGTTCGCCCAGGCCCGCGCCGCCGGTCTCGACATGGACGCCCTCGCCGACGCCATGCGCGCTCGCAAAATCACCGCCATGGAGGAGTTCCAGGCCGGCAAACACGTTGAGACGCTGACGCTGCAGGGCGACGACACGGACAAGGCGTTGATCGACACGCCGCTGGACGCCGACGTGCGCTAACGGCCGCAAGGGAACAGCGCGGACGCCGGGGCGCTATGCTCGCTCATCTGAGGTAAAAGGCTCCATGCGCTGTTCCCTGTTCCTTGCTCTGGCCCTGGCCGCCGGTCTTGCCGCGCCGGCTTGCGCCACTTCGCCTGCTTTGCGTCACGATGAGCCCATGCGCGTGGCCGCTCCGCCGGAGGACGTGCCGGCGCGGCTACTGTCGGCGCACAATGCCGAACGGCGGCGCGTCGGCACGCCGGCGCTGCAATGGGACGCTGCCCTCGCCGTCGAGGCAGAGGTCTGGGCACGCGAGCTGGTCGACACCGGCCGGTGGGAACACGATCCTGCCCAACACGGCCATGGCGAAAATCTCTGGACCGGCTGGGGCAGCCGCATCTGGACGCCCGAGGAGATGGTCGCGGACTGGGTGGCCGAGAATCGCGACTACGTGCGCGGGGTGTTTCCGAACGTCAGCCGGACGGGCCAATGGACCGCCGTCGGCCACTACACCCAGATCGTCTGGCGCGGCACGACCCATGTGGGTTGCGCCATCGCCTCGCGCGGCAACCGGTCGGTCCTGGCCTGCCGATATTCGCCGCCGGGCAATGTCGACGGCGGACGGGCTTACTAACTGACGTAGCCGGCCTGCATCAGCTCGGCGATGTGGACGATAGCGACGGGCCGTTCGCCCTCGACCACAAGCAAGGTGGCGATCCGGTTCTGGGTCATCAGATCGACCGCGTCGCTCATGCGTGCGTCCGGCGCGATGACCTTGGGCGAAGCACTCATGATGTCGGCGGCGGTCAGGCCGCCGAGGTCGCGCGAAAAGGCGCGGCGCACGTCGCCGTCGGTGACGATGCCGGCCAGACGTCCGTCGCTGTCCAGCACGGCGACCGCGCCTTTCCGCCCTTCCGTGATCGCTGAGACGACCTCGGCGAAGCTCGCGGTCAGGGGCACGGTCGCCGGGGCGGGCGGGCGATCGCCCATCCAGTCGCGCACGCTCTGCAAACTCATGCCCAGCTTGCCGCCCGGATGATGCAGGCCGAACGCTTCGGCGGTGAAGCCGCGACGGTCCATCAGCACCATGGCCAGGGCGTCACCGAGGGCGAGGGTCATCAGGGTTGAGGTGGTGGGAGCCAGGCCGTTCGGGCAGGCCTCAGCGACTTGCGGCATCGTCAGGCAGACAGCGGATGAACGGCCAAGGAAGCTGCCGGGACGCTGCGTCAGGCCGATCACCGGAATGCCCTCGCGCTGGCAGTAGATCAGCGGATCGCGCAACTCACGGCTCTCGCCCGAGTTGGAGATGGCCAGCAGGGTCACGTCCTTTCGGAGCATGCCGAGGTCGCCGTGGCTCATCTCGGCCGGGTGGACGAAGAAGGCGTTTGTGCCCGTGGAGGCCAGGGTGGCGGCGATCTTGCCCCCGATATGGCCCGATTTGCCCATGCCGGTGACAACCAGATAGCCGGGCCGGGACAGGATGATGTCGCAGGCGCGGGCGATGCTGTCGTCGAGACCGGATTCCAGCGCCTGAAGCGCGGCGATGTTGAGCTGGATCACCTCCCGCGCCCGTGCCGTCATGGCGGCGGGATCGGCGGAGAGAGCAGGGGTGGCGGCGTCGGTCATGGTGCGGAATTGGCCCATCCGGCGCGGTTTCACAATCCGTCGGCCAATGTGTGGTGAATGCTGCGATGCGAGAAAATTGGCGTCGGAGGTCAACCTATGCAGCACGACCGCGTTAAATCAGGCATGCAGACTTCAACCCTGAACACCGACGGCGCGTCCGCGCCGGCCGAGGCGCTCTCACATTTGCCGCCGCCGCCCGCCCGTCTGCAGCGTCCCGCCCTGTTCCTCGACATGGACGGCGTGCTCGCGCCGCTGGCCGCCACGCCGGATGCGGTCGTGCCCGATGCACGACGGACGGCGGTGCTTCGCCGGCTGGCGGAGCGACTGGACGGGCGCGTCGCCATCCTCAGCGGCAGGACGATTGCCGAGATCGATCGCATCGCCGAAAGCGCCTCCGCTTCCGCCTCAGGCGTGCACGGGCTGGAGCGACGGCGATCGGACGGGTCACTGGATCATGTCCCTGCGGCCGCCGGCGTCCGCGACGCGGTGGAAGCCTTCCGGCAGTTCGCGAGCAAACGCCCCGGCATGATCGTCGAGGACAAGGCGGTGTCGGCGGGCCTGCATTTTCGCGGTGCTCCCGCAGAGGCCGCCGCCGCCGAGGCTCTGGCGCAATCGCTTGCCGGAGAGACCGGGCTGGCCCTGCAGTCCGGGAATCTGGTGGTTGAGCTGAAGACGCCTGGAACGGACAAGGGCACGGCGCTCAAGGCCTTCATGCTGGAGCCGCCCTTCGCCGGCGCGGTCCCGGTGATGCTGGGCGATGACTTGACCGATGAGGATGGATTCCGGGCTGCCGCCGAACTCGGCGGCTTCGGCGTGCTGGTCGGTCCCGCGCGGACGACCGCTGCGACCTTCGCCCTGCCCGATGTGGAGGCGGTCCTCGACTGGCTCGATCGCGTGGAGCCGCGCGTATGACGCCGAACCTCGACCTTGCCCCCATCGGCAACTGTTCGATCAGTGCCCTGATCGACCGGAACGGCCGCTATGTCTGGGCCTGCGCCCCCCGGGTGGACGGCGACCCGGTCTTCTCCGCCCTGATGGACGGGTCCGACCCCGACCACGGCTTCTGGGACATTGCACTGGAAGGGCAGGCGACCGTCGAACAGGCCTACATCCGCAATACCCCCGTGCTCCGCACCGTCATGACCGCAGCGGATGGCGCGTCGGTCGAGGTCATCGACTTCGCACCACGCCATCCCAAACACAGCCGCACCTATCGCCCGCTCGCCTTCGGCCGGATCGTCCGGCCTCTGGCCGGGTCGCCGCGCATCCGCGTGCGTCTGCGTCCTTCTGCGGCCTGGGGCGCGCGCCGGGCGGAGACGACCGACGGCTCGAACCACATCCGCTATCTGTGCATGGACGTGACCTTCCGGCTGACGACTGACTGTCCCGTGTCCCACGTCCTGAAAGAACGGACCTTCCGGCTGGAGCGGCAGCTTGTCTTCTTCTTCGGGCCCGACGAGGGCTACGACCAGGATGTAGGCCCCGGCGTCGCGGCAGTGCTCGACCGCACTGTGGCCTATTGGCAGGACTGGGTCCGAACCCTCTACCTACCTCTGGACTATCAGGAGGCAGTGATCCGGGCGGCGATCACGCTCAAACTCTGCGCCTATGAGGAGACGGGCGCGATCGTCGCGGCCATGACCACCTCCGTGCCGGAGTTTCCGGAGAGCGGGCGCAACTGGGATTACCGCTACTGCTGGATCCGCGACGCCTACTATGTGGTGCGGGCGCTGAACCGGCTTGGCGCGGTCGACCTGTTGGAAAACTACCTCGGCTATCTCCGCAATCTGGTCGACGCGTCGGCGGGCGGTCACGTCCAGCCGGTCTATGGCGTCGGGCTGGAAGAGGACATCGACGAGCGGACCACCGAGACGGTCGCCGGCTATCGTGGCATGAAGCCGGTCCGAATCGGCAACCAGGCCCGCGAGCATCTACAGCATGACGTCTACGGTCAGATCGTCCTCCCGCTGGTCCAGGCTTTCTACGACCAGCGGCTCCTGCGCCCGGGCACGATCGAGGACTTCCACGCCCTCGAACGAGTCGGCGACCGCGCCTTCGCCATGCACGATCAGGTCGACGCAGGCCTGTGGGAGTTTCGTACCATCGCCCGGGTGCACACCTATTCCTCGGTGATGTGCTGGGCGGCTTGCGACCGGCTGGCCAAGGCGGCCGATCACATAGGCCTGTCCGATCGGGCGGCGTTCTGGACCGAGCGGGCAACGATCATCCGCGAACGGATCGAGCGCGAGGCCTTCCTGCCCGACGAGGGCCGGTTCGCGGCCAGCTTCGGCAATCGCGAGCTCGACGCGTCCCTGTTGCAGATGACGGATCTCGGCTTCCTGGACGCCCGTGATCCGCGACAGGTCGCGACCTTCGACGCCATCGAGCGCGACCTCAAGAAGGGCCCCTATCTGTTTCGCTACGTCGAGCCGGACGACTTCGGCGAGCCGGAAACCGCGTTCAACTTCTGCACCTTCTGGTTCATCGAGGCCCTGCACCAGAACGGCCGGGACGCCGAGGCGCGTGAAATCTTCGAGGAAATGCTCAGCCGGCGGACGCATGCGGGCCTGCTGTCGGAGGACCTGTCGTTGGGCGACAAGGAACTCTGGGGCAACTATCCGCAGACCTACTCCCTCGTCGGCATCATCAACTGCGCGGTGCTGCTCAGCCGGTCGTGGACGGACGCGCGATGAGGACCTCCTCCACCACGCTTCGCGCGGTCCTCCTCGTCCGCAAGGGGGCGGGTGAGGAGACCCTCACAAAATCGCGTTGCGACCTGAAGGCGATCAGAGCCGTTACCGGCCCATGAGCCGCTTGATCGTAGTCTCCAACCGGGTGTCCGCGCCGAAGGACGCCGCAGCCGGCTCCACGGGCGGTCTGGCTATGGCGCTGTCGGCTGCGCTGCGGAAATACGACGGTCTGTGGTTTGGCTGGTCAGGAGAGACCGTCGAGCACTTCACCGGCGAGCTGAAGATGGAGGATCGCGCTGGCGTCACCGTCGCCCTTGTCGATCTCGAGGCCCAGGACGTCGACGAATACTATAACGGCTACGCCAACAAGACGCTGTGGCCGCTGTTCCACCACCGGGTCGACCTGACCGCCTATGAGCGATCCTACGGCGAGGGCTACGAGCGCACCAATGCCCGGTTCGCCGAGGTCCTCGCGCCTCTGATCCAGCCGGAAGACGTCGTCTGGATCCACGACTACCATATGATCCCGCTCGCCCGGGATCTGCGACGGCTGGGCGTGAAGAACCGTATCGGCTTCTTCCTGCACACGCCCTGGCCGGTCCGCCAGCTGCTGGTGACCCTGCCGCACCACCGCCGGCTGGTGGAGGCGATGTTCGACTATGACCTGATCGGCTTCCAGACACGCGAATGGCTGGACCTGTTTCGGGACTATGTGGCCTCCGAGCCGAGCGTGAATGGCAAGCTTCTGCCCAATGATGCGCTGGAGGCGTTCGGCAAGACGGTCCAGACCGGTGTCTTTCCCATCGGGATCGACGTCGATGGCTTCGTCGCAGCGCGAAACTCCGCGCTCGGCAACCGGACCTACGACCGGATGGCGGCCTCGGCGGCCTTCCGGACGCTGATCGTGGGGGTAGATCGGTTGGACTACTCCAAGGGGCTTGAGGAGCGGCTGCTCGGCTATGAGCAGTTCCTCGAGACCCATCCGGACATGCGATCCGAAGTCCTGCTCCTGCAGGTCACGCCCATCTCACGCGACGAGGTCGACAGCTATCAGGACATCCGGGGACGGCTGGACGCGCTCGCCGGGCGGATCAACGGTGCCTATGCCGAGATGGACTGGCAGCCAATCCGCTATCTGAACCGCACCTATCGCCGCGACCAGTTGGCGGGCATCTACCGTGCCGCTCGGGTGGGGCTGGTCACGCCGCTGCGCGACGGCATGAATCTGGTGGCAAAGGAGTATGTGGCGGCCCAAAATCCGGACGATCCCGGCGTGCTGGTCCTGTCGCGCTTCGCCGGTGCCGCCGAACAGATGGGCGAGGCCCTGCTGGTCAATCCGTTCAGCCGCGAGGAGCTGTCCGATGCCATTCAGCGCGCCCTGACCATGCCGCTGGAGGAACGGAAGCGGAAATGGGAGTGCCTGATGCAGGTTGTCCGCGATACGGACGTGGGCATCTGGCGTGACGACTTCGTCTCGACGCTGCGGGCCGTTGAGCGGCCGGCGGACGGGAATGGCGACGCCGCCCCCGCCCGCGCCGCTTAGGCGACCTTCGACTTGGTGAGTTCGCCGTCCTTCGCAGTTGCCGCGGCGTTCGCCGGCCGCTCCATGATCCGCGCCAGATAGGCGTCCAGAAGAGGGCTGTCCGGCGAGTATTCGCGGCCCCAAGACAGGGCGCTGCCAACCATGACATCGACCGCCGTGAACCGCTCGCCCATCAGATAGTGCCCCCTTTCCAGTGCGCCGAACAGGCGGGCGATGACGGCGTCGTAACGGGCCTGGGCGATGGGATCGCCGTCGGTCTGGCCGCTGATCTTGCTCCAGTAGGCCGGCTCCATCTCGCCCGCCGTCCAGGCCAGCCAGGTCAGGTAGGCAGCGCGTTCCGGCGAGCCGACGGAGGCACCCAACCCGGCCTCGGGAAACAGGTCCGTCAGATACAGGGCCACCGCCGCCGACTCGGTCACCAGTCCGTCCCGGTGCAGCAGGGCAGGAACCTTGCCGTCCGGATGCGGATTGGCCGGATCGCGGCCGCCCGTCCCGGTCATGCTGCGGAAGATGTCGACGTAGCGGAGATCATAGTCGACGCCGATCTCTTCGAGCAGCCAGACGATGCGGCTCGAACGCGACTGGGGCGCATGGAACAGGGTCAGCATGGGACCTCCTTCTGGGTCGCGCTATTGCCCGGCGCACGGTGCCTTGTTGCTTGAGCGCGTCGGCAGCCCCTCGCCGCCGACCTGACTTGACTACTGCCATCCTCCTGCCAGCATGCTGTCAGCAGTCGTCATCCAGGGTGGGCGAATGAGACGCGCGGACCGGCTTTTCCAGATCATTCAGGTGCTGCGTCGGTCGTCCAGGCCGGTGACGGCCGACGCCATGGCGGTCGAGCTCGAGACATCGAAACGGTCCATCTACCGCGACATCGCCACCCTGATGGCGCAGCGGGTTCCGATCCGGGGGGAGGCGGGGATCGGTTATGTGCTGGACGGCGGCTTCGACATGCCGCCGCTGATGCTCACCTCGGACGAGGTCGAGGCCGCGGTGCTGGGCGCGCAATGGGTCGCGGGACGCGGCGATCCGGCCCTGGCCCGCGCCGCCCGTGACCTGATCGCCAAGATCGCGGCGACGGTGCCGGAAAAGCTTCGGCCGGTCCTGCTGGAACCCGCCGTCGCCAGCGCCCCGGTCTGGAGGCACGAGGTCGAAACGCTGGACATGTCCAGGGTCCGCGCCTGGATCCACGCGGGCCGCAAGCTGCGGCTTCGCTATGCGGACGAGCAGGGGAACGAGACCCTGCGCGTCATCTGGCCGTGTCTGGTCGGCTATCGCGAGACCAAGCGTCTGCTGGTCGGCTGGTGCGAAAGCCGCGACGACTTCCGGACCTTCCGCGCCGACCGCGTGGTCGACGCCGACTTTCTGGACGACCGGTATCCCGGTCGGCCGGCCGTCCTGCGCGCCCGGTGGTTCGCGAAGATCGAGGCCGAGCACGCCGCCTGGGAGGCGGCGGGCCGGCCGACGCCTCAGTAGATCTCGAACAGGCCCGCCGCGCCCATTCCGCCGCCGATGCACATGGTCACCACGCCGTATCTGGCGCCGCGCCGCTTGCCTTCGATCAGGACGTGGCCGGTCATCCGGGCACCCGACATGCCGTAGGGGTGGCCGATCGAGATCGCGCCGCCCGAGACGTTGAGCCGGTCATCGGGAATGCCCAACCGGTCGCGGCAGTAGAGCACCTGCACGGCGAAGGCTTCGTTCAACTCCCAGATGCCGATATCGTCGATGGTCAGGCCGTGGCGCTTCAGCAGCTTGGGCACGGCGAAGACCGGGCCGATGCCCATTTCGTCGGGCTCGCAGCCGACGACGGCCATGCCACGATAGGCGCCGAGCGGCTGCAGCCCGTGCCGCACCGCTTCGCCGGCCTCCATGATGACGCTGGCCGAAGCCCCGTCAGAAAGCTGGCTGGCGTTGCCCGCGGTGATGAACTGGCCCTGTTCGATGGTCTCGCCGGAGCCGACTGCCTGGGCCTGGGCCGTGCGCTGCTGGGAGCGGAGGGCGTATTCGTCCTGGGCGTCCCGGCTGATGTCGTAGCGGCGCGACACGATCTCGGCGGTCTCCAGCATCGACATATAGATGTGCGGGGCCAGCTTCAGCAGGTCCTCGTCCTTGCCGCGGTGGAGGTTCATGTTCTGGTTCTGGACCAGCGAGATGGACTCCAGCCCGCCGCCGACGACGACCTTCTGCTGGTCGAAGATGACCTGCTTGGCGGCGGTCGCGATGGCCATCAGGCCCGAGGCGCACTGGCGGTCCAGACTCATGCCGGCGGTAGTGACCGGCAGACCCGCAGCGAGGGCCGTCTGGCGGGCCACATTTGTGCCGGTTGAGCCCTGCTGGAGGGCCGCGCCCATGACCACGTCCTCGATCGCGGCAGGGTCGATGCCGGCCCGGGCGACGGCATGTCGGATGGCGTGACCGCCCAGCTGCTGGGCCTGGGTATCGTTGAACGCACCCCGATAGGCGCGGCCGATCGGGGTGCGGGCGGTAGAGACGATGACGGCTTCGCGGGACATCCGGAGATTCCTTGTTTGGTGCGCTAACGCTCGCGACGTAGTCGCTCGCTGCCTGAGCGCGATATGGTTCGAACCCTAGGCGCTTGCCGTCGGGTCAAGGCAAGGGGTCAGCTATGCGCCTGCTGGGCTTTTGTGAGTTCGATCATGCCCTGGGCGGCACCCATCTCGGGGACGATCTCGCCAGTGCGGTCGGAGATTTCGGCGAAGCGGGCCGCGACCTGCTCGGGCGCGTCATCACCGACGGCGCGGATGCCCTGGGTCAGGGTGACATAGGCGCGTTCGAAGCCGCCGGCGCCGGCGGTCAGGATGCAGCGGTTCGGCGCGTCCTCGCTGACCAGATGCAGCAGGCCGGGCGAGACCGTGTCCGGGCCCAGCAGCTCAAGCGGCAGGCGGGCACCCAGGTCTTCGGTCATGCGCGTATGGGCAGTCGGGGCCAGACAATTGACGCGGATGTCGTTTTTGGCGCCCTCGATTGAGAGGGTCTGCATCAGGCCGACCAGGGCCATCTTGGCCGCGCCATAGTTGGACTGGCCGAAATTGCCGTACAGGCCAGAGGAGGAGGTGGTCATGACGATGCGGCCGTAGTTGGCCTCGCGCATGATGTCCCAGACCGCCTTGGTGCAGTGGACCGCGCCCATCAGGTGGACGTCCATGACGAAGCGGAAATCGTCGAGCTCCATCTTGGCGAAGGTCTTGTCCCTCAGGACGCCGGCGTTGTTGACCAGAATGTCGACCCGGCCCCATTTCGCCATCGCGGCCGCCACCATGGCCTCGACGGCGGCGTATTCGGTGACGGAGGCGGCGTTGGCCATGGCCTCGCCGCCCGCGGCGACGATCTCGGCCACGACCGATTCGGCGGCGGTCGCCGATCCGCCCGAGCCGTCGCGCGCGCCGCCCAGATCGTTGACGACCACTTTTGCGCCGCGTTTCGCCAGGGCGAGGGCGTGCTCCCGGCCGAGGCCGCCTCCGGCTCCCGTCACGATCGCCACGCGTCCATCAAACCGCATCGTCATCAGACTGCTCCTCCTGTCGACAAAGCTTCCTAGCAGCCGTTCCGCTTCGAGAAACCCCGTCCAATGTGTTGAAACGGCGCCACAGTCGCCGCATTCGTAGCTAAAATGAGGAACCGGCGGCGTACATTGTCGTTCGGCCTTGTGAGCGCTCCGTATAAACGGGGTCTTTCGGGCAACAACTGAATATGAGGGATATGATGAAGGTGAAACTTCTCGCCGGCGTCGCGATGGCAGGGCTGTTCGCAGCCGGCGTCGCCAACGCCGAGCCGAACGGCTGGTACGGCGCGATCGATGCGGGCTACCA
>VFBG01000191.1 GCA_006515835.1 bacterium | reverse complement strand
TGAATACCGTCTTCGCCACCACGGCGCGGCCGCGCGAGACGCGCCAGCCGGTGCGGACGCCGCGCGAGGCGGCGCGGGTGCTGTATGACGACCGCGCCTCGGGCCTCGGCGTCGGCCTGCTGTTCGGCGGCGAGCGGGCGGGGCTGGAGACCACCGACATCGCCCTGTGCCAGGGCATCGTCACCATCCCCATCGACCCGCGGCACCAGTCGCTGAACCTGGCCCAGGCGGTGGCGCTGAACGCCTATGAGTGGCGCACGCTTGTGCTGGACGCCCCGCCGCCGAACTTCCGCGAGGGCGAGCCGCCGGCGTCGGGTGCCCTGATGCTGGGGATGTACGAGCATCTGGAGAAGGAGCTGGACGCCGCGGGCTTCTTCCATCCGCCGGAGAAATTCCGCTCGATGAGCCAGAACCTGCGGGTGATGCTGGGCCGGGCGGCGTTCACGGCGCAGGAGGTGGCGACCTTCCGGGGCGTGATTACAGCACTGTCGAAGGGGCGCGGGCGGGTGCTGGAGAAGCTGGCGAAGAAGGCGGCGGGGGAGCCCAAATAGCTTTCGCCATCCTCCGGCGGGCCCTCGGGTCCGAGCTTCGCTCGGCCCAAGGACAGGCTCCGCGAGATCGGGGGACCCAGCGGCGCCGAAGGCGAAATGATGGAAGTGGCGGCGCTCCCGACAGGTTCGCGCTCACGCGCGCCGCCGGGTCCCCCGGTCGGCCTTCGGCCGCCGCAGGATGACGAAAGCAAGCATTTAGCGCGCGAGCAATTGGCTCACGAACGCCGGCACCACCTCCGTCGCCGGGCCGTGGCGGACTTCATCGAACAGGGCGGTGACCTGCGACGGGTCGAGGTTCAGCTCGACCGTCCGGGCCCCGGCCGACCGCGCGAGCTCCACGAACCCGGCCGCCGGATACACCGCGCCTGATGTGCCGATCGAGACGAACAGGTCGCACCGCGCCAGCGCCGCCTCGATACGATCCATCTCCAGCGGCATCTCGCCGAACCAGACGATGTGCGGTCGCAGCCGGCCCAGCGGGTGATGCGGCGACGGCTCGTCCACGGCCAGGTCGCCGGGCCAGTCGCAGACGCGGCCGGTACGGGTGCAATGGGCCTTCAGCAGCTCGCCGTGCATGTGGATCAGCTCGAAGCCGGGCGTGGGCGGGGTCGCGCCATGGGCGCGGTCGTGCAGGTCGTCGACATTCTGGGTGACCAGCAGGAAGTCTCCGTCCCAGCGCGCGGCGAGGTCGGCGAGGGCGCGGTGGGCGGCGTTCGGATGCACCGTTGGCAACTGAGCGCGGCGGCGGTTGTAGAAGTCCTGCACCAGCGCTGGATCGCGGGCGAAGGCCTCGGGCGTGGCTACGTCCTCGATCCGATGGCCCATCCACAGGCCGTCGTCGGCTCGGAAGGTGGGGACGCCGGACTCCGCGGATATGCCGGCCCCGGTCAGCATGACGATGTTGCGGCAAGGCATAGGGTGCCACTGGCTCCGGATCGAGAAGGAAGGCAGGGTATCGTGCCCTCTCAGGATCGCCGATGCCCCGTGTCGACCGCGCCATCAATATCGACGACCTGCGACGTCTGGCGCAACGCCGGCTGCCGCGGCCGATCTTCGACTATATCGACGGCGGCGCGGACGATGAGCAGGCGCTGGCCAACAACGCCGGTGCCTTTGGTCGCTATGAGATCGTGCCGGACGTCCTGACCGATGTCTCGACCATCCGGACAGAAACACGGCTGTTCGGCCAGCCGGCAGCCTGGCCGTTGATGCTGGCACCGACGGGACTGACCCGCATGTTCCACCCCGGCGCGGAAACGGCCGTGGCACGGGCGGCAGCCCGGCATGGCCTGCCCTATGCGCTCTCGACCATGGGGACCACGCGGATCGAGGACTGGGCGCGGGATTTCGCGGGACCGCGCGTGTTCCAGATCTATGTGTTCAAGGACCGCGGCCTGACGACCGAGTTCGTGCAGCGCTGCAAGGCGGCGAGGGTGCACGGCCTGGCCCTGACGGTCGATACGCCGGTGGCGGGCAACCGGGAGCGGGACCGGCGCAACGGCCTGTCCCTGCCGCCGCGTCTGACCTTGTCCAGCCTGCTGAGCTTCGCCCTGCATCCGGAGTGGTCGCTGCCGGCGCTGGCGGGTAACAAATTCGATCTCGCCAATGTCAGCCATCGGGTCGACGCGCTGGCCGGGCGGTCGATGGGCCTGTTCGACTACATCGGCTCGCAATTCGACCGCTCGGTCACCTGGAAGGACGTCGAATGGCTGGCCGCCGAATGGGGCGGGCCGCTTTCGATCAAGGGCGTGATGACTCCGGAGGATGCGAAGCGCGCCGTCGCCAGCGGGGCGACGGGGGTGATGCTGTCCAACCACGGCGGCCGGCAACTGGACGCCGCGCCGGCACCGGTCGACCAGATCGCCGCCGTGCGCGAGGCGCTGGGCGATGGCCCGGAGATCATCTGCGACGGCGGCGTGCGGCGAGGCTCGGACGTGGTCAAGGCGCTGGCGCTGGGAGCGGACGGATGCTCGATCGGCAGGCCGTATCTCTCGCGACGAGTTCGAACGGACCCTGACGCTGATGGGCGTCAATGACGTGGCGGGACTGAATCGCCGTCATGTCCGGCCCCGCATCCGCGCCTTGGCGCGGCGGGATTCGTCCTGCTAGCTAGCCGCACACATCAGGAGCCTCCCCCCATGAAAACCCGCGCCGCCGTCGCCTTCGAGGCCAAACGTCCGCTGGAGATCGTCGAGGTCGATCTGGAGGGGCCGCGCGCGGGAGAGGTGCTGGTCGAGATCAAGGCGACGGGCATCTGCCACACCGACGCCTACACGCTGGACGGGCTGGACTCCGAGGGCATCTTCCCGTCGATCCTGGGCCATGAGGGCGCGGGCGTGGTGGTCGAGGTAGGGCCGGGGGTGACCTCGGTCGCGGTCGGGGACCATGTGATCCCCCTGTACACGCCCGAGTGCCGGCAATGTAAAAGCTGCCTCAGCCGCAAGACCAATCTGTGCACCGCCATCCGCGCGACCCAGGGCAAGGGCTTGATGCCCGACGGCACCAGCCGGTTCAGCTACAAGGGTCAGGCGATCGCCCACTATATGGGCTGTTCGACCTTCTCGAACTTCACCGTCCTGCCCGAGATTGCCCTGGCGAAAATCCGCAAGGACGCGCCGTTCGCGAGCGCCTGCTACGTCGGCTGCGGGGTGACCACGGGCGTCGGCGCGGTGGTCAATACGGCCAAGGTGGAGCCGGGTGCCAACTGCGTGGTCTTCGGCCTTGGCGGCATCGGTCTGAACGTCATCCAGGGGCTGAAGATGGTCGGGGCCGACATGATCGTCGGCGTGGACATCAACGACACCAAGGAAGAGTGGGGCCGCCGCTTCGGCATGACCCATTTCGTCAATCCGAAGAACGTGTCGGACGTCGTCGCGCATCTGGTCGAGATGACCGGCGGCGGGGCGGACTACACCTTCGACTGCACAGGCAACACTACGGTCATGCGTCAGGCCCTGGAGGCCTGCCATCGCGGCTGGGGCGAGAGCATCGTCATCGGCGTGGCCGAGGCGGGCAAGGAGATCGCCACGCGGCCCTTCCAGCTGGTCACCGGCCGCGTCTGGCGCGGCTCGGCCTTCGGCGGCGCGCGGGGGCGGACGGACACGCCGCGGATCGTCGACTGGTACATGGACGGCAAGAT
>VFBG01000190.1:2390-5024 GCA_006515835.1 bacterium | reverse complement strand
CGGCGTTGAAGCCAAGTATCCTGTCGGCGCCAAGATGACCGGCCGCATCACCAACATCACCGACTACGGTGCGTTTGTTGAGCTGGAAGCCGGCGTTGAAGGCCTGGTCCACGTCTCGGAAATGTCCTGGACCAAGAAGAACGTCCACCCCGGCAAGATCGTCTCGACCTCGCAGGAAGTCGACGTGGTCGTGCTGGACGTCGACGCCTCCAAGCGCCGCATCTCGCTGGGCCTCAAGCAGGCCCAGGACAATCCGTGGGATGCCTTCGTGGCCGCCAACCCGATCGGCTCGACCGTCGAGGGCGAGGTCAAGAACGCCACCGAGTTCGGCCTGTTCATCGGCCTGGACAACGACATCGACGGCATGGTGCACCTGTCCGACCTGGACTGGAACGTCTCCGGCGAGGAAGCCATCCAGCGCTACCGCAAGGGCGAAACCGTCAAGGCCAAGGTGCTGGACGTCGACGTCGAGAAGGAACGCGTCTCGCTCGGCATCAAGCAGCTGGGCGGCGACCCGATGGAAGGCGACACCTTCAAGAAGGGCCAGCAGGTCACCGTCACCGTGACGTCGATCGAAACCGGCGGCATCGAGGTCAAGTTCGGTGAAGAGGACGCTCCGGCGACCGCCTTCATCCGCAAGTCCGACCTGTCGCGCGACCGCGCCGATCAGCGCACCGAGCGCTATTCGGTCGGCGACCGCGTCGACGCCATGGTCACCGGCATCGACAAGGCCTCGCGCCGCGTCTCGGTGTCGATCAAGGCCCTGGAAATGAAGGACGAGACCGCAGCGATCGAACAGTTCGGTTCGTCGGACTCGGGCGCCTCGCTGGGCGACATCCTCGGTGCGGCCCTGCGCGAAAAGGCCAGCACGAAGGAATAGTCTCCTTCACCCTGGTGAAACGGATCAGGCGGCCGGAGCAATCCGGCCGCCTTTTTCGTGGGTTTGGTCCTGCTGCAACCCGGGTACGTCGCGTCCCGGCACCCGTTAACCGACATTTCGGCGCTGAATCGGCCCGCGGGGCTTTTTCCCCAGACAGGTGAAGGCTAGGGTGGGCTTGCATCCTGCGCTCGGATGCACCCGTATGCGTCCATTGACGCGTAAACAGGGCGGGGGCCTGGCCAGATGATCAAGTCGGAGCTGATCGAGAAGCTCGCAGCCGAGAACACCCACCTGACCCATGCCGAGGTCGAACGGGTGGTCAATATCGTCCTGGGGCGAATGGTGGATTCGCTGGGCGACGGCGGTCGTGTCGAACTGCGTGGCTTTGGTGCCTTTTCGGTACGCGGCCGTCCGGCGCGGGCCGGACGCAATCCCCGGACCGGCGAAACCGTCGACGTGCCCGCCAAGGCGGTGCCCTTCTTCAAGAGCGGCAAGGAGCTGCGCGAGCGGCTGAACGCCGGGGACGACTGACCCCGTCATGGGCATGCTGACCGAGTTCAAGGACTTCATTTCGCGCGGCAACGTCATCGATCTGGCGGTCGGCGTCATCATCGGCGCGTCGTTCGGCAAGATCGTCACCAGCCTGGTCGAACAGGTGGTCATGCCGCCCATCGGCCTGTTGCTGGGCAGGGTCGATTTCTCGAACCTGAAATGGGTGCTGTCGCCCGAGGATCCGGCCACCGGGGCGGTCGAGGAAGTGGCCATCCAGTACGGCGCCTTCATCAACACCCTGATTCAGTTCGCCATCGTCGCCTTTGTGATCTTCCTGATGGTGAAGGCGATCAACAGGATGCGCCGCGAGAAGGCGGCGGAGCCTGAGGCGCCCGCCGGACCGACGGCGACAGAAGCCCTGCTGGCCGAGATCCGCGATGAATTGAAGGCCAGGCCGCGGGCCTAGGCCACCTTCAGGCCGCTGTCGCGGCCATGTGAGGTTCCGCCGGCGCGCGCACGGCTGCCTTTGCCATGACCGGCGTCGGGCGCAGACACATCGCATAGTCGCCGTCATAGGGGGTCGGCGACCACAGGGCCGGATCGGGACCGTCGGGCGCGAACCGCGCATGGCAGTGTCCCCAGCCGCCTTCGCGCCGCGTGCCCCGGACTTGGTCGCCCAGTCGCTCGAGCAGACGCGGGCTGATCGTCTGGATGCGCAGCTTGGCCGCGCCCATCCGACGGGCAGCACCCTTCAGGGCGTCCAGCAGGGCTGGAATGGCCGTGACGTCGTCGGCGAGGGCCTCGAGGTCGAGGATTTCCAGAACCGGCGGATCCAGGGCGTTGGCCTTGGCCATCATGGCCATGGCGTAGCCGGTTATCCCGGCTCCCCGATTGAAGGCCAGCACCAGCGGCGGATCGGTCAGGTCCGGGTCGGCCAAGCGCCAGCGGATGACCTCGGGACTCCGGTCGGCCAGCAGCCGGCCTTCGGCGCGCAGGGCCTTCCAGAAGTCCGCATACCTCGACTGATCGCGGAAATCGCCCAGCACCGTCACGCCTTGCGGCAGATCCAGACGGGGTCTGGTCGACAGGCGGCCGTTCATCAGCCGCTCGCCCCACCGGGACATGAAGTCGGGCGCGCGCCGGTATATGGCGCGATAGAGCCGGCCGAGTGCGAGAGGAACGGGAGAGATTATCCAGCTCAGTTTCAGCGAATGCGTCTGTTCGGGCCATGCCTGCAGGTCATGGCGGGCGTAGAGAGGTTT
>VFBG01000190.1:0-2380 GCA_006515835.1 bacterium | reverse complement strand
TGGCGGGCGTAGAGAGGTTTGGACGTGCTGTTGGCGTTGAAGACCCAGGTGGCGAACATGTCGGGCTGGCCAACGAACGCGCGAAGGAGCGATCGACTGGCCCCGCGGGCCGCCGGGGTCACGATGATCGAGAAGCCGGTCGCTCCGTGAAATTCCTGATCGCCGAGCCAGAACCGCTGGACCAGATTTCCGGCATGGGCGGCCGGCCGGCCGTCCGGTCCGTCGACGACCCAGCCCGCGGGTGCGTCCGTGTTGAGGCGTGCCGGATTGGCGTGCAGCCATCGCCAGCCAGCCAACGACCGTTCGGGCCAGCCTACATGGCGGTGCAACGCCTGCAGGGCGGGAAAGTCCGCTTCGGTTATTGGTCGGCTGGTCATGGCAGGCACGCGTCTCGTTATGAAGCGAATGCCGCCCCATCGAGATCTGCGCTGCATACGTCGGACCACTCAGACACAAATAGGTAACGACAACATTCAGATTTGACTCCCGGACGGTTTGGAACAAAGAGTGAACAATCAGAATTCCGGACCCTCATGACCCCCGCCCATCTTCCCTCGTCAGACCCCTGGCCCGAGCGGCCCGCGCCGCTGGAAGAGGCGTGCGCGGCCGGGCCGCGGGACATGGCGGCCCTGCTGCTGTTCGCCCTGTCGCGGCGGATCGGAGGCGACCGGCGGCCGGTTCTGGTGACCGCGCCGCGGGTCTGGTTCGCGGAGCATGGACGGCCGTACGGACCCGGCGCGGCCGGGGTTCCGCTGATCCTCGCCCCGACCACGACGGCGGCCGAGGCGTTGTGGACCCTGGAACAGGCCCTGCGGTCCGGGGCCGTGGCTCTTGCGCTGGGTGCGGTGGACGGCGCGACCCTGGCCCAGACGCGACGGCTGGATTTCGCGGCGAAACAGGGCGAGGCGGTCGGCCTGGTCCTGCCCCGACAGCTGGACGGGCTCAGCGCGGCGCGGCGGCGCTGGCGCATCTCGACTTTCGAGAGCGCGACGGACCTCGACGATCCCCGGGCGCCCGGTCCGGCGCGACTGGTCGCCGAACTGGTGCGCGGCCGCGGCGAACGGCCCGGCGCCTGGATGCTGGAGCAGGATGATGAGACGCATCGTCTCCGTCTGGCTGATCGACTGGCCGGTGACGGTCTGGCGGCGATCAGCCATTCGGGCGCGCCGTCCGGCCTCGCCGCCTGACCCCGCCCTTGATCCACAGACCCCGTTCGCCCTGATCCTGAAGAACAGCCGGGGCGCGGCGGTCCTGTATGCGCTCAATCCGGCCGCGCGCCGGGCCGGCCTGCGCCGGGGCCAGACCCAGGCCGACGCCCGGGCCATGATCCCGCACCTGATCTGCAAGCCCGCCGACCCTGAGGCCGACGCACGCGCCCTGACGGCGCTGGCCGTCTGGGCAGAGCGCTGGTCGCCGTCGGTCAGTCTCGATCCGGCAGGCGATGGGCTGGAGGGCCTGTTCCTCGACGTCACGGGCGCGACCCATCTGTTCGGCGGCGAGGCCGCGCTGCTGGCGCAGATCCGGGACCGGCTGGCGGAAGCCGGCGCACGGGCACGTGTGGCTGTGGCCCCGACGCCCGGCGCGGCCTGGGCGCTGGCCCGCTGGGGCGAGGTCGGGGGCGAGGTCGGGGGCGAGGCCGTGGGCGATGGCTGTATCGCGGACGAGGAAACCGTCCGCGACCTGCTGGCACCGCTGCCGGTCGAGGCCCTGCGCATCGACGACCGCACCCTGACGCAGGCGCGGCGGTTCGGGCTGAAGCGGATCGGCGACCTCTATCCCATGCCCCGGGCGGGGCTGGCGCGCCGGTTCCGGGACGGGGCGGGGGTGGGGCTGGTCCAGCGGCTGGATCAGGCGCTGGGGTTTGCGGGCGAGGCTCTGACGCCGGTGCGGCCGCCGCCGAAATACCGGGCCTGGCGGACATGGATGGAGCCGGTCGAGGATATCGAGGGCGTGGCGGCGCGGCTGGCGGAACTGGTCGCCGACCTG
Organism: bacterium; assembly: GCA_006515835.1. Lineage (GTDB taxonomy): Bacteria > Pseudomonadota > Alphaproteobacteria > Caulobacterales > Caulobacteraceae > Brevundimonas. The sequence continues at coordinate 394 of VFBG01000190.1, read as the reverse complement.
TCCGCGCCGCTGGTGCGCGACGGGCAGGGGGCGAAGGCCCTGAGTCTGACCGGCTTCCGCTCGGACGGGGGGACCACAAGCCTGTCGGTGCGGATGGGCCGGCCCGGACGGGACGCGGGCATCTGGCTGCGGCTGTTCCGCGAGGCGGGGCTGGGCCGGCTGGAGCTCGGCTTCGGCCTCGACGCCCTGATGCTGACCGCCGACGAGGTCGAGGCGATGACGGCGCGGCAGGGGGCGTTGGAAAGCGAGGCCGAGGCGAAACAGGCCGAGAGCCTGGCCGCCCTGATCGACCGGCTGACGGCGCGGCTGGGCGAGGACCGGGTGCTGACGCCGGAGCCGGTGGACAGCTGGATTCCGGAGCGGGCCGAGCGGTGGCGGCCGGCACTGGGGCGGT
>VFBG01000015.1:374-22324 GCA_006515835.1 bacterium | reverse complement strand
GGGCCGACAGCAACCGGCCCTGACGGCCCCGCGCCCGGGACAACTGGGCCACAAGCGCCGCCTCGCGGGCGCTCAGTTCGCGCAGCCGGGCCCGCTGGCCGGCGATTACGGCGTCGTCCTGACCGACCGCAGCGCGCAGTTCTGTGAGCTGGCTCTCCAGCCGGGCAATCTCGCGGGCGGCCTCTGCGGCCTCCGCCCGCAGGCGCAGGGCGCGGGCGCGCTCGTCACGGAACTCGGCTTGCAGCCGGCCGACCTCGCCCGGTGGCGTCTGGCGTGCAATCGCCGCCACAGGCAGGGCGATCAGACTCAGGCAGAGGATCAGGACGGGCGCGCGCATCAGTCCCGATGATAGGGTGATCCGGCCAGAATGGTCACGGCGCGATAGATCTGCTCCGCCAGCATTGCTCTCGCTAATGCATGAGGCCAGGTCTGGGGCCCGAAGGCGAGGGTTGAGCTGGCGGCCGCGCGGACGCTTTCGTCCAACCCGTCGGCCCCGCCGATGGCGAAGACCAGTCGGCGCTCGCCGCGATCCCGCAGCAGGGCGATATGGTCGGCGAAGGCGCGGCTTGAGAAGGTCTTGCCCCGTTCGTCACACGCGATCAGATGAGCGCCCTCGGCGGCCTTGAGGATCAGCTCGGCTTCCGGCGCCTTGCCCGCCTTGCGCGGCTCCAGATCGACCAGTTCCAGCGGGCCGAGCCCCAGTGCGCGACCGGCCAGGGTGGCCCGCTCGGCGTAGTCGGCCGCCAGCACGGCCTCGGGTCCCCGCCCCGGCCTGCCGATGGCGATGACGGCCAGCTTCATGGGGTCAGGACTTCGGGATCAGGAGATCAGGCGCGCGCGTCGACGCGGTGGCCGCTCTCGACCGACCAGATCTTCTCGATGTTGTAGAAGGCGCGGACTTCCGGACGGAACAGGTGGACGATCACGTCCCCCGCATCCAGCAGCACCCAGTCGCAGTGCGGCAGGCCCGAAACCTTGACCTTGCCGAGACCCGTTTCCTTCAGCGTGCGCTGAAGGTGGTCGGCCAGAGCACCGACGTGACGGTGCGACCGCCCGGAAGCGATGATCATGGTGTCGGCCATCGGGCTTTTGCCCTTCAGGTCGATGAGGACGATGTCCTGGGCCTTGTCGTCGTCGAGACGCGACAGAATGGCCGTTTCCAGCGCGGTGGAGCCGACGGGAAGGGGAGCCTGCGGACCGTCGGATTGGATGGGCTCGAATTCGTCCATCTCGTGCGCCGTGTCGGCGGCGTCTTGCGCGTCGTGCGCGGGCGAGGGGGTCAGCGGAGGGCTCCGGGGAGATTACTAAAGCGGAAGCCTATCACAAACGCGCGGCGGCGTCACGCGCGGCCCGCAGCGCCGTTGAGGAGCGCGGATTAAGCGGGGCCGTCAGATACGTCCACGCGGGCGCGTCGAGCTCCGGCAGCAGCCGCGCACGGGCCGCCGGAACCCGCGCAGAGGCGAAGCGCGCCGCGGTCGGGGCGGTGCGACTGTCCAGCTGACTGCCGGGCCGGGCGATCACCGCCATGGGCATCATCCGCATGATGTCGGTCCAGCCGCGCCATTTGTGAAAACCGGCCAGATTGTCCGACCCCATCAGCCAGACAAAGCGCACTCCGGGGTGCCGGGCCGTCAGGGCACGCAGGGTGTCGACGGTCCACTGCGTGCCGACGCGGGTCTCGAAGTCCGACACCACCATGGACGGGCCTGCCGCCGCCATCGCCGCTGCGGCCCGCGCCGAGGCCATCCGCTCGTCCAGCGGCGCGCTGTCGCGGGCGTCCTTGAGCGGGTTCTGCGGTGACACCAGCCAGATCACGCGGTCCAGCCCCAGCCGCCGCATGGCCGTCTCGGCGACATGGGCATGTCCGTCATGGGCCGGATTGAACGAGCCGCCGAACAGACCGACGGCCATGCCGGGCGAAAGGTCCAGACCGTCGCGCAGGGCGCCGGGTCTGGGTCCTCTGGCCTTGGGCGCGGGTCCGGCGTGGAAGAAGGGCAAGACGGGCTCGCGGGGGCTTATGCTCACAAGGGAGCTAACACGCCGCCCCTCCGGTGTCGCCTGCGATCGACCGCCCAATTTTGCATGCGGGCCTGAAATCCTGACGCTCCGTGTCAGGTAGACCGGTGCAGGGTGCCGATCTCACAGGAGATGCCCATGACCCTTTCCCGCCCTCGTCGCCGTTCCGTCCTCCAGGCGGCCGCCGCGCTTGCCGCCGCCGGCGCCGCCCCAGCCGCCGCCGCCGCCGCACAGACGACCTCTCCGCCGGCCCGGTCAGGGGAATTCGATTTCCTGTCCGGCGAATGGCGGATCGCCCACCGCCGAATGAAGTCACCCGGCGACTGGGATGTGTTCGAGGGCGAGGCGACCTGCTGGAGCATCCTCGGTGGCGTCGCTCACGTGGAGGAGCTGCGTATTCCGGCGCGGGACTTCAGCGGCATGGGGTTGCGGACGCTCGACGCCGCCAACGGCGTCTGGCTCGACTACTGGATGAACGCCAAGGTCGGCGTGCCGGGCTCGGCGGGGACACCCGGCCGCTTCGTCGAAGGCGTCGGCAATTTCGACACGCCGGACACGGAAGACGGCCAGCCGGTGATCTATCGCGGCTGCTGGGACCAGATCACCGCCTCCTCATGCCGCTGGCGGCAGGGCGTTTCGCGCGACGGCGGAACGACCTGGGACTGGGGCTGGATCATGGAATGGACGCGGGTCGCCTGAGCGCGGCTACGGACGAATCTGGCCCTGGCCGCGGATCACGTATTTGAAACTGGTCAGCTGTTCGGCGCCAACCGGGCCGCGCGCATGCAGCCGGTCGGTGGATATGCCGATCTCGCCGCCGAAGCCGAATTCGCCGCCATCGGCGAACTGGGTCGAGGCGTTCGCCAGAACGATCCCCGCGTCGATCTCGGCGAGGAAGCGCTCGATGGCAACGGGATCGGACGCCACGATCGCCTCAGTATGGCCCGAGCCGTAGCGCGCGATGTGCTCAAGCGCCGCCTCCATCCCCTCAACCACCCGAACCGCCAGAATCGGCTGCAGATATTCGGTCGACCAGTCGGCCTCGTCGGCAAGGGTCGCGCCCGGCACAAGCGCACAGGCCGCGCTGTCGCCACGCAGTTCGCAGCCCTCGGCGATCAGGTCGCGGGCGATCAGCGGTAGCAGGGCCGCGGCCGCCATCCGGTCGATCAGCAAGGTCTCGGCCGCGCCGCAGACCGAGACGCGGCGCATCTTGGCGTTCAGGACCACGGCCCGCGCCATGGCCGGATCGGCGCTGGTGTGGACATAGACGTGGTTGACCCCCTCCAGATGGCCCAGCACCGCCACGCGGGCTTCGCGCCGGACCCGTTCGACCAGCGACCGCCCACCGCGCGGGATCAGCAGGTCGATGGTGCCGTCGAGACCGGACAGCAGATGGCCGACGGCGGCGCGGTCGCGGCTGCCGACCATCTGTACCGTGTCAGCGGAGAGACCGGCCGTTTCCAGCCCCTCGACCAGGGCAGCGTGTATGGCCAGGTTGGAGCGCAGGCATTCCGAGCCGCCGCGCAGGATGACGGCGTTGCCAGCGCGCATCGACAGGGCGGCAGCGTCGGCGGTGACGTTGGGCCGGCTCTCATAGATGATGGCGAGCACCCCGATCGGCGTTCGAATGCGGGCGATGTCCAGACCGTTGGCCGGCGTCCAGCGCGCCGTCTCGACGCCCACCGGATCGGCGATGGCGGCGATGGCGTCCAGCGCCCGGGCGACGCCCTCCAGCCGGGCGGGATCGAGCGCCAGACGGTCCATCATGGCGGCGGCCATGCCGCCTGACCGGGCGTCCTCGAGATCGGCGGCATTGGCCGCGATCACGTGTTCCGATCGCGCGCGCAAGGCCTGCGCCATGCCCTCGATGGCGCGGGTGCGAGCTTCAGCCCCGGCTAAGGCCAGGGCTCGTGAAGCGGTGCGGGCGCGGAGGCCCATGGCCAGCATCTCAATTTCGAGGGGGTCGGCGGCGCTCATCGACGAAGCGCCAGATCGTCGGCATGGACCACGACCGGCCCGCCCTCATAGCCGAGGGCCGCGGCCAGATCGCCGGAACGGACGCCGATGATCTTCGACAGGTCGCCGGCGTCATAGCGGACCAGACCCCGCGCGATCTCGGCCCCTGAGCCGTCGAGAATGGCGACCGGGTCGCCCTTGCTGAAGGCGCCGTCGGCGGAGACCAGCCCCACGGCCAGCAACGACTTGCCGTCCGGCAACGCTCGGGCGCAACCCGGATCGACCACCAGTCTGCCGCGCGGCGCCAGCGAGCCGCCGATCCACTGTTTGTAGGCCGCCTGAACCGTGGTGGCGGGATCGATCAGGGTGCTGCGCGCATCCGCACCCAATGTCTGGCCCGCCTCCATCGACTGTCCGGCGGCAATCAGTGTGGCGCAACCGGCGTCGGCGGCGATCCGCGCGGCCATCAGCTTGGTGGCCATGCCGCCGGTTCCCATGCCCGCTCCGGCGTTCGGGCCGGCCGCCATCGCCTCGATTTCGGCGGTCAGGGTTTCGACATGGGGGATGTGGACCGCCCCGGGGTTGGAGCGCGGATCGGCGGTATACAGGCCGTCGACGTCCGACAGCAGGATCAGCAGGTCGGCACCGATCATCTGGGCCACCCTGGCCGCCAGCCGGTCATTGTCGCCATAGCGGATTTCGTCCGTCGCCACCGTGTCGTTCTCGTTGACGACCGGCACTACGCCCATGTCCAGCAAGGCCCCGACGGTGGCGCGCGCGTTCAGCCAGCGTCGCCGGGTCTCGGTGTCGTCACGGGTCAGCAGGATCTGGGCGGTGATCAGGTCCCGGGGTTCAAAGGCCGAGGCCCAGGCCGCCATCAGAAGCGACTGCCCCACCGCCGCCGCGGCCTGCTTGCCTTCCAGACCGCCGGGCCGGGCACCGTCTCCCAGCCGCCGCGCGCCGAGGGCGACGGCCCCCGAGGAGACGACCAGGACCTGTTTGCCTTGCCCGATCCAGCCGGCGACGTGTCCGGCCAGCCCCTCAAGCCGCGCGCGGTCGACGGCGTTGGTCCGGCCGTCGACCAGCAGGGAAGAGCCGATCTTGAGCACAATGCGTCGGGCGCCGGCGATCGCCCGGACGGATCGGGACGCGCCGTCCCCCATCAGGGTGCCCAGCCGCCGGGGGTTTCCATGACCGTCTCGTCGGTCTCCGCAGGAGCGATCTCGCCGCGGTCCTTGCGGACCTCGGTCCAGGCGGCGCGCAGCAGATCGGTGACGCCAGACCGGCCCCATAGGCCTCCAGCTCGTTGCGGATGGTGTGATAGGCACCCGCCACGTCGTCCTGGGTCCCGTCGATCAGGTGGATCAGGCAGCCCGACCGCTCGACGTGGCCGAGGAAGCGGGTGCCGAGGCCTGCGCCTTCAGACGCTCCCTCGATCAGCCCGGGGATGTCGGCGATGACGAACCGCTCGGTGGGCGACAGGTCGACCACGCCGAGGTTCGGCACCAGGGTCGTGAACGGATAGTCGGCGATCTTGGGCCGCGCCGCCGAGGCCGCCGCGAGGAAGGTCGACTTGCCGGCGTTGGGCAGGCCGGCCAGGCCGACGTCGGCGATCAGTTTCAAACGCAGCCAGATCCAGCGCTCCTGGCCTTCCTGGCCAGGGTTGGCGTAGGCGGGGGCCTGATTGGACGGGCCCTTGAAATGGACGTTGCCCCAGCCACCGTTGCCGCCCTTGAGCAGCATCTCGGTCTTGCCGGCATAGTCCATGTCCAGCAGGACGGTTTCCTTGTCGTCGTCCAACACCTGGGTGCCGACCGGGACCTTGAGGATGATGTCCTCGCCCTTGGCCCCGTGCATCTGCCGGCCCATGCCGTGGACGCCCGTCTGGGCCTTGAAATGCTGCTGGTAGCGGAAGTCGATCAGGGTGTTCAGGCCCCGTTGCCGCCGTCGCCGCCGTCGGGGCCGCCGTTGGGAATGAATTTCTCGCGCCGGAACGACACGGCTCCGCCCCCACCGTTGCCGGAGCGGATGTAGATCTTGGCCTGGTCGAGAAACTTCATCGCGGGATTTCTAAATGGGCGCTAACGCTCGCGACGCGGTCGCTCGCTGCTTGATCGCGGCTTATGCCCCAAGAGAGCGGCGATTTACAGGCGAAGGCCTTAGTGGAATGCCGGAACCAGCCAGACAACCCGACTACGCGCTTCCGCCTCGGCAGTATCAGCGGAGTCATAGAGGCCCGAATCGAGCCCGTCGCTCCAGCCGCCTTCGCCATGCCATTCACGGCGATAGGTAAAGACGCCGTCGGCCCGACGTACGATCAGCACCCGTTCGTCGCCGGTTTCGTTGGTCAGTGTTTGAAGAACGATCTCAGCCATCATGCCGAACATGGCCGGCCGAGCCGCATGTGAAAAGGGCGGCCGAAGCCGCCCTTCCCATCTTCAGTTTCAGCCCTTCGCCCAGACGCCGAACGGATCGCTCCACGGCATGTTCAGCGCCTCGGCGACCGCCGGATAGGTCAGTTCGCCCTTCAACACGTTCAGGCCGCGCGCGAGGTGCGGGTTCTTTTTCAGGGCTTCCAGACCGTGGTCCGCCAGCGCGAGGCCGAAGGGCAGGGTGGCGTTGTTGAGGGCTTCCGACGAGGTGCGCGGGGCGGCGCCTGGCATGTTGGCGACGCAGTAGTGGACGACATTGTCGATCACATAGGTCGGATCTTCGTGGGTGGTCGCGTGGCTGGTTTCGAAACAGCCGCCCTGATCGATGGCGACGTCCACCAGCACCGAACCGGGCTTCATCTGCTTCAGATGCTCGCGCTTGATCAGCTTGGGCGCCTCGGCCCCCGGGACCAGCACGGCGCCGATGATGACGTCGGCCTTCACCATCTCCTCCTCGATCGCACCGATCGAGGAATAGCGGGTGATGACGCGGCCGTTGGTGACCTCGTCGATATAGGCCATGCGCGGGATGGAGCGTTCCAGAACCACCACCTCGGCGCCCAGGCCCATGGCCATGCGGGCCGAGTTCAGGCCGACGACGCCGCCGCCCAGCACCAGCACGCGGGCCGGGGCCACGCCCGGGACGCCGCAGAACAGCAGCCCCATGCCGCCGTTGTGCTTCAGCAGGGTCTCGGCGGCCGAAAAGACGGCGATCCGGCCGGCCACTTCCGACATCGGAGCCAGCAGCGGCAGGCCGCCCTGGGCGTTGGTCACGGTCTCATAGGCGATGGCCGCGCATTTCGAGGCGATCAGACCCTTCGTCTGCTCGGGATCGGGCGCGAGGTGCAGGTAGGTGAACAGGATCTGGTCCTCGCGGAGCATTTCCCACTCGACCTTCTGCGGTTCCTTCACCTTCACGATCATGTCGTTCCCGGCGAAGATGGTTTTCGCATCGGCGACGATCTTCGCGCCGGCCTTCTTGTAGTCGGCGTCAGTGAAGCCCGCGCCGAGGCCCGCACCGGTCTCGATCGAGACGGTATGGCCGTGGGCGACGTATTCGCGCACCGCGGTCGGCGTCAGGCCGATACGGTGCTCGTTCTTCTTGATTTCCTTGGGGACGCCGACGCGCATGACCGTTTCCTCTTCAGACGGGACGGGCCGATCTGCGGCGGCCGCGTTTCGGGCGGCAATCTAGCGGTGGTTTGACCGCAGGTTCCTGTTCTTTTCGTCGTATGAACACTGTAAAGTCGCAGAACCTGCGAAGGAGTGCGTCATTGAAGACCGTTTCTGCCGTCGCCCTCGACGACACCGACCGCAAGATGATCCGCGCCCTGCAGGGCGACGGCCGAATGACCAACGCCGACCTCGCCCGGACGGTGAACCTGTCCGAAAGCGCCTGCCTGCGTCGGCTCCGCGCGCTGGAGGCTGCCGAGGTCATCAGCCGCTACGCCGCCATCATCAACGAACGCGCCGTCGGCCTGCCGATCAGCGTCTTCGTGACCGTGACCCTGTCATCCCAGGCCGAGGCCTCGCTGACCGCGTTCGAGACCGCCATCTCGACCGTGCCCGAAGTGGTCGAGTGCTATCTGATGACCGGCGGCTCGGACTATTTGCTGCGGCTGGTGGTGCGCGACGTCGATGATCTCGAACGCGTCCACTCCCGCGAACTGACCCGCATCCCCGGCGTGACCCGCGTGTCCTCCAGCGTGGCCATGCGTACGGTGGTCAAGCGGGGGGCCTTGCCGGTTTGACACAACCATTCGTTGCGTGGATACTCATCTGATGGGCTTCTCCGAAAAACCCGCCGTCTGGACCTATCGCGAGCCGACGCTCGACGAGGAACTGCGTGCGGTCAAAGAGGAAGACATCGTTGAAATGGCCTACCTGCCTTCGGACTGGACAGGGGTTTTGGCCCATATCTTCATTTCGACCGCGCTAGGTCAGCATGGCCCTCGCGTCAAAATCTATGTCAGGAAGGGCCGGCATCAGCCCAGCGCCTCCGTCTCCATCGGTCCAGACCCGCGGGTGATTGCCAGCAGTCTGGATGAGCGAGACCTGAAACGCCTCGCACCGAAGGCCATCGAATGGGTGGCCCTGAACCATGAAGCTCTGGCAACCTTCTGGTTCGAGGGCGAGAGCCTCGACATTGCCGATGTCGCTGACTTTGGGCGTAGCCTCAGGAAGGTCTGACTACCGCCTCCGGATCACGCTGATCACAGCCATCACCAGCCAGACCGCGCCGATGACCAGCAGCAGGTCTGCGACCGGCCGCGAGATGCTGTAGAGCTGATAGTCCTGCCACCGGCCGACGGCGAATTCCGCCAGCCAGTTGGCCGCTGCGCCGACGATCAGCAGCACGACCGGCCAGACCAGCGGCTTGAACCGGCCCTTCTTCATCGCCACGCCCTAGATCGCGTCGAGGTCCCGCCCCTTGGTCTCCGGCAACCAGATCAGGGCGACGATGGCGGCCAGGGCGGTGAAGGCGACGGAATACCAGAGCCCGAAATAGATGTTCCCTGACCACAGCCGGTGCCGATGTTGTAGGGCAGGCTCATCGCCGTATAGCGCACCCGCGTCGGGAACAGCTCGACCAGCGCCGCCGCCTGCGGGCCGTACAGGGCGGTCGCCGCGACCATGAAGATCATCAGGATGCCGAAGACGAGCGGCATGTTGATCCGCGCCGGATCGGCCCTGGCCGGATAGCCGGCCTCGACCAGCGCCGCCTTGATCCGGGTCTCGACATCGGTGCGCGCGGCCTTGAGCTCCGACGGAGCCATGCCCGTCCCGTCGACAGATTCGACCATCGTCTCGCCGATCACGACGAAGGCGTCCGGGCCGGGGACCAGTGTGGCGGCTGTGGAGGTCGTCCACGTGGACGCATTCGAGTACGAGACGCCGGCGTTGGACAGCACGCTCTTGGCAATGTCGCAGGAGCTTGAGAAGGCGGCCTTGCCGATCGGATCGAACTGCAGGGCGCAGGTGGCGGGGTCGGCGACCACGGTCACGGGCGCGGAAACCTGCGCCTCCGCCAGCGCCGGATTGGCGGCCCGCGTCAGGGCGTGGAAGCCCGGGAAGAAGGTGATCAGGGCCAGGATCATGCCGAACAGCATCACCGGCTTGCGCCCCAGGCGATCCGACAGCCAGCCGAAGAAGACATAGAGCGCCGCCGAGGCCACGGTCACCATCAGCACCAGCTGGTCGACCGTGTTGACGTCGATCTTGAGCACCCGCTCCATGAAGAACCGGGTGTAGAAATAGCCGCAATACCAGACCGCGCCCTGGGCGATCATGATCCCGAACAGGGCAATCAGCACGAACCGGCCGTTGCTCCACTGGAAGAAGGCCTCCTTGTACGGCGCGCGGCGTTCGCCGCCCTCGGCCTCCATCCGCTGGTAGGCCGGGCTCTCATTGAGCTTCAGCCGGATCCACAGCGATACGATCAGCAGCAGGGCCGACAGCAGGAAGGGGATGCGCCAGCCCCATTCATCGAAGGCCTCTACGCCGACGATCTGCCGGGTGATCAGGATCACCGACAGCGCGCCGATCAGGCCGAAGGCGGCGGTGGTCTGGATCCAGCCGGTCAGAAGGCCCCGCTTCTTCGGCGGCGAGTGTTCGGCGACGTAGATGGCGGCCCCGCCATACTCCCCGCCGAGTGCAAAGCCCTGCAGGACCCGCATGATCAGCAGCAGTATGGGCGCTGCGAGGCCGATCTGGCCGTAGTCGGGCAACAGGCCGATGGCCACGGTGGCCACGCCCATCAGGGTGATGGTGACGAGGAAGGTGGTCTTGCGGCCCGTACGGTCGCCAAACCAGCCGAACACCAGCGCGCCCAGCGGTCTGACGATAAAGCCGAGACCGAACGTCAGCAGGGCCAGGATGTAGGCGACCGTCTCGCCGGCGTCGGCGAAGAAGTGGCGCGCGATGACGGTGGCCAATGAGCCGAAGACGAAGAAGTCGTACCATTCGAAGGCCGTGCCCGCGGCCGACGCCACCACCACTGTTCTCAGGCTCGGATCCGCCCTGGTCTCAACCGCATCCGTCATCGATCGCCTCCCCGCTTCGTCATGGCGTCTCTGCGGACGCCTGCGGGGAGATGCTAGACGGCGTTGCGGGCCGCGCAAATAGCGAAGGCCCGCCGGCGGGGGGATGCCGGCGGGCCTTCTTCAACCGAACCGCGCGTCGGGGGGGAATCGCGGTCGGGAAGGGGGCGTCTAGTTCTTGGCGTCTTCGGCGGCACCGGTGACGGCCTGGCCGGCGGCCGAGGCGTCACGGCCCACGCCGGACACAGTGTTGCAGGCCGCTGTGGTCAGGGCGGCGGCGGCGGCGAACAGGACGAAAATCTTGCGCATCGAAAGAACTCCTTCAGGCCGGGGGGAGGCGGCGTCTGGAGTATCAACGTCGCGGCGGCGTGGGGGTTCCAAGGTCGGCGGGATCGGTCGGCACGACGGCTTCCGGGGTGGCGAAGGTCATGCGTGCGATGGTGCCCCCACCTTCGGCGGGGACCATTTCGGCCGATCCGCGAAGCTGTTTGGCGAAGGCGCCCATCAGGGTGCGTCCCACGCCCGCGCGGAACGTCTCGCTGACGCCCGGCCCGTCGTCCTGGACCTCCAGCACGCTGGTCTCGCCTTGCACGAGGAACCGGACCTTCAGGTCGCCGCCGCGGCCGACAAAGGCATGCTTCTGGGCATTGGTCACGGCCTCGACCAGCCACAAAGCCAGCGGCGCAAGCTTGTCAGGATCGACGACCAGTGAGTCCGCCTCGACCGACGACGTGACCAGCTGACCCCGTCCCGATTCGCTGGCCACCAGCTGCCCGACCAGCTCCGTCAGGAAGATGCGGGCGTCGGCGTAGCGCAGGTCGTCGCTCTGGTAGAGGGTGCGGTAGATCAGGGCGAGCGCAGAGATACGCTGGCGCGTGTCGCCGACCGCCGCCTTGGACGCCGGATCGGTCAGGGCCCGCTGTTGCATCGACAACAGGGACGAGATGATCTGGAGGTTGTTCTTCACCCGGTGGTGGATCTCGCGCATCAGCGCGTCCTTTTCCTCAAGCGAGGTAGTCAGGGCGGCATCGCGGGCGACGATTGACTCGGCAAGATCATCGAGGGTTCGCGCCAGCACCCGGATCTCTGCCGGGGCGTTCATGGCCTGCACGGGACGCACCGAGAACCGGCCCTTGGCGTATATCGACGCGACCCGCTCGAGGTAGTTCAGCCAGCGGATGACGACCCGCTCGCTGACCCATATCACCGCTGTGAACGCCAGGAACCACGCCAGCAACGGCATGAACAGCGCCCCGACCGGGTTCAGTCGCGCCCAGGACAGAAGGCCGGGAGCCGGCGCAGACAACAGCGCGTACACATCCCGGCCCGCCAGGGCGGCTCCGGCATAGACCCTGTGTCGACCGTCGGCGTCGTCGGCCTCGAAGATCGCCGAGGCCCCGGTGCGTGCGCGCTGCACCCACCCGGCCAGCGTCTGGCCACGGGTCAGGGTGAAGGCGTTGATATTGGTGGCGGTCAGCAGCCGTCCGTCGGCGTCGGTCAGCGCCGCCTGCGAGCCCTCCGGGAGGGAGGGGTCGTCGAGGTCGGGTTGCAGGCTGGACAGGGGGATCAGGGCGACCATGGCGCCGTCGAACCGGCCCATCGGCCGCTCCAGCCGCGTTGCCACGATCAGCCCGGGAGGGTGTCCGGCGATGGCCGGCGCGCGCGCCAGAACCGTTCCCTCGCCGCCGCGCAGTCGTTCGAACCAGGGCGTGGACCGCGCCCGGCTCAGCCACACCGGGGGCGCAGCGCCGAGGCTGTCGGAGGCGCACGCCGTGGCGCCGTTGGCGGTCAGCCGCGCCAGCCCGTCCAGATCTTCGAGCCGGGCGACCAGATCGCTGAGCCGCGGCTCGCAGAACATCTCCAGCGCCTCGGGGCGCAGGGCGATCAGCAGGACGCCGGTGCTGTCCAGGCGCGCCTTGGCGTTGGCCGCTGTCCGTTCGGCGGCCCGCTGCAGGTCGGAGCGCCTTTCAGCGTCCTGAGCCCTGAAAGCCGACTGTGCCTGAAAGCCGCCAAGGATCAGCAGGGGCAGAAGGGCGATGGCCAGCCAGAGGCCTAACCGGAAACGGATGCCCTGGAACTTTGCGGGGCCGAGGCCCCGCCCCATTCCCCTGGCGATGGCTCGGCCGAACCTGACCACAGCGTCAGCCTTGCCTCGCGCTGCTCAGACGGTCCGCGGCCGCGAGTATGGAGCGCATGGCGTCGCCGGCGGCGCGGCCGTCACGCGCATATCCGCCCTTTTCGAGCGTTGCCTGAAGCGCCTTGCGGGCCCGGGAGACCCGGCTCTTCACGGTGCCGACGGCGCACTGGCAGATCTCAGCGGCCTCTTCATAGGCGAAGCCGCCGGCACCGACGAGGATGAGCGCCTCGCGTTGCTCTTCGGGCAGGGTGCCGAGCGCCAGCCGAAGTTCGTCCAGCGCCACCGGGGACTCCGGATCATCGACCGCGACCAGGGTCCGTTCGGCGGCTTCCTGGTCCAGCTGGGTCTGGCGCCAGGAGCGGCGCTTTTCGGAATAGAACTGGTTGCGCAGGATCATGAAGGTCCACGCCTTCATGTTTGTGCCCATCTGATAGCTGGCGCGCGCATCCCACGCCTTCATCATCGCGTCCTGGGCCAGGTCGTCGGCCGCCGTCGGGTCGCCCGTCAGGGTCCGCGCGAAGGCCCGCAGGTGCGGGATCAGCACGACCAACTCCCGCTTGAAGGCGTCGTCGTCGGCTGAGGGTGGTTTGGGCGGCGGGCTTGAGGCGCCGCTCATTCGCCGCTCCCCTCTTTGGAACGCGCGTCCGCCCTGCGCAGAATGTCCAGAAACTCGTCAGGAACGGGCTCGTTCACCACCTCGTCGAACATGTGACGCAGTTTGACGCCGATCGCCTGCTGGCGAAGTCGGGCTTCCTCCAGGCTTGCGCCGCCCTTGAGAGGCTTGCCGGGGGGAATGGATTTATCTGTCATTGAATAAACGGCCGCCACCCTGACGATAGTTGTTGCGAGTGCCGGAACGCCGCCCCGCAGGCCCGGTTCCTAGGGAAGGAGCAATAAATGCTCAAGCTTGCGCACCGAAGCGGAACCGTGACCGATTTGATACGTTGACGGGCACTGCAGCGGCTCCAGGGTGGGAACCGCAATCGTCGGGGAATTTTTACATGAGCCTGCTGGCACGACTTGCGCCGCATCTGCCTTACGTCCGTCGCTACGCGCGCGCGCTGACCGGCGACCAGACCACGGGCGACAACTACGTCCGCGTCGCGCTTGAAGCCCTGGCCGCCGGCGAACGGCAGCTGCCAGCGGAAATGACGCCACGCGTGGCGCTGTATCATGTTTTCCACGCCATCTGGACCACGACCGGGGCTCAGCTGGAGGACAAGAGCGGCCTTGACGGCCGTGACGACGATGCCTCGCGCCGGCTGATGCGCATCGCCCCCCGCTCTCGCCAGGCCTTTCTTCTGACGGCGCTGGAGGGCTTCACACCCTCCGAAGCCGCCCAGATTCTCGATGCCGATGCCCATGACGTCGAGCGGCTGATCTCGGAAGCCCAGACGGACATTGACGCCGAACTGGCGACGGATGTCCTGATCATCGAGGACGAGGCTATCATCTCGGCTGACATCGAAAGCCTCGTGAAGGAACTGGGCCACCGCGTCACCGGCACTGCCACGACCCATGATGAGGCTGTTGATGCCGTCGCCCGCCATCGTCCGGGCCTGGTCCTGGCCGACATCCAGCTGGCCGACGGTTCGTCGGGCATCGATGCGGTCAAGGACATCCTCAAGCGGATCGACGTGCCGGTCATCTTCATTACTGCCTTCCCCGAGCGGTTGCTGACCGGCGAGCGACCCGAGCCGACCTTCCTGATCACCAAGCCTTTCCAGCCGGAAACGGTAAAGGCGGCGATCAGCCAGGCCCTGTTCTTCCACCCGTCGCGTCAGAAGGCGGCGGCCTGAGCCCACGGCCCTCCAAAAAGGAAAGGCCCCGGTCGCAAGACCGGGGCCTTTTCGTATCGGCCTACTGCGGTGCCGGCGTGGGCACCGGCGGTGGTCCCGTGTCGTCGAACGCCTGTACATCCACGGCCTGGGCACCCGTGTTGGCGTTGGTGTCGGCGAAACCGCCCTGGCTGACGAACCACATGCCCAGCAGCAATACGGCGACAGCGGACAGCGAGACCAGCAGGATCACAAAGATGCGCCGGCCCTTGCCGCCGCCGCGAACATACTGGGCCTCTACAGGGCGGCCCTCGTGGACCGCATCCGCGGCCTTGTCGTGCGGCGATTGATGGGTCATGGCGGAAACTCCGTAGGCGAGGGTTCTGGCCTCCTGAACGCGGCCAGAACCGCCGCTGTTCCTTGGTCGCACAGCGGGAGAAAAAAGATTCACCCCGGTCGGAACCCAGGGCGACATTCTCCGTTAGTTTCGTGCGGAGGCGGCGACGCCCCCCCCGACTTGAGACTGATGAAAGTCAGTCTGTCGCCTCCGCGCCTCATTCTCGATGATGCCACTTCAAGGCGGACCTTCCGGTCCGCCTTTTTCTTT
This sequence comes from bacterium, assembly GCA_006515835.1. Classification (GTDB taxonomy): domain Bacteria; phylum Pseudomonadota; class Alphaproteobacteria; order Caulobacterales; family Caulobacteraceae; genus Brevundimonas. Next base: position 7,358 of record VFBG01000015.1, on the reverse strand, counting down.
GGTCCGGCTGGACAGCAGGCCGCGCCTTGCAGACTATGCGGGTTCACAAAGAAAACCCGAAACAGACCCGGAGATGGCCATGGCTCGCGTGAATCGTCAGTGGGTGCTGCGCCAGCGGCCCCGGGGTTTGATCCAGCCGGGCGACCTGGAGCTGGTCGAGGCGCCGGTCCCCGCCCTGAACGAATCCCAGGTGCTGGTCCGCACCGTCTATCTGTCGCTGGATCCCACCAACCGCACGTGGATGAACGATGCCGAGGGCTATCTGCCGCCGGTGCCGATCGGCGGCGTCATGCGCGGCCTGACCCTCGGCGTGGTCGAGGAAAGCCGGTCCAGCCGGTTCCGGGCCGGCGATGTAGTCACCCCCATGTCCGGCGGCTGGGCGGACTATGCCGTGGTGAACGAGATGGAGCTGCGTCAGGTCCACCGCGCGACCGGCATGCCGCTGACGGCGAACCTCAGCGTACTCGGAATGACCGGGATGACGGCCTATTTCGGCGTCACCGACGTGCTCAAGGCCAAGGCCGGCGAGACGCTCGTGATTTCCGCCGCCGCCGGGGCCGTGGGGTCGATCGCCGGACAGGTGGCGAAGGCGCGCGGCTGCCGCGTGATCGGCATCGCGGGCGGCGCTGACAAATGCCGCTGGCTGACCGAGGAACTCGGGTTCGACGCCGCCGTGGACTACAAGAATGAGGACGTCGGTGAGGCGCTGGACCGACTGGCGCCCGACGGCATCGATCTCAATTTCGAGAACGTCGGCGGGGACATCATGATCGCCGTCTACAACCGGCTGAAGACTCATGGCCGCATGGCGGTTTGCGGCCTGATCTCGGCCTATAACGCCACGAAGATGCCGCCGTCGCCGAACTTCAGCCGCATCATCACCCACCGCCTCAACATCCAGGGCTTCCTCGTGCTCGACTACGCCCACCGCGCCCGCGAAATGGTCGCCGAGATGGGGCCCTGGCTGCAGAGCGGCGAGGTCAAATGGAAGGTCCATGTCGACGACGGCCTCGAGGGCGCTCTGGATTCGCTGAACCGCTTGTTCACCGGCGACCACGACGGCAAGCTGCTGGTCCGGGTGTCGGAAGAACCTGCGGGCTGATAGGACCAAACGCATGACCGAACCGCTGCACGTCCATTTTGAAGATCTGGGCGTCGGCGAGGTCGTGCCCCTCGGTGCCTGTATGGTCGACGCCGCCGCACTCGATGTCTTCGTCGAGCGGTTCCTGCCGGGCTGGGACGCTTCGTACGGTGCGCCGGACGCCATGGTCTACGCCCTCTGGAGCAGGCTGTTCGCCGACAAGGCCGCGGGCTGGGCACAGTCCAAGGTTCTGGCCGTCGATGGCCTGCGTTACATGCGCAATCCGCCGGCGGGTGAACTGATGCGGGGCCGGATGACCGTCATGGGCAAGGACCCGGTCGGCGACGAGAAGGGCATCGTCATCGCCCAGCACGACCTGCTCGATGAAGCCGGTCGTCTGGTCTTTTCATGCCTGACCCGGGCGCTGCTCGCTCGCCGCTGACGCGGCGGGAGTGGCTAGTGGCTCGGGAGTGGCTAGTGGCTAGTGGCTAGTGTGAGCCGAAATATTGCACTGCCAAAGAAAAAGCCCCGCCCGGACGAACCGGACGGGGCTTTCTGTTTTTCAAACAGCTGTTTGCGACCGCTGACTAGCCACTAGCCACTAGCCACTAGCCACTCGTCAGGCGTTGCCGGCAGCCGGCTGCGCCTCGGCGGCCTTCTGGAAGGCCATGGCGATCAGGCGATCCCAGCCCAGCAGCGACACCAGATGGGCGTAGATCTGGCCCAGGGCACCGTTGTCGCGCAGTTCGGCCAGCTTCTCGACCGGCAGGGCCTTCAGCTTGTCTTCCGAAATGGCGAAATATTCCGCGATCTTCTGCGGCGCGGCGGCCGTGCCGTCCGGATTGCGCGGCGTGAACACGGCCTCGCGGGTGTCCAGCAGGTCCAGCTCGGTCAGCAGCTTGACGAAGGCGTCGGTGCGCTGACGCTCCAGTTCGAAATTGTTGCAGAACTCCATCGCCTGCTCGACGTAGGGCGAAGGCTTGCCGTCGACGAACAACGGCGTGGCGCCGCCGTCCTTGATGAAGGGCGCATCGCGGTCGACGCACAGGATCAGACGCTTCTGCACTTCGTCATTGGCGAAAACGAACGGATAGCGGCGCACATAGGCCGGGATGTAGGCCTCGGGGCGGAACTCGCCCGCGTCGCTGACGAACAGGTTCTCGCCGCCGCGCAGGGCCATGACGGCCACCGGCATTTTGGCGTCGCCGACGAAGATCACCGGATAGGACAGGGCGGCCGGGGCGAACTCGGTCACGGTCAGCGGGACCAGATTGGTCGTGGCCACGAAGCCATAGGGCTTTTCGACCGGATCAACGCCGAGCGCGCCGTGGGCCTCGACCGACAGGGGCTCGGGCTTGCCGTAGAACAGGACGTTGCCGGACAGACCGGCGGTGGAGGTGGTGTCGGTCATGGACGCGAAACTAGCTCTCTTGAGGAAGGAAGGCGCGTGTCTAGCGCAGACACGTCAAGGCGGCAAACCGGCTCTCCATTCCGGCGTAGCGCTAGAAGCGGTAGCTGATCCCGGCCCTGAAATTGCGCCCCGGGAGCGGGGCCCGGTCCTTCAGGAAACTGACGTGCTCGCGCGCCTCGGTGTCGGTCAGGTTGTGCGCTTCCGCGAAGACGGAAACGTCCCGATCGGCGAACGGACGCCAGACGCCTGACAGATTGACCATCGTATAGCCGTCGGTTCCGAGTTCGTAGGCCGCCAGCTGATCCTGCTCCCCGACTCTGCGCACCTCGAGGGTCGCGTCGACCGGCGTCGAAGTCCAAAGCAGTCGCCCGCTCACGCTGTAGGGCGGGATGCGCGCCGCCGGCCCCAGATCGGTCCTGGCGTCCACAAAATCGAGCGCGCCCGCGAAGCTCAGGGCTCGCCCGCCGCTGGACCACAGGTCATAGGCGACTTCGGCCTCGAAGCCGCGGAACTCCGCGCCCGTCTGGACGAACTGGAAGATCGGGAAGCTCTCGCCGCCGTCGACGAAGACCGCGCCGGTGTCCTGCTCGTCGATGAAGCCGTCGTATTTCGAGGCATAGACGTGCAGGTCGCCCTGGAAGCGCCCGGCCTCATAGTGGACCGTGCCCTCGATCGTGGTGACCGTCTCATTGTTCAGTGTGACGTCGCCGGTCTCATAGACGCCGGTAGCGACGTGCAGGCCGTCGGCGAACAGTTCAACCTCGGACGGCGCGCGTTCGTTGTGCGCCAGGCTGACCCCGAGGAACAGGTCAGCCGAGGGCTTGATGAAGGCCGCGGCCGACCCCGACCAGTTGTCGAACTCGCGTTCGATCTCTGCCCCGCCCGACAACGGCGTCGCGCGCACCGTGCGACGATCGTAGCGCAGTCCGCCCTCAAGGCCCCAGGCAGCACGGTCCAGCCGCTGGACGGTGTAGATACCGGCCTCCTCGATCTCGCTGCCCGGGACAAAGGCCTCGGCGCCGATCGCCGCGAACGATCGCGACAGGGTCTGGACCCCGATCGCGCCGTTCCAGCCATCGCGGGTCCGCTGGACCAGATCGGCGCGCGCTTCCCAGCCGTCGGACTGGAAGACGGTGCCCGGATTGCCGGGTCCCGCGAATTCCGTGTGGGTGTAGTCGGCGTGCCCGAACGATCCGGTCAGGCGCTGGAAGAGGCCGCCGTCGAGGGTCAATTCGCCGCGAACGTCCTCGCGGGTCTGTTCCAGCTGGATGAAGACGTCCGCTTCAGCCACCACGCCATAGGTGCTGGACAGGTCCTTGATCGAGGCACCGATGAAACCGCGCGATCCGATCCACGAGAGGCCCACGCCCCGGCTGTCCAGCTCGGAGAAGCTGTTGGGCTGGGTTCCGCCCGGTCCGCGCGGAATCCCTTCGGCATCGGCCAGCCGCTGCGAGATGGCCGGGGCGGGGATGTCATAGTCGTCGGTCCGCTTGCTGACTCCATCGAGACTGACCGCGACCGGCCCGACGGGGAAGGTCAGCCGACCCGAAACCGACCGGCCGTTGTCCACGCTGGATGCCTGGGTCGAGATCGCGCCGTCGATACCGTCAGGCAGGTCGGTCGGGATGCGGTTGTCCAGCACATTGACCACACCGCCGATGGCTGTGCCGCCATAGGCGAGGGTCGCCGGGCCGCGAACGATCTCGATCCGGTTGGCCTCGGCCGGGTCCGTGGCCACCTGGTGGTCCGGCGAGACCGAACTGGCGTCGATCAGCCCGATGCCGTTGGTCAGCACCTGCACCCTCGGTCCGCTCAGGCCCCGGATAACCGGCCGGCTGGCACCCGGTGCGAAATCGGTCGAACGCATACCGGGCAGGCCGGCCACCAGATCACCCAGCGAAGAGGCCGGGGCCGAGGCGAGGGCTTCCTCGTCGATGATGGTCGTCGCGATGGTCGTGGCCCGTGCGCTGATGCCATAGGGCGCGCCGGTGACGATGACTTCGTCCAGTTCGTTTTCGCGCGGTGCCTGTTGAGCTGCGGCGGCCCCGGCCACGGCGGCCCAGCTTGCGGCGGTCAACAGGGCGGCGCGGGAGACAACAGACAGACGCATCAGGATATCCGGAAACAGGCGAAGTCATGGTGTTATGAGATAACATCACGTCTCGTCAAGGGTCGGATGTTGCGGGACCGCTCACGAGAGCCTAGCTCAGGGTCATGAGCGAAGCCTGCGGCCACCATCATGCCGACGGTCCTCCGGGAGCCGCCGATGTCGCCCGCGCCATCCAGGCGGCCGATCTCCGTCTGAGCGCCGAGGGCGAGCGCATGACGCCGCCCCGCCTGCGCGTCCTGGAGCTCCTGCTCGCCGCAGGGGAGCCCGTGAAGGCCTATGACCTGATCGCCCGCTTCGGCGAGGACGGCCAGCCCGCCAAGCCGCCCACCGTCTATCGCGCCCTGGAGTTTCTCGAACGGAAGGGCCTGGCCCACCGTATTGCCTCCATCAGCGCCTATGTCGCCTGCACCTCTGGCTCGGTCGATCACGCCGCCGCCTTCCTCATCTGCGACTGCTGCGGAGCGACGGCCGAGGTGTCTGCGCCCGTGGCCGGCGACCTTGGCCGAGCTGCCGAAGCCGCCGGCTATGTCATCGCCCGCACCACCATCGAGGCCCACGGCCGCTGCCCGGCCTGCCGGTAGGCTGCTGGCAATCGGCGAGCCAAGGCCCTATCTCCGCCCCATGGATGCGATCCGGCTTTCCCCGCCCCGACGTTTGAGCCTGCCGGTGTCCAATGACCGGGGAGAGGGCTACATCAATGTACTGGATTTCGGCGACGCCAAGCGGCCCGTGGACCTGGTCTTCGTCCATGCTAACGGCTTCAACGCCCTGACCTATCGCACCTTGTTGGCACCCCTGACCGGGTCCCTGCGCATCTGGGCCCCCGACCTGCGCGGCCATGGCGGCACCACCCTGCCGGCCGAGAGCGGCGGGCGCCGCGACTGGCACGACCACAGGGATGACCTCGTCGGCTTGCTGGACACGCTCGACGGGCCACCGGTGATTCTGGCAGGGCATTCGATGGGCGGCACCTCGGCCCTGCTTGCGGCGGCCGAGCGCCCTGACCGCGTTGGCGGACTGGTCCTGTTCGACCCTGTGATCTGGAGCCGCTGGGTGGTGGCGGTCTTCCATCTGCCCCTGCTGGACCGGCTTGGCTCGCGCATTCCGCTCGTTCGGAACGCCCTGCGGCGGCGCAAGGTCTTCGACAGTCGCGAACAGGCCATGGCCGCCTGGCTGGGCCGCGGCGCCTTCCGCGGCTGGCCTGAGATGATGCTGGCCGACTATATCGCCGACGGCCTGATTGAGACGCCCGAGGGCTTCACCCTCGCCTGCGACCCGGCCTGGGAGGCCTCCAACTACGCTGCCCAGAGCCACGATCCCTGGCGCGCCCTGAAACGCCTCGACTGTCCGGTGACCGTGCTCAAGGCTGAGGGACCGGGCCCCTGCAGCCTGTCGGAGAACCCGCGCGGCCTGCCACACGTCACCGTCGGGACCGTGCCCGGCGGCACCCATTTCTTCCCCATGCTCCAGGCCGACATCGCCCGCGACGCCCTGTTCGAGGCATCGGTCTAGACCGGCTGGCGCCCGCGCGGGCCAGCCGCTAAACCGCTGCCCATCCGACCCGATAGTTTCGTTTTCCAGGACCGTTTCCGATCATGCGCGACATCAACCACTTCATCGACGGTGCCAGCTTCACCGGTGCCTCGGGCCGCTTCTCGGACGTGTTCAATCCCAACACCGGCGAGGTCCAGGCCCGCGTCCAACTGGCCTCGGTCGCCGAGATGGATCGCGCCGTCCAGGCCGCCCAGCACGCCTTCGACGGCTGGTCCTCGACCAATCCCCAGCGCCGCGCGCGGGTGATGTTCGAGTTCAAACGCCTCGTCGAGGCCAATATGACCGAGTTGGCCGAACTGCTGTCGTCCGAACACGGCAAGGTCGTCGCCGACTCGAAGGGCGACATCCAGCGCGGTCTGGAAGTGATCGAGTTCGCCTGTGGCATCCCCCACGCCCTGAAGGGCGAATACACCTGGGGCGCGGGTCCCGGCATCGACGTCTATTCTATGCGCCAGCCGCTGGGCGTGGTCTCAGGCATCACCCCGTTCAACTTCCCGGCCATGATCCCGATGTGGATGTTCGGCGTGGCTATCGCCGTCGGCAACACCTTCATCCTCAAGCCGTCCGAGCGTGACCCGTCCGTCCCGGTCCGTCTGGCCGAGCTGATGATGGAAGCCGGCGCTCCGGCGGGCGTGCTCAACGTCGTTCACGGAGACAAGGCGGCGGTCGACGCCATCCTGACCCATCCGCTGATCCACGCGGTCAGCTTCGTCGGCTCGTCCGACATCGCCAACTATGTCTACCAGACCGGCGCGACCCACGGGAAACGCGTCCAGGCCATGGGTGGGGCCAAGAACCACGGCATCGTCCTGCCCGACGCCGACATGG
>VFBG01000015.1:0-360 GCA_006515835.1 bacterium | reverse complement strand
CGGCCTACGGCTCGGCCGGCGAACGCTGCATGGCCCTGCCGGTCGTGGTTCCCGTCGGCAAGAAGACCGCCGACGAACTGCGCGAGCGGATGGTCGCTGAAATCCCGACCATGCGGGTCGGCGTCTCGACCGACGCCGGCGCCCACTACGGCCCCGTCGTCACCGCCCAGCACAAGGCCCGCGTCGAGGGCTGGATCGAGACGGGCGTGCGCGAAGGTGCCGAACTGGTCGTCGACGGCCGCGGCTTCAGCCTGCAGGGCCACGAGCGCGGCTATTTCATCGGCCCGTCGCTGTTCGACCACGTCACCCCGGAGATGGAATCCTACAAGGAGGAGATCTTCGGCCCCGTGCTGCAGATCG
>VFBG01000313.1 GCA_006515835.1 bacterium | reverse complement strand
GCCATGGCCTGGATGATACGCCGGCAAGCGTTCGTCACTAAGAACGGCCTGCAACGCCGCCCGGCTGCCTTGACTGGCCGGGTGCGCCGGCCGAGAATCGTTCGATCGCCCGAACCCCAGCCCGTTCCGGAGTCGGTTCATGCGCCGACACGTGCCGACGGCCGCCGAGGACCTCTGATGACCACACCCCGTGTCTCCCGCCTGATGGCCTGCTCGGCGCTCCTGTTCCTTGTGGGCTGCGGCGGAGGTGGGGGTGGTGGCGGCGGGTCCGACACCCCCATCGGCGACGGCGGAGGCGGTGGTGTCGGCCTCGATCCGACCGAGGCCGACATCCAGGTGGAGACCTTGGCCAGCAACGCGCTCGACGGCAGTTACGCGCAGGTCGACCTGATCGACGGCGGCAACCCGGACAGCGCGGTCGCGTCGGACCTGCTCAAGCAGGCCTTCCTGGCCAAGCTGCAGTCCCTGTCCGGCATCGACATCGACGGCGACGGACTGCAGGACACCTACGCCACCGGCATCAGCCCCGGCAACATCGCGGGCTTCATCCTCGCGGCCAACAACCTGTACGACCTGTTCCAGACCACCACCGGCCCGGCCGAGGCCGCCCTAGGGCTTCGACGGTGGCGACATCGACAGCGCCTTCCAGGGCGGCGATCTCACCGGGGACGGCGGACCGGGGCTCTTCAGCAACGTGCCCGGCTCGACCATGCCCACGCTGCCGGCCTTCCCCAACACGATGGGCACGCTGGTCGCCAGTTCGGGTCGCGGCCCGTCCGCCACCGACCAGCACCAGTTCATCCAGATCGTCTTCCCGTACAAGCTCGACGCGGACAGCCTGTTCAACACGCTGAACTCGACCAACAGCTACCTCGGCGACTCGGCGGTGGGCGCGGCGGACAACGTGTTCATGGAGGCGCGCTGGGTCCAGCTCGACGCCAGCCTGAACGTCGTCGACCAGACCTTCCAGCACCGGCACGTCAGCAGCGTGGCCATCATCGGCGGCG
>VFBG01000312.1 GCA_006515835.1 bacterium | reverse complement strand
ACCTGGGCTGGGACTGGCCCAAGGCCGGGGGCCAGGTCGTGTTCGACCAGCCCATCAAGGGCGGCCCGACCGCGCGCGGCTTCGACCGCTACTTCGGCACCGACGTGCCTAACTATCCGCCCTACTGCTTCATCGAGAACGAGCGCACCGTCGGCCAGCCGAGCGCCAGCAAGGACACCAAGGACCTCGATGGCCGGCCCGGCCCGATGCTGCCCGGCTGGAAGTTCGACGCCATCTTGCCGACCCTGGCCGAGCAGGCGACGGGCTATCTCGGCGAGCGGGCCAAGGACGGCAAGCCGTTCTTCCTCTACTTCCCGCTGACGTCGCCGCACGAGCCGGTGGCGCCGTCGGCGCGCTTCCGGGGCAAGAGCGGCATCAGACGGCCATGCGAGCTACACCGGGCTGCCGGCTCTCGTCAAGGCCGGCCACAAGGTCAGCGGCCCGTTCCGCGGCTTGAAGGGAGACGTCTGGGAAGGCGGCCACCGCGTGCCTTGCATCGTCCGCTGGCCGGGCAAGGTCAAGCCCGGCGCCGTGGTCGACGAGCCGATCTGCCATACGCATCTCCTGGCCACCAGCGCCGCCATCGTCGGCGCCAAGCTACCGGACACCGCCGGAGAAGACAGCTTCAGCATCTTGCCGCTCTTGCTCGGCGAAAAGCGTGAGGTCCCAACCCACGAAGCCGTCGTCCACCAAGCCGCCAACGGCACCCTGGCGATCCGGCAGGGCAAGTGGAAGCTGGTCTTCCTGTTCGAGAAGGACAAGCAGGCGCTGGAACTCTACGACCTGTCGGCCGACCTCGGCGAAACCAAGAACCTGGCCGCGGCCCAGCCCGACGTCGTGCAGCGGCTGACCCGACTGATGCAGAAGTACATCGACGATGGCCGCAGCACCCCTGGAACGAAACAGTCCAACGACGTCGAGGTGCCCCTGCTGGCGTCGCCCGCCAACTGATCGTCAGCCAAGTTCGCCGGGTTGCTCCTGCGAAGCCGCAAGCGGGGGTGGCGGTCGCGCGCGAAGCCGCAAGCGGTGGCTCCTGAACCGCGAGCCGCGTTA
>VFBG01000014.1 GCA_006515835.1 bacterium | reverse complement strand
GCGGGCCCGGGCCATCGCAGCCTCGAAGCGGGCCATCTGTTCCGTCTCGTCGGCCTTGGCCAGCGCCTTGCCGTCGCCCATGTCGGGCTCGATCGGCATCGGCAGGACCTGCTTGTTGCCGGCCATCCAGGCGGCGCGATTGGCAAAGAATTTGGCCATCGAGCGCTGGCGCAGGTCCAGATCGATGATGGCCACGCGCCGGCCCGCGTGAAGCAGGCCGCAGACGATGTGGATGGCGAGGGTGGACTTGCCCGCCCCACCCTTTTCGTTGCCGACGACGATGACCGAAGGGTCAGCCATGGATGTTCACGCCCCGTTGGCGGCCGCCGACTCAGACGCGCGACCGCAGTTCCACAGAATCGCGTCCAAGGCTGCGGACGTCAACGATCCGATGGACGGCGGCTGTGGATGCGCGGGTCAGGCGACCCGATTGCACCAGGGATCGTCGATTCCGGCGGCTGCGCAGACAGAGCCGGGTCAGGCGACGGCCGCCGACCTCGACGCCCTCATAGACCGGCGACAGGCCGTTCAGGGCCCAGGCGGCCTCGCCGGACTTGAGGCGGGCCCAGGCCGAACGGGCGGCGGCCTCGCTGGAATATGCGCCGAGCTGGACGAGGCCCCGGTTGGCGCGCAGGGCGGCCGCACGGGGACTCGGCAGGGCAGGACGCAGGCCGGCGCGGGCCGAAGCGGCGTCGATACGAGAGGACACCTGTTGAACCACGGCGTCGGCCACGGCAGGGGCAGCGGCTGCCACCAGCTGAGGGGCCGCGCGTTCAACAGCACCTTCAAGACCGTCGCGAGCATCCCAGAGCGCGTGCGGGTCCATTACCTCGACGCGCAGCGCCGGACGCAAGCCCGCATCGGCGGCGGTGCGTGGCGGCGCGGCTGCGGCGCGCTTGCCGCCCACGTCGATGGCCGCGACCGAATTGGCAAGGTTCTCGAAGCGATGGGGATCGCTGTCGATCATGCCGCAGGCGTTCAGGGCGACGGCCGAAACGAGGACCACGACTGGACGAATGATAAGGCTGGGCGTCATAAGCCGACACTGGCACGGCAAGATTTGCCGCCCGGTTCACAAGCAGGCTTAAGCCGAAAGGTTAATCCGTTCATCATGGCCGAGACTGACGCCCTCCCCGTGGTTCGCGGCATCGCGGCGCTGCGTGAAACTGTAAGCGGCTGGCGGCGGCAAGGGTTCACGATCGGCTTCGTGCCGACCATGGGTGCCCTGCACGAAGGCCATCTGACACTGGTGCGGGAAGCGGGTCAGAGGGCGGACCGCGTCGTGGCCAGCGTCTTCGTCAATCCGACCCAGTTCGCCGCCCACGAAGACCTGGGGACCTATCCCCGGCAGGAGGCGAAGGACGCTGAACTGCTGGCGGGGGCGGGCTGCCACCTGCTTTTCGCGCCGTCAGTCGAGGAGATGTATCCGGCGGGTGCGACGACCACGATCAGCGTCGGCGGACCGGCCGAGGGACTGGAGGGCGATTTCCGTCCGCAGATGTTCGGCGGCGTTGCGCTTGTGGTCGCCAAACTGCTGAACCAGGTCCAGCCGGACGTCGCCGTGTTCGGCGAGAAGGATTGGCAGCAGTTGATGGTCGTGCGGCGGCTGGTGCGCGATCTGGATATTCCAACCGAAGTCGTCGGGTCGCCGACCATGAGGGACGGCCACGGCCTGGCACTGTCGTCACGCAATGCGTACCTCACGGAAGCCGAGCTTGCGATCGCCCGTCAGCTGAACGGCGTGCTCGCGGAGGCCGGACTGGCGGCGGCGTCCGGGGCGGCTCTGGATTCTGTCGAGCAGGACGCTCGGGAGGCCCTGCTGCGGGCCGGATTCAGCCATGTCGACTATGTCGCCGTCCGCCGCTCTGACGATCTGGCCGGGTTCGAGGCCGGTCGGGTCGACGCCCCGGGCCGCATTCTGATCGCCGCCTGGCTGGGGCGCACCAGGCTGATCGACAATATGGCGGTCGCCGGGCCGGCCTGATCCGGCTCAGGCCAGATTCAGGTCCATGGCACCACCGATCCATTCGATGCGCGACCGGCGGCGCGCCTCGGCGGCGGCGGTCGCGTCGCCCAGGGCCGCTTCGGCCTCGGCCAGCACGAAATAGCTGTAGGGGTCGTTCGGCCAGTCCGCGATCAGTTCCAGCACCTTTGCCCGGGCACCGGCCGCGTCGCCTTTCAGCAGCAGGGCGGCGGCAAGGCTGCGGCGGGTCGGATACCAGATGATCGGCGGGTCGCCGCCTTCCTCGCCCTGCCCCTGGATTGCGGCCGCACGGGTAAAGGCCGCGATGGCGGCATCGGCATCGCCCGCGATCATTGCGGCGCGACCCTCAAGCACGCGTTGGGAGACCTCCGTGAACTCGTTGCGCATCTCGCCATTGGGGCCGGTGGCGAAGCCGGTCTGCGAGCGGATTTCGGCGATCGCCGCGGCCTCGGCCCGGACCGCCGCAGCGTCCCCGGCGCGCGCTGCCGCCTCCCCTCGGGCGACGCGCCAGCTGACGCGCAGCATCGGATGGGTTTCGGGCGGCTCGGTGAGGCCCTCGACCTGTTCCGCAGAACCGAACCGGCCGTAGAGGGCGTAGGCATTATTGGCCATGGCCTGCCGCCACGTGTTGTCAGCCGGGATGTCCGGGTAGGTGGACAGGAACCAGCCCGCAAGCGTCAGGCCCTCATCAGCCCCGCCGGCCATCAGCGCCCCGCCCATGCCGAAATGAATGTTGTGACCGTGCAGCGGCATGCCGGGCACACCGCCCGGCGGGCGCGCAAGGCTGTCGTATTTGAGGTCCAGCGCCACGGCGTTGACGTTCGACATCATGGCGTCGCGATAGCGGCCGACGCGATAGAAGGTGTGGGACGGCATATGCACCAGGTGGCTGGCCCCGGGTGCCAGCATGGCCAGCCGCTCTCCGTAGGGAATGGCCTTGTGCGGATCGTCTGACCATTCGGTCAGGTGGATGTAGAGGTGAATGGCTCCGGGATCATTCGGTGCCGCGGCAAGCGTCAGCTCCAGAATTTCCATGGCCCGTGTGATGCCGGGGTCCTTCGCCTTGCCGTCATCATCCCACCATTCGTCGGCCTTGAGCATCCAGGCGTCGGCGGTGATGGCCGCCACAGTGATGTCGGAGGGGTTGCGACGGGCGATCCGGTCCATGGCCCGGGCGAAGCGCCGGTCACGTGAGCCCTTCAGGCCCGAATAGCGCTGAACGAGAGCGTCGATCATCTGGCGCTGCATGGGTGTGGCGCGCCGCGCCAGCCGGCGGGCTTCGCGCGCGGCCTTGAGGGCGGCGGACTGGCTATCGTCGTCGTTGCCGCCGCCATTAAGATTGGGGCCCAGCGCCCAGGCCTCGCCCCAGGCGCACATACCGCAGGTCGGGTCGAGCAGGCGCGCCTTACGGAAGGCCCGGACCGACTCCTTGTGCTCGAATGCCCAGCGAAGCCGGACGCCGTGGTTGAACCAGGCCTGGGCTTCGGGGACGGTCGTATCGACTGCGAATCCACCGGTTCCGAAACCGTCGACCATGACCATGTTCGCGACCGGCGTGCCGGTGTTGGCCGAGACGGCAGGCCCACAGACCTGGGGCCGTTCGATCCGGTCCAGCATGGCCCGTTCGGTCGTTGCATCAGCAACGGCGGCAGGGCCGATCAGCGAAACAGTCAGGGCGACGCCGGCCAGCAAGAGTGTGCGCATGATCGGGGCCTCCCCTGCCCTCATGGGTACCTTGTCGGGAAAGGGCGGAATCGCCAAGGGCCTGCTCAGCCGCAGTCCACGCTCTCGATGATACCGGTGGCCTCTACGAAGCGGATGTTGAGCCGGTCCGGCCGCAGGTCCTTCGTCGTCGGGCAGGTCGTGCAGACGATCCGGACATTGGCGCCCTGCGGGAAAGAAACCGCGCCGATATGCGAACCGATCAGCGACCGGGCGGCCGCCGCGTCGCAACGCTGCGGAATCGGGGTCGTGTCCGGAGACGGCGCGACAGGTGCGCAGGCCACGAGCGCAAGGCCCGCAGCGGCTATCGCCCACTTCATCCGCATTTGACCTCGCGGATCACCCCGGTTGCTTCATCGAACAGGATGTTCAGGCGCCGCGGGCTGTAGTCCATCGTCACGGGGCAGGTGGTGCAGGTCACGCGCCAGACCTCCCCGGCCGGGCGCGCCGGCAGTTCGGATCGGTTGCGGCCGACATAGCGCTGATACTGGTCCGCCTTGCACTGGGTCGGACCGTCGTCGGGCGGCATCGGCGCCGGATCGCCGGCGTCGACGGGTGCGCAGGATGCGATCAGCAGCGCCGCTGCGGCAAGGCTGAGGGCCTGGAGTTTCATCGGCTCGTCTCCTGTGAGGGGCTCAACCGCAGCGAACCTGTTCGACGACTTCGGTCTGCTCGTTGAAGAAGATGTTCAGGCGGGTCGGCGAATAGTCCTCGGTGACCGGGCATGTCGTGCAGGTGACGCGTCGGTTCACCACATCAACGGGAACGGGGATATCGGTCTTCGGTTTCCCGACGAGCCATTGAAGTTCACCCGCCCGGCACATGTCAGCGGTGGGATTCGACGGGCGCGAGCCGGTCGGCTGGTTGATCTGGGCTTCCTCGATGGTGCGGGGTGCCAGGGCCTCGGAGGCCGGCGCGGCGCACGCCGCCAACGCCAGCACGGCGATCAGGCCGCCTTTTCCCAGCGTCCTTCCGGAGATTGCTTCCAGTAGGCCAGCGCCGCGCCCGCATCCTTCAGCGACTTCCACCGGACGCGCGCGCCCGTCAGCGCCGTCTCGTCGCGTCCGTCGAAGATGATGAAGCATCGCTCGAAACCTTTCGTGTCGCCCAGTTCTGAGCCGTCCACAATGAACAGCGCCTGAGCGCCGTTCGGGTTCTCAAGCGATTCGGTCAGCAGTATGGGCTGCCGCGCTGCTTCCGCCCCGGACGCCCTGCCATGCGCCAGGAAGCTGTCGTCTCGATACGTCCAAAAACGCTCATCGATATCGTCGAGCAAACGGGCGTCGGCGGCGCGCACGAGCGCCCGCCAGCCCCGCTCGCGCGTCTTCTCCATCAGGCCGGGCAGCACCTGTTCCAGGGTTGACCGCTCAAGGTGGTAGAACCAGATTTCCGGACCATCACTCATCCCCTTCCCCCCTTGCGGGGGAAGGTGGCTCGCGGAGCGAGACGGATGGGGGGTGGGTACACCGGCCTTGGCGGCATGCGCCCGGATACTTCCGATGACGATGTCCGGCCGTCCGAGGATGGTCTGGTTCGGAAAGCGAAGGACGACGAAACCTTGGGACCGCAGCCAGTCGTCCCGGACCTTGTCTTCCACCTCTCGCAACGCATGAACCCCGCCATCCGCTTCGATGACGAGCTTGATGGCTGGGCAGCAGAAGTCAGCGACATAGGGACCGAGCGGCATTTGGCGTCGGAATCGCAGACCATCGATTCCACGGTTGCGGATGTGAATCCACAACGCCTTCTCGGCCCGCGTCGGCTTCTTGCGTCCACGACGAGCAGACGCCCACCCCCCATCCGTCCGGCTTCGCCGGCCACCTTCCCCCGCAAGGGGGGAAGGGACTGTGGTGGTCGTCATTCCGGCCTAGGCCTCGTACGAATCCTGGACCATCCGGTCGAGCGTGCGCACGCCCCAGCCGACAGCGCCGTCCGGAACGGTCGGATTGCGGCTATCCTTGACCCAGGCCGTCGGGGCGATGTCGATGTGGGCCCAGGGCACGCCGTTGGTGAAGCGCTGCAGGAACAGGGCGGCGGTGATGGAGCCACCGGCGCGGCCGTTACCGGTGTTCTTCACATCGGCAATCGGGGTGTCGATGTGGCGCTCGTAAAAGGCCGGGAGCGGCATCCGCCAGGCGTTCTCGCCAACCTTGGGACCCGCGGTGAGGAAGTTGTTCGCCAGTTCGTCCGAGTTGGAGAACACGCCCGCGTATTCGAGCCCGAGGGCGACGATCATGGCACCGGTCAGGGTCGCGAGATCGAGCATGAATTTCGGCTTGAACCGGTCCTGGGTGTACCAGAGGCAGTCCGCCAGAACGAGGCGGCCCTCGGCGTCTGTGTTCAGGATCTCGACCGACTGGCCCGACAGTGACATGACCACGTCGCCCGGACGCTGGGCGTTTCCATCCGGCATGTTCTCGACCAGGCCGATGACGCCGATCGCATTGACCTTCGCCTTGCGGCCGGCGAGCGCGTGCATGAGGCCGACCACGGCGGCCGAGCCGCCCATGTCCCACTTCATGTCTTCCATACCATCCGCCGGCTTGATCGAGATGCCGCCGGTGTCGAATGTCACACCCTTGCCGACGAAGGCGATCGGCTGGTCGCCCTTCTTGCCGCCGTTCCACTTCATGATGACGACCTACCGACGGCCAGCAGGGTGCGGAAGCCGAGCTTCTCAAGCTCTTTCTCGCCGAGGACCTCGACCTCCAGGCCAAGCTTCTCGAGCGCCTTCACACGCTTCGCATATTCTTCCGGGTAGAGGACGTTGGCCGGTTCGGCCACGAGGTCGCGGGCGAACTCGACGGCCGTGGCGACCGCGGCAAGAGCCGCATAGGCGGCCTCGGCGGCCTTAGGGTCGGCGGCGACGACGCGAATCGCTTCGATCGAAGGCGTCTTCTCGGGCTTCAGCGTGGTGCGGTATTTGAGGAAGCGGTACGCGGCCAGACGAGCGGCGAAGGCCGCACGCGCCGCCTGATCGGCGGACAGGTGCGTCGCGTCGATGGTCAGGGCGGCAGCGCCCGACAGTTTCACCGCGTGATAGGCGGCGCCGGCGGCGGCCTCGAGCGCGAGGTCGTCAAACTTTCCGGATTCGCCTGCGCCGCTGAGCAGGATGGTCCCGGCCTCGACCCCGGCCGGAGCGGCGATCGTCAGTGTGCTGTTCGAACCGCCGTTGAAGCGACCCGCCGACATAGCCTTCGTCAAGGCGCCGGAGGTCGCCGTGTCGAGCTGTGGGCCCATGCCTGAGAGGAGCCGGCCTTCGTAGACCAGGACGGCCAGAACCTCGGCGGCGCCCGCAGACGCGACGAATTCGATCTTCATTTACTACTCCCGCCGGGTCGTACGCCCCGGCTCTGTGTCGATGGGATGAGCGCACGCGGTTTCACCGGCGCGTTCGGGTGTGTATTAGATGCTCCCGCTCGCCGCCGCCCGCAATGCGCGATTTCCTTCGAAACATGACACTGATTCAAGGCTACCTTTTCCGTCAGATCGGGCGCCCTGTGGTGGCTGCCTGCGCCGCGCTGGCTGGAATCGGTATCCTGAGCCAGAGCCTCGACCAGCTGGAGGTCATCGTCGAACGGGGCCAGAGCGTATGGGTCATGGTCAAGCTGACCCTGCTGGCCGTGCCGCAGCTGCTGGCGGTCATCATTCCCATCAGCCTGTTCGTCGGTGCCCTGATCGCCCTGACGCGGCTGCAGCGGGAGCAGGAGCTGACGGCGGTGTTCGCCTCGGGCGTCACCCGCTGGTCGGCGATCCGGCCGGCGGTGCGGATCGCGGCGATCGCGGCCCTGCTGACACTCGTGGTCACCACGGTGGGCCAGCCATGGGCGCAACGTCAGGCGCGAGCCGAGGCCTTCGCCGTCAGGACCGATCTGGCCGCCCTGCTGGTCGAGGAAGGGCAGTTCGTCCAGGGGCCCAACGGGCTGACGGTCTATGTCCAGCAGATCGAGCAGAACGGCCTGCTGAAAAACCTGTTCGTCTACATGCGGGACGGCGATGACGCGGTGACATGGGATGCCGCCGAGGCGCGGTTTGGCCGCATCGACGGCCTGCCGGTCGTGACCATGAAGAATGCGTCGACTACCCGCTATTCCAGCCGGGGCGTGCTGACCTACGCCTCGTTCGCCCAGACCGTGGTCGACCTGTCGCCCTATACGGCCATGACTGACCGGGTCCGCTACAAGCCGTCGGACCTTTACCTGACGCAGCTGTTCAATCCGTCGCCGGCGGACCTCGAACGGGTCGGATCGGCGGGCGAACTCATGGCCGAGGGGCATTCCCGGCTATCAGCGCCACTCTACGCCCTGATGGCCATGGCCATGGCGCTGACGGCGATCCTCGGCGGGCCGTTCAGCCGGACGGGCTACAGTCTGCGAATTGCCAAGGTCGCGAGCGTGTTCCTGCTGGTCCGCATTGCCGGCTATGGTGTGGTCTCCGCAAGCGCCTGGAACGGCTGGCTGAACATTTTTCAGTATCTGCTGCCGATCGTCGCGACCGTCGTCGCCCTGAGGCTGCTGTTCCGGGCCCTGAAGCCCCGACGGCGCCCCGTCTGGCCGGCCTATGAGCGGCTGAAGGCGCGTTTCGCATGATCAGCCGCACCTCCCTGCCCGTCCCCTGGCTGAGGCTGGGCCGCATCGAACGTTATGTGCTGGTCCAGCAGACGCGGTCCTTGGGCATTGCGCTGGGCGTCATCGCCGCCCTGATCATGCTGATCGATTTTGTGGAGATTTCCCGCGGAGTGGGCTCCGACGTCGACCTGTCGGGCATGCGCATCCTGGGGCTGATGTTCCTGAAGTCGCCGCAGGTGATCATCCAGCTGCTTCCGTTCGTGTTCCTGTTCGGGACCCTGGCAGCGTTTGTCGGCCTGAACCGGCGCAGCGAGCTGATAGCGATGCGGGCGGCCGGCGTGTCCGCCTGGCGATTCGTGCTGCCTGCGGCGGGCGCGGCGCTGATGTTCGGCGTGCTGACCGTCGCGGCCCTCGGACCCTTGGCGGCGTCCGCGGACGGCCTGTTCCAACGCGAGCGGGCGCGACTGTCGGGATCTGCGGCCGGTGCCGAGGCCCGCCCCACCGTCTGGATCCGCGAAGGCGACGACACCCGGCAGATGGTCATCCGGGCCGAGCGTCAGGACCGGTCCAGCGCGCGGCTGCTGGACGTCACCTTCTTCATCTACACAAACGACGCCGAAGGCATGCGGACCTTCTCCGAGCGGATCGACGCCGACTCGGCCTCCCTGTCGAACGGCAGCTGGCGGCTGGTCAATGCGATAGGGGCGGAGATCGGCCAGCGCGCGGTCCGCTACGCAACCCTCGATCTGCCCTCAAGCCTCGCCGACGAAGAGGCGTTCGAACGGTTCGCCCGGCCTCAGGCGACGTCTTTCTGGTCCTTGCCGGCCCAGATCAACCGGGTCGAGGCCGCGGGCTTCTCGTCGACGGCCTACCGGCTGCGGCTGCAGCAGTTGCTGGCGACGCCGCTCATGTTCGCGGCCATGTCGATCCTGGCAGCGGCCTTCTCGCTGCGGCTGATGCGACTGGGCGATCTGGCGCGGATGAGCGTGGCGGCGGTGGTGTTGGGTTTCGGCTTCTTCTTCGTCAATCAGGCGGCGTCCGCCTTCGGTTCGGCGGAAGTGATCCCGCCCTGGCTGGCGGCCTGGCTTCCGCCATTGCTGACAGCGCTCGCCGCCTTCACCTTGCTGTTCTATACCGAAGACGGCTAAGCGATCCGGCCTGCCATCCGGCTTGCCGGACCGTCCGCACTTCAGAGTGAATTCTTGCATGCAGCGTGACCGCCGCGCGCCCGATTGGGGAGCCTTGCGCTACCGGCTTCTGGCCGGTGCGGCCGCAATCGCGCTGACGTCACTGGCGGGGGCCGCCGAGGCGCAGCAGGCGCCCGTTGCGATTGCCCCGCCGCCGTCCGGCGCGGACGGGCTGCCTCCCGACGCTGTCTATATCGAAGCGGATTCGGCCGGTCGGGCGGGCGACGTGATTACCGCAGAGGCAGCCGGCGCCGACCGTGTGCTGGCCCGGTTCCGCGGCGCGACGCTGAGAGCAGGCGCTGTCACCTACGACCTCGGTGCCGGTATCGCCACGGCTGACCGCCAAGTCGAGTTCAGTGACCCCGAGGGCAATGTCGTCTTCGCCAGCTATCTGGAGCTCGACTCGGATCTGAAGGCGGGCGTGGCCGTCGATTTCGCCACCCGCCTTCGCAACGGTGCCAGCCTGATGGCGGCGACGGCGGTTCGCCGGAGCGAGAACGTCAACGAGCTCAACTACGCCCTCTTTACGCCCTGCCCGATCTGCGACGCCGACGGAAATCCGAAGGAACCCAGCATCTCCATCCAGGCGGAGAAGGTCGTGCAGGACGAGGAACTGCGTGCGATCCTGTATCGCAATGCCGTGTTCCGCGTCGGCGGCGTTCCTGTCTTCTATCTGCCGTTCTTCGCCCATCCTGATCCGACCGTCGAACGGGCCTCAGGCTTCCTCGTGCCGATCCCCAGCTATGACGAGGGCCGCGGCCTGAGCCTCGAGGTGCCCTATCTTCGTGTGGTGTCGCCGTCCGAAGACTGGCTGATCAGCCCGCAGTTCAACACCGACGTGGCTCCCCTGCTGAACCTTCAATGGCGTCGCCGGTTCGCCGACGGGATGATCGTCGCGCGCGGCGGCTATACCTATGAGCGCAGCTTCGGAGACTTCGACCTCGACGGCGACGGCGACGCCGAGAGCAACGTCAAATACGGCGACCGGACGAGCCGCAGCTACTTCCTTGGTCATGGCCGATTCGATCCCATGGGCCCATGGCGCTGGGGCTTCACGCTCGAGCGTGTTTCAGACAAGACCCTGTTTGATCGCTACGACATTCGCGCCCCCTATCAGGACAATGGACTCTACTACGGCGACCAGCGGCGGCTGATCAGCCAGCTGTTCGCCGAGCGGCAGACCGCACGCTCCTACCTGTCGATCGCGGCCTTCGACCTGCAGAGCCTGCGGGTCACCCGGTTTGATCCGGTCACGCCCGCATTGAACGAGTTCGAAGCGGACGGAGCCCTGCCGGTGGTGGCACCGCTGGTCGAGGCGCGATGGGAGCCGTCAGGGCCGGTTCTGGGCGGCCGTCTGCGGCTGCGGGGGTCGGCTGTGTCGCTGTATCGCGACGACTATGTCGGCGGCCCCGTGCTGCGGCCACAGATCATCCCCGCCGTGCTGACGCCGGACCTGCCCGGCGTCGACAGCCGGCGGATTTCGGGCCAGGCCGAATGGCGGCGCACCCTGATCTCGCCGCTTGGCGTGCGGTGGGAACCCTTCGTCGATGTGCGCGCCGACTTCTATTCCGTTGGCGACCTGCCGCCCATGCTGGGGCTGGAGGAAGAGGCGATCTCACGGGGCCGCGCCACCGCTGGCCTCGACATCAGCTATCCGCTGTTCCGTAGCGTCGGCCCCGGCGCCGACCTGATTCTGGAGCCGATGGCCCAGCTGTCGGCCTCGACGACGTCAGACCTCGATCCGCGGATCCCGATCGAGGACAGCCAGACGCTGGAACTGGACGAAAGCTCGCTGTTCCGGACCGATCGCTTCCCCGGCTACGATCTGTACGAGGGCGGACTCCGGCTGACGATCGGTACGCGTGCGACCCTGCGCTGGAACGAGGGACGGCAGGCCAGCCTGTTCATCGGCCGCAGCTATCGCGCCGATGATGAGCCTGCCTTCCTGACGCCGGTCCCGGATCTGCCGGCCCAGCTCTATGGTCCGAGCGGCCTGGCTTCCCAGACGTCGGACTGGGTGGTGCAGGGCAGCTTCTCGCCGTCGGACCGGATTCGCGGCTGGGGCCATGCCACGATCGACGCCTCCGGTGAGATCCGGCGGGCGGAGACGGCAGTGGACGGGCGTTGGGGCAAACGCAATCTGGCGTCCGTCAGCTACATCATCGACCGCTCGAATCCGTTGGCCGGCCCCCTGAACCGAAACTATGAATTCGTGCAGGTGTCGGGTCAGCAGTTCGTCTATGGCAACTGGGGCGTGGCGGCATCCGGCATCGCCGATCTGGAGCGGGACATCATCACCCGCTCCGAAGTCGGCCTGCTGTTCGACGACGACTGTTTCAGGTTCGAGATCGGCTATCGGCGCGACAACACCCGCGTACGCCCGACCGGACCGTCCGAAGGCGTCTATGTGCGCCTAAACCTCGCCACTTTCGGCGGTACAGGGTATTGACGCAGCGACGGGCGCTGACGGCCGCGCGGCCCGGGGGTGCGCGGTTCGCAAATCCGGGACGAAAACCGGACCAGCGCCGCTTGAGGAATACGGACTGACATGGGTTTGCAGCGTTACATGACGGGCGTGGCGATCGCCGCCCTCCTGGCCGGTTCGGCCATGGCCCAGACCGCGCCTCCGGCACAGCCGGCAGCCGCCGGCAATCTGAATCCAGCGGCTGAGGCCGCGCCGGTCGCGCCACCGGCTGCGCCCGCGTTCCAGATGTCAGACGGCATCCTGGCCACGGTGAACGACAGCGTCATCACCGGGTTCGACTTGCGCCAGCGCATGCTGCTGCTGATCGCCATGACCCAGGTTCAGCCGACGCCCGAGAACATTCCCGCCATCCAGCAGCAGGCCCTGAACGCCCTGATCGATGAGCGCCTGCAGACCCAGGAGCTGAGGAATTACGAGGACCTGGTCGTCTCCGACGAACAGGTGGAGCAGGAAATCACGTCCATGGCCCAGGAAGTGGGCGCTGCGCCCCAGGCCTATGTGGACTTCCTCGCCCAGGGCGGCATCCGGCCGAGCACCTTGCGCGAACAGCTGCGGACCCAGATCGGCTGGTCACAACTGGTCGGCGGGCGGTTCCAGAGCCGCGCCCGCGTCAGCCGGTCCGCCGTGGCCGCCGCGATGCGCCAGGTCTCCGAAGCCGCTGTCAAAAAGCAGTACCTGATCGGCGAGATCTACATCGAGTCCGCCCGGGTCGGTGGCCAGCAGGCGGCGCTGAACGGTGCGAATCAGCTGGTGCAGCAGATGGTCCAGGGCGCGCCGTTCCAGGCCGTGGCCCAGCAGTTCTCCGCGGCTCCTTCCGCAACCCGCGGCGGCGACGCCGGCTGGGTCGTCGAAGGCACCATGCAACCGGCCCTCCAGCAGGCGCTGGACCAGCTTCAGGTCGGGCAGCTCTCGCGGCCGATCCCGGTCGATGGCGGCGTCTATATCGTCTACATGCGCGACAAGCGGGACGGTGCGTCTGCCAGCCTCGTGACGATCAAGCAGGTGATGATCGAACTGCCGGATACGGCCACCGACGCGGATGTCGCGGCGGCGACCCAGCGGCTGGAGGCCCTTCGTCCGCAACTGACCTGCGACACCATGCTGACGAGGGCCACGTCCGAGCAGGGGCTGCTCGGCGCTGATCTGGGCGAAGCCGATGTCCAGAACCTGGCCCCGCAGTTCCAGCAGGTCGCCCGGTCTGCGGAAGTCGGCTCGGTCAGCACGCCGGTGCGAACCCCGCTGGGCGTCCACCTGCTGGGCGTCTGCGGCCGTCGCGTCGGCGGTACGGAGGCCCCCAATCCGCAGGAAGTCGAGAACACCCTGTTCCGCCAGAACCTCGCCACCCTCGGCCGCCGCTACATGCGCGACCTGCGCGAGGACGCACTCATCGAGTACCGGTAGTGACCGCCGCGCCCGCGCCGCTGGCCCTGTCCATGGGCGAACCAGCGGGCGTGGGGCCGGAGATCATCGCCGCCGCCTGGGCCGCTCTTCGGGCCGACGGACCGGCCTTCGTCGTCATCGGCGATGCAGGTCTTCTGCGCCTCCAGGGCCAGCCGGTCGAACCGGTTCTGGCCGCCGCTGACGCCGTGGGTGTCTTCCGCCGGGCCATTCCCGTGCTGGATCATCCCCTGCCCGCCCCCGTCACGCCCGGCCGTCCCGAACCAGCCAACGCAGGAGCCGTAGCGGACTGGATCGAACAGGCGGTCAATCTGGCGCTGTCCGGCGAGGCCTCGGGCGTCGTTACCGCCCCCATCGCCAAGGCCCCGCTCTACGCCGCGGGTTTCCGCTTCCCCGGCCATACGGAATTCATCGCCGAACTGACCGCGGACGTCCCTTTTGCCGGGACGCGCGGTCCGGTGATGATGCTGACGGCAAAAGACCTGCGCGCCTGTCTGGTGACCATACACGCGCCTCTGGCCGAGGTCCCGGAACTGGTCACCGCCGAGCGGGTCTGCCGCACCGCCCGCGTGGTGCATGAAGCGATGAAGCGCGACTTCGGCATCCCCGCGCCGCGGCTGGCTCTGGCGGCGCTCAACCCGCACGCCGGTGAAAGCGGGTCGATCGGGCTGGAAGAGATCGAGGTACTCATTCCGGCTGCAGCGTCCCTGCGCGCCGAGGGCATCACGATCACCGACCCCCTGCCGGCCGACACCCTGTTCCATGACGAAGCCCGGGCGACCTATGACGCCGTCCTGTGCCTGTACCACGACCAGGCGCTGATCCCGGTCAAGACGCTGGACTTCTGGGGCGGTGTGAACACGACCCTGGGCCTGCCGGTGATCCGCACCTCGCCTGACCACGGCACGGGATTCGACATCGCCGGGAAAGGCGTTGCGCGGGCCGACAGCCTTGTGGCCGCGATCAGGCTGGCAGGGGAGATGGCGGGGAAGCGGGTGGTTGGTGGTTGGTGATTGGTGGATGCGGCCTCATGGCCTGCGGAAAGCCGGCTCAAGCCGCGCCACAGGCCCCGGCATCGGCCAACCACCAATCACCACTCTGCCCTATGAAACGCCGGTGACCCCCTCCGACCTGCCCTCCCTTCGCGAAACGCTCGACGCCCACGGCCTGCTGGCGAAGAAGAGCTTCGGCCAGCATTTCCTGCTGGACCTGAACGTGACCCGCAAGATCGTGCGGCTGGCCGGACCGTTCGACGGGCGGGCCGTGATTGAGGTCGGTCCCGGCCCCGGCGGCCTGACCCGCGCCCTGCTGGAGAGCGATGCGGGCAAGGTGGTGCTGGTCGAGAAGGACCCCCGCTTCCTTCCGCTGCTGGCCGAGCTCGATGACGGCTCTGGTCGACTGGTCGTGGTCGAGGCGGACGCGCTCAAGGTACACGAGGCAGAACTGGTCGAGGGGCCGACGCACATCGTCTCCAACCTGCCCTACAACGTCGGCACGCCGCTGCTGATCAAATGGCTGACCGGGCCGTGGACCCCATACGCCCTGACGCTGATGTTCCAGAAGGAAGTCGCCGAGCGGATCACGGCCGCCCCCGGAGACGATGCCTATGGCCGGCTGGCGGTGATCGCCCAGGCAGTATGCGAGGCGAAACTGGTCATGCACCTGCCCGCCGCCGCCTTCACACCGCCGCCCAAGGTCGCCAGCGCGGTCGTGCATCTGATCCCTCGCGCCGAACGTCCGGAACGGGCTTTGCTGGCAGCGCTGGAGCGGGTCACCGCCGCGGCGTTCGGCCAAAGGCGCAAGATGCTGCGATCCAGTCTGAAGCCGCTGGGCGGGGCGGACCTGTGCGAGGCTGCGGGCTTGAGTCCCGAGGATCGGGCCGAGGTCATTGATCTGGCCGGCTTCCTGCGCCTGGCGCGCGCCGTGACGGGTGAGGCCCAACCGACCACACCGGTCGATGGCGGGGCGACGATGATGCGGCGCAAGCGGAGCTGAGCCTCATCCGGTCAGCTCGCTGACCCGGCTAAATGTGTCGGCATTGCTCTCAATCAAGGCCCCGGCGGGCTGGGCGGCCCAGAGAAGCGCTGGCAACCGTGCCGCATGCGAGGCGTTAGCCAAGCCCCCACAACATCGGAGACCACCAGATGATACTTGCAGCAGGCACCCTCGTGGCCGTGGTCGACGGCGAGAAACTGGCGTTGTTCCACAACACGGGGCATCAGTCGGTCGAGCTCACGCCCCAGCCGACGCCGGAAATCGCCGAGCGCGTCTCAGGCGCCGCAGGTCGTATCTCCAGCGAGGCCAATCCCGACAATGACACCCAGGCGGAGGATGGTTTCGCGATGGGTGTGGCCGAGGTGCTGAACAAGATGGTGTTGGACCACAAGGTCGAACAGCTGCTGGTCATCGCGGCGCCCAAGACCATGGGGCAGCTGCGAAAGGGCTGGCACAAGGAGACGTCCGCACGGATTGTCGGCGAGATCGCCAAGGACCTGACGGGCCATTCGACGGATCAGATCGCGGCGGCGATCGGGAAGGCGTAACGCCTACGGACCCTCCAAAGCAGAAAGGCCGCTCCGGACAGGAGCGGCCTTTTTGATGGTGCCGGTTCAGACCGCCTCGTTCAGCAGGGCGTCCTTGTAGGTTTCGATCCAGATGTTGCGGAACCGCTTCGATCGCTCGGCGTGGTAGATGTGAGCCAGTTCGGCGTAGCTGCGGTCGAAGTCGTCGTTGACGAAGACGTAGTCGAACTGGCCGCAGTGCTCGATCTCGCCCTTGGCGTTCTGGATTCGGCGTTCGATGACATCGTCGGCGTCTTGGGAACGGGTGACGAGGCGGCGGCGGAGTTCCTCGAGGCTGGGTGGCAGGATGAAGACGCGGACGGCGTCCTCGGGGCATTTGTCGGCGATGTCACGGGCACCCTGCCAGTCGATGTCGAATAGGACGTCACGGCCCTCGGACAGGGCCCGGTCGATCGGGGCGCGGGGGCTGCCGTAACGGGCACCGTGGACGTCGGCCCATTCGAGGAAGGCGTCGGCGTCGATCAGGCGCTGGAACTCGGCGTCGTCAACGAAATGATAGTCGCGGTCCGCGACCTCGCCCGGGCGGATGCCGCGGGTGGTCATGGAGATGGACAGCTCAAGCCCGCCATGATCGGCCATCAGGCGACGGCACAGGCTGGTCTTGCCGGCGCCCGACGGGCTGGCGACGATCAGCAGGACGCCGCGGCGGGGATGGCGTTCATTCAACATTCTGGACCTGTTCACGCAGCTGTTCGATCACGGCCTTGAGCTCCAGGCCGATTCCGGTGAGCGCGGTCGTAGCCGATTTCGAACAGAGGGTGTTCGCCTCCCTCATGAATTCCTGCATCAGGAAGTCGAGTTTCCGGCCGGCGGGGGGTTGCTGCAACAGGGTGCGGGCGGAGGCGACGTGGGCGGTCAGCCGGTCCAGTTCCTCACGGACGTCGGCCTTGGTCGCCAGCGAGGCGGCTTCGAGGAAGATGCGGTCCTCCAGGCCCGGCGCGTCGGGGGCCAGCTCTGTCATTCGCCGGGCGAAACGCTCGCGGATGGCGTCGGTCTGGGCCGTCGCGCCCGCTTCGGCCTGAGAGACGAGAGCGGCGATGCGGTCGATGAAGTCAACGACAAGCGGCAGCAACTGCGAGCCCTCGCGGTCGCGCGAGAGATTCAGGGCGTCGAGCGCCTGGTCGATCGAGGCGGCCATGGCGGCCTCGACGGCGGCGCGGGCCTCGGGGTCGTCGACCTCCTCAGGGGCTTCGAGAACGCCGCGCAGGGAAAGCAGACCGTCGGCCGATGGCGGTGTGGCCCCTTCCTCCGCCAGTTGATTGGCGAGGGTCAGGTAGCGGGCGAGGATGTCCTGATTGACCTTCAGGGACGCAGCGCCGGGGTCGGAGCGCTTGGCCTGGATGCCGAGGGTGACCTGACCGCGACTCAGCCGGGCTTGGGCAGCCGTCTTGGCATGACGCTCGAGACTGTCGAAGCCGGGCGGGCCGCGGAAGCGGACCTCCAGATTGCGGCCGTTGACCGAGCGGGCCTCGACCGACCAGGTCCAGTCGCCTGACGCACCGTCGGCCCGGCCGAAGCCGGTCATGCCCGAGATGGCGCTCATCCCGCAGGCGTCGGGGCGGGAATGGTGATCACGCGGGCGCCGGGAGGAACGGTGACGCCTGGGGGGACTGCCGATTCAGGAGCGGCAGCAGCCGGTTCGGGGGCGGCGGGCGGCAGACCGGCCCGACGACGTTCGACCTCACGCCAGCGGGCGACGTTGGCGAGATGCTCCTCATATGTCCGGGCGAAGGCGTGGCCGCCCGAGCCGTCGGCGACGAAGAACAGGTCGGCCGTCGAAGGCGGATTGAGCACGGCGGCGACGGCGTCCCGGCCCGGGTTGGCGATGGCCGTCGGGGGCAGGCCGTCGATCTGATAGGTGTTCCACGGGTTGGGCCGGTCGAGCTCGGACCGCCTGAGGCCCCGGCGCAGCGGCACCCCTTTGGTGATGCCGTATTCAATGGTGGGATCGCTTTCCAGCCGCATGCCGGACCGCAGACGGTTGGTGAAGATGGCGGCGACGCGTGGACGTTCGGCGGCGACGCCTGTCTCCTTCTCGACGATGGAAGCCAGGATCATGGCTTCCTCCGGCGAGCGTGCGACGGTGGCGGGGCTGCGAGCGGCCCAAAGGCGAGCCAGGTTCTCGTCACGAGCGCGGCGCATGCGGGCGATGACCGAGGCGCGAGTCTCGCCGCGGCTGACCTCATAGGTGTCAGGCCAGAGAGTGGCTTCTGCAGGAATGGCGTCGATCGTCCCGGTCAGAATGGCCTGCTTGTTCAGGATCTCGACCGCCTGGGCCGAAGACCAGCCTTCAGGCAGGGTGACGTAGTGGCGGACCACCCGGCCCTCAACCAGCAGGACGAGGACCGATCGAAGCGAGGCCTTGCTCGGCACCTCATATTCGCCGGCGCGCAGCTTGCGGTCGGCACCGGTCAGGGTGGCGGCGGCCTTGAACATGTCGGTCGAGCGGATCACGCCCGCGGACTTCAGCGTCGCGGCGATGGCGCTGACGCCCGCGCCGCTGGGCAGACTTACGATGGTCGACTCGCCCTCACGGGCCGCGGGGCCGGGCGCGTAGAAGACGCTCCAGGCGGCGATGAGGGCGATGATCAGGAAGGTGCTGAACGTCGCTGTGGCAGCCAGAAAGGCGGTCTTCCGGCCCGATCGCGGCTCTACCGACATCAGCCGACCTTCCGGAAGATGACCGAGGCGTTGGTGCCGCCGAAGCCGAAGCTGTTGGACATGGCCACGTCGATCTCCATCGGCTGGCCCTTGTCGCGCACCATGTTCAGGGTCGTCTCGCGCTCGGGATTGTCGAGATTGATCGTCGGCGGGGCGATCTGGTCACGAATGGCCAGGATGCAGAAGATGGCCTCGATGGCCCCGGCGGCACCCAGCAGGTGGCCAGTCATGGACTTGGTCGAGGACAGGGCAACGTTGGGGGCATGGTCGCCCATCAGTTTCTCGATGGCGCCGGCCTCGATCCAGTCGGCCATGGTCGAGGTGCCGTGGGCGTTGACGTAGTCGATGTCCGAGACGTCGATCCCGGCGCGCTTGATGGCCATCTGCATGGCCCGATATCCCCCATTCCCGTCCTCGGCCGGGGCGGTGATGTGGTAGGCGTCGCCGCTCATGCCGTAGCCGACAACTTCGGCATGGATGGTCGCGCCGCGCGCTTTCGCGTGCTCGTACTCTTCCAGCACCACAATGCCGGCGCCCTCGCCCATGACGAAGCCGGAATGGTCCTTGTCCCACGGCCGCGAGGCCTTTTCGGGCGCGTCGTTATAGGCGGTGCACAGGGCCTTGCAGGCGAGGAAGCCGGCGATGCCCAAAGGGATGATGGAACTCTCGGCCCCACCGGCCACCATGACGTCGGCGTCGTCGCAGGCGATCATCCGCGCCGCATCGCCGATGGCGTGGGCTCCGGTGGCGCAAGCAGTGACGACCGAATGGTTCGGGCCTTTCAGGCCGTGACGGATCGATATCTGACCCGACGCCAGATTGATCAGCGCCGAGGGGATGAAGAAGGGGCTGACCCGGCGCGGTCCCTGTTCCTTCAGGATGATGGCGGTGTCGGCGACAGGACCCAGGCCGCCGATGCCGGAGCCAACCATGACGCCGGTGCGTTCCCGCTGTTCCTCGGTCTCCGGCTTCCAGCCGGCGTCGCGATGGCGTAGACGATAAAGTCGTCGACCCGCTTGCGGTCCTTGGGCGACATGACCTTCTCATGGTCGAACACGCCCGGCTGGCCGGGCGCGCCGCCGCCGCGGCCGTCGACCGACGGGATCTCGCCCGCGATGGTGCAGCCATAGCCCTCGGTGTCGAAATTGGTGATCGGGCCGATGCCCGAGCGACCCTCGAGGATGCCCTTCCAGTTATGCTCCACGCCCCAGCCGAGCGGGGTGAGCAGACCGAGGCCGGTGACGACGACGCGGCGCATGAGCGCTCCTCGTTACAGAATCCAGACCACAAACAGTAATGGCCGCCGGGCGGCCCCGCTAGGGGCGCGCCTCGGCGGCCATCAATGCCGTTCGAAAAGGGCGGCGATCAGCCGGCCAGCTTCTCGTCGATGAACTTCACGGCGTCGCCGACCGTCTGGATGTGTTCGGCGGCATCGTCCGGGATCTCGATGTCGAATTCTTCCTCGAAGGCCATGACCAGTTCGACGTTGTCGAGCGAGTCAGCGCCCAGGTCGTCGATGAAGCTGGCCTTTTCAACGACCTTTTCCGGATCGGCGTCCAGGTGGTCGATGACGATCTTGCGGACGCGTTCCAGGGTGTCGGACATGGGTGTCTCTGCTTTCAGGGCCGCCGCAGCGGCTGTTGTCTCAAATCCTGCCGTATGACGACGGCGACGGCGACGCAAGCCTTGAACGCAGACTCACGCAAACCGGATGCGGACGCTTTAGCACGGCGGCGCGGGCGGGAAATAGCCCGTTACCGGGATTGAACGCCCCGGTTCACCCACCAGACCAGCCCGCCGCCTGCCAGGGCCAGGGGCGCGCCGTAGATCGCCCAGATGATCTGGCCGGTCATGAAGCTGCCCGGCAGGATGTTCAGCCCCTGCAGCACCCAGATGATCCCGATCAGCAGCATGGGGCCGCTGAGGATGGTGGCGAGTATGCGGAGAAGTTTCATGGGTTCTGGTCCTTTCGTCATCCGCCGGCGAGCCCTCTCGTCCGAGCTTTGCCCGGCCCAAGGACAGGCTCCGCGAGACCGGGGGACCCAGCGGCGCCGAAGGCAATCTGTTCACGCACAACGTCTGACGTTCCGGTCCGCGACAGCTTCGCGCTCCCGCGCGCCGCTGGGTCCCCCGGTCTGCGGCGCTGCGCGCCTTGCCGGAGGATGACGAACGAGATCAGATCATCGCCATGCCGCCGTTCACATGCAGGGTCTGCCCCGTGACGTAGGCGGCTTCGTCCGAGGACAGATAGACGGCGGCGGCGGCGATCTCGTCGCCCGTGCCGAGGCGGCCGGCGGGAATGTTCTTGAGGATGGTCTCGCGCTGGGTGTCGTTCAGGACATCCGTCATGGGCGAGGCGATGAAGCCCGGGGCGATGCAGTTTACCGTGATGCCGCGCGAGCCGACTTCCTGGGCCAGCGATTTGGAGAAGCCGATCATGCCGGCCTTGGAGGCGGCATAGTTGGTCTGGCCGGGGTTGCCGGTGACGCCGACGACCGAGGTAATGCCGATGATCCGGCCCGAACGGCGCTTCATCATCCCCTTCATCGCCGCGCGCGACAGGCGGAAATAGCTCTCGAGATTGACCCGAATGACGTCCTGGAAATCCTCGTCCTTCATCCGCATCAGCAGGCCGTCCTTGGTGATGCCGGCGTTGGCGACGAGGATATCGAGCGGATTTCCCGCGGCTTCCTCGGCCCGGGCCAGCAGGCCGTCGACCGATTCAGCGTCCGACAGATTGGCCGCGGCGGCGAAGGCGCGCTCGCCCAGCTCTCCGGCCAGATCCTGCAACACTGCCTCGCGGGTGCCGGACAGGACGACGGTCGCGCCCTGGGCGTGCAAGGCCCGGGCGATAGCCCCGCCGATGCCGCCGGTCGCGCCGGTAACGAGGGCGGTCTTGCCGGTGAGATTGAACATCATGTGCCTCGCTTGGCTCGGGAATCGAAGGGGTGATACTTACGAAGATCGAGGTCACACTTCGAGCATTGCTTTTCAGGCCACGCATTGCTCCAGCGTTTCCCTGAGTGCCAGTAGGCGCTTACGCCACAACGCGGGCAATCGACGAGCTTGTAGGCTGCGAGCCCCAGGACGATGAAAGTTACCCCAAAATACACGCCGAAGGGGATGGCCGTCGAACCGGTCAGGCGCGCGACCAGGGTCAACTCGCCTGCGGCCACCGCAAGAGATCCCACGAAGCAAAGCAGCAGGCCGGGGATGCCCATGAACCAGCCCCAGCAGTAGACGCTCGGCCAGCGCACGGGCCTAACCGAACGACTTCGCGAACGCTTCCAGGTCTTCCGGCGTGTTCAACGACAGGCTCTCGGCTTCGGGCGCAATCCGTTTGGCCATGCCGGCCAGCACCTTGCCCGAGCCGATCTCGACGAAACGGGTGACGCCACCCTCTCCTGCCATCCATTCCATGCTCTCGCGCCAGCGGACGCGGCCGGTGACCTGTTCGACCAGCAGGCGGCGCAGGACTTCGGGGTCGTGCTCCGGGCGGGCGGTGACATTGGCGACGACCGCGACCGAGGGGGCGACGATGTTCGCGCCGGCAAGGGCCGTGGCCATCTCTTCGGCGGCGGGCTGCATCAGCGGGCAGTGGAAGGGCGCCGAGACGTTCAGTGGAATGGCGCGGGCACCCAGTTCCTTGGCCTTTTCGATGGCCCGATCAACGGCGGCCTTGTCGCCTGAAATGACGATGTTGCCGGCGTTGTTGTCGTTGGCGACGACGCAGACGCCGACCTCTGAGCCCGCGGCGGCGGCGGCCTCTGCGAGTGCCAGGTCGGTCTTCGGCCCGATCAGCGAGGCCATGGCACCTTTGCCCACCGGCACGGCGCGCTGCATGGCCTGACCGCGCAGTTTCAACAGCCGGGCGGTGTCGGCCAACGTGATCGAACCGGCGGCGCACAGGGCGGAATATTCGCCGAGCGAATGGCCGGCGACGAAGCCGGCGCGGCTGACGTCGACGCCGAACTCGACCTTGAGGACGCGGGCGGCGGCCAAGGACACGGCCATGAGGGCCGGCTGGGCGTTCTCGGTCAGGGTCAGTTGGTCTTCGGGCCCCTCGCGCATCAGGACCGACAGCTTCTGGCCCAGGGCCTCGTCGATCTCGGCATAGACCTCCCGCGCCGAGGCGAAGGCGTCGGCGAGCGCCGCTCCCATGCCGACCGACTGGCTGCCTTGTCCGGGGAACAGCAGGGCGAGGGTCATGTCGGGTCTCCGGCAGGATTGAATCGAGCCGGAGGGGTAGGACGATCAGGCGGAGGGGGCAAGCCGGGCCCTAGAACAGCACCGCCGGGTTCATGATCCGGTGCGGGTCGATGGCGGCGCGGACGGCCTGCATGGTGCGGATTTCCAGCGGCGACTTGTAGCGACGCGCCTCCTCGGTCTTCAGCC
This sequence comes from bacterium, assembly GCA_006515835.1. Lineage (GTDB taxonomy): Bacteria > Pseudomonadota > Alphaproteobacteria > Caulobacterales > Caulobacteraceae > Brevundimonas. The sequence goes on along the minus strand of VFBG01000014.1, from coordinate 9,845 downwards.
GGCCGAGGCCGTGCTCGGCGGAGATGGAGCCGTCGTAGCGGGCAACGATGTCGTGGACGATCTTCGAACCTTCCTCCCAGCGGGCGAGGAAGGCTTTCAGGTCACCGGAGGCCATTTCCCTGGCGGGGCACAGGACATCATAGTGGAGGTTGCCGTCGCCGACGTGGCCGAAGGCGCTGACCCGCGCGCCAGGGTGAAAGCGTTCGACGGCGGTGGTCGCCTCATCGAGAAAGTCGGCGATGCGGGAGAGCGGGACGGAGACGTCGTGTTTCCAGCCGCCGCCCTCGGGCCTCTGGGCACCAGACTGTTCCTCGCGCACCTTCCAGAAGGCGGCGCGCTGGGCATCGTTCTGGGCGATGGCTGCGTCGTTGATCAGGCCGGTCTCGAAGGCGTGGGTCAGCAGCCGCTCCATGGCCGCATCGGCGGCGCCGGGCTCGCCGGAGACCAGTTCGATCAGGACGTACCAGGGGGGCGTGCTGTCCAGCGGCTCGCGCGTGTCGGGAATGTTGGCGAGGACAAAGCCCATGCCGAGCCGCTTCATCAGCTCGAAAGCCTCGACCCCGCCGCCGGTCTCGGCCTTGGCGCGGGCCAGCAGTTCAATGGCGGCAGCGGGCGCGTCGAGGCCGACCATGGCGGTAGCGCGGCTGCGCATGACGGGGAACAGTTTCAGGGTCGCGGCGGTGACCACGCCGAGCGTGCCCTCGGCGCCGATCAGCAGCTGTTTCAGGTCGTAGCCCGTGTTGTCCTTGCGCAGGCGTTTGAGGCCGTTGAAAATCTCCCCGTCCGGCATCACCGCCTCAATGCCCAGCACCAGATCGCGCATCATGCCGTAGCGGAGCACGGCGGTGCCTCCGGCATTGGTCGAGATGACGCCGCCGATGGTGGCCGTGCCTTCGGCCGCGAGGCTGAGCGGGAAAAGGCGATCGGCGGCGGCGGCGGCCTGCTGGGCCTCCAGAAGGGTAACTCCGGCCTCCACGGTCATGGCGTCGTCCAGGGGCGTGACGTCCCGGACGGCGCGCAGCTTTCGGGTCGAAAGCAGGACCTCGCCATGGGGAATCTGGCCGCCGACCAGCCCCGTATCTCCGCCCTGCGGCACGATGGCGATGCGGTGTTCAGCGCAGACGCGGACGGCGGCGGCGACCTGGGCGGTCGAGCGGGGTGTCAGCATCAGCGGCGAGTGGCCCTGCCAGCGGTTGCGCCACTCGGTCAGCCAGGGGGCGATTTCCGCGGGATCGTCGGTCCAGCCACCGTCGCCGATGGCGGATTTCAGGGCAGCGAGGGCGGCAGGGGATGGAGTGGTCATGCCGCCCTTGTCTCAAAGTCGTGGGCGCGGCGAAAGGGCCGTGTCAGGGTTGGCGGATGTCCGTCTCCCTGCCCGCTCCCGTTCCCGCCGTCGGCGTCGTCTGTCTGAGGGGCGATTCGGTGCTGCTGATCCGGCGCGGAACGCCGCCCCGGCAGGGCGAGTGGAGCCTGCCCGGCGGGCGGATCGAACCCGGCGAGCGGGCGATGGACGCCGCCCTGCGGGAACTGCGCGAGGAGACGGGGGTCGAGGCGGAGATCACCGGCCTGATCGACGTGGTCGACGGCCTCTTCCCCGAGGCGGGGCGGCACTATGTGCTGATCGACTATGCCGCGCGCTGGCGGTCGGGCGAGCCGGTCGCCGGCGACGACGCCGCCGAGGCGCGGTTCGTGGCGCTCAACGAAGTCGAATCGTTGATCGACTGGTCCGAGACGCGGCGGATCATCCGGATGGCCGCCGACGCGCGTTGAACGAGCACGATTACGCGGATGTCATCTTCGCCGTGTCCGGTTTCTGTGGCGCGGTGGCCACAGGGTGCTAACCTGATCGGGACAGGGAGATATTATGGACACGTCGCTTCTATTCACCGTCGCACTGGTGGTGCTGGCCTTTGTGCTGCTCTTCAGCGTGGTCAAGATCGTGCCCCAGGGCCGCGAAATGACCGTCGAACGGTTCGGCAAATACACGCGCACCCTCGCACCCGGCATCAGCATCCTGACGCCATTCGTCGAGCGCATCGGCCGACGCATGAACATGATGGAACAGGTTCTTGATGTGCCTCAACAAGAGGTCATCACCAAGCCATGGTGAAGGTCGACGCCATCGTCTTCATCCAGGTGATGGAGGCCTCGGCCGCCGCCTATCGGATCGAGAACCTGCCCTACGCCATCACCCAGCTGTGCTCGACCAATCTGCGCACCGTGGTCGGTTCGATGGAGCTGGACGAGGTGCTGTTCCAGCGCGACTCGATCAACTCGCGCCTGCTGACCGTAATCGACGCGGCGACCGAGCCGTGGGGCGTCAAGGTCAACCGGATCGAGATCAAGGACCTGACCCCGCCGGCCGACATTACCAACGCCATGGCGCGCCAGATGAAGGCCGAGCGCGAACGCCGCGCCGTCATCACCGAGGCCGACGGCGAGAAACAGGCCGCGATCGCCCGCGCTGAAGGCGCCAAGCAGGCCGCCATTCTGGAAGCCGAAGGCCGCCGTGAAGCCGCCTTCCGCGACGCCGAAGCCCGCGAACGCGAAGCCGAGGCCGAGGCCAAGGCGACCGCCATGGTGTCCCAGGCCATCGCGGCCGGTGACGTGAACGCCATCAACTATTTCGTCGCCCAGAAATACGTCGAGGCCTTCGCCGAACTGGCGCGCAACCCGACGGCCAAGACGGTCATCGTGCCGGCTGAGATGTCCGGCCTCGTCGGCACCATCGCCGGCCTCGGCGAACTGGTCGGCCTGGCGAAGGAACAGCAGCAGGGCCGCAGCGATGTTCGCCGCGACGCCCCGCCTCCGCCGCCTGCTCCTGCTCGCGTGACGCCGCCGCGCCCGCCCCGCCCCTCCGTTCCGAGGACCTGATCCATGGAAGCCCTGACTGACCTGCACGCGGCCCAGCCGTTCTGGATCTGGCTGGCTCTGGGCGTGCTGCTGCTGGCGGTGGAAGCCGCCTTCTCGACCGAATGGCTGCTTTGGCCGGCGGTGTCGGCGGGGGTGGTGGCGGTGGTCACCGCGCTCGGCCTGCCGTTGGGATTCGCTGGAGAGGTGGCCCTGTTCGCCGCCCTCACCGTAGTCGCCACCCTTCTGTCCAGACGGCTGATCCAGCGGGTCAATCCGTCCGACGCGCCCGACATCAACGCCCGCGACGTCCGGCTGATCGGCCAGAGGGCCCAGGTGGTCCAGGGCTTCGTCGACGGCCGCGGCCGGGTGTTCGTCTCGGGTGCCGAATGGGTCGCCGAGATCGAGGGCGCTGCGCCCCTCGCCGGCGAGAGCGTCATCGTCGAGGGCATGGACGGACCGAAGCTGCGGGTTCGGGCGGCTTGAGTATAGTCCGCTCATCCCCGCGAAAGCGGGGACCCGGTGTTTTGGGTGATCGGTCCAGGCGGCCGGGGCTGATACGCTTGTCCTGAAATGCCAGCGTCAAGCTGGACAGGACCGGGTCCCCGCGTTCGCGGGGATGAGCGGAAAGAGAAAGACACCCTAGCCCCGCATATCCTCGATCCCGCGGTTGGCCAGACCGTCGGCGCGTTCGTTCAGCTCATGGCCGGCATGGCCCTTGACCCAGTGCCATTTGACCTCGTGACGCGCGCGGGCGACGTCGAGGCGCTTCCAAAGGTCCTCGTTCTTGACCGGCTTCTTGTCCGCAGTCTTCCAGCCGCGCGCCTTCCAGCCGTGGATCCATTCGGTGATCCCGGTCATGACGTATTTGCTGTCGGTGTGCAGATCGACGCGGCAAGGCCGGGACAGGGCCTCCAGCGCCATGATGGCGCCCATCAGTTCCATGCGGTTGTTGGTGGTCAGGGGCTCGCCGCCGCACAGCTCCTTCTCATGACCGCCACCGGTCTGGAGAATGGCACCCCAGCCGCCAGGGCCGGGATTGCCCTTGCAGGCACCGTCGGTGTGGATGATCACGTGACTCATGCGCGCCTCCTAACAGGTTCGCTTGGCGTCGCGCCACTGAAGCGCCTATATGCGGCACAAGTGTTTGAGCGGGCCGCGCATCGGCCCGAACGAGGAGACGGTTCGTGGGTACTTTCGGCATCTGGCACTGGGCCATCGTCGCGATCGTCGCCCTGCTGTTGTTCGGCGGGCGCGGCAAGCTGTCGGGCCTGATGGGCGACGCGGCCAAGGGCATCAAGGCCTTCCGCGAAGGCCTGAAGGACACCGATTCGGACAAGCCTTCGGACGAGCGCGCGGGCGCCCTGCCTCGCACCGACGCCGAAAAAGAAGACCTGAAATCGTAAGCCCCGCATTGACGTCGGAGACCTGACGGATGGGTGGCCTCGGCCCCGGTATCGGCGGCTTTGAAATCCTCGTGATCGGCATCGTGGCCCTGCTTGTGGTGGGGCCAAAGGATTTGCCGTTGCTGATGCGCAAGATCGGCAAGGTGATGGCCCGCGCCCGCGCCATGGCCAATGAGTTCCGCTCAAGCTTCGACGAGATGGCGCGCCAGTCCGAGCTGGACGAGCTGCGCAAGGAGGTCCAGGCGCTGCGGACGGGTCAGGGCATGGTACCTCTGGGGGCCGAGGCTGACGCCGCCTTCCGCGAGATCCGCGATGATCTGAACCGGCCGCTGGACCAGCCGGTCATGCTGGCCGCACCGGACGAATGGCCCGACAGCCCGCCGGTGATGACCCCGCTTGAGGCTGAGCCGGCGACAGCGCCGAAGGCAAAGGCGAAGGCTGCGCCCAAAGCCCGCAAGACGCCGACCAAGGCCGCCGCGCCCGTGGCCTCGATCAAGACCGCCAGCGGCAAGTCCCGGCCGATCCGCGCGAAGAAGGTAGACCTGTGAGCCGGCTCGAGACCGACGAGGATGAGATCGAGGCGTCGCGCGCGCCCCTTATGGATCATCTGATCGAGCTGCGCGGACGGCTGGTGATCTGCGTGATCGCCTTCATCATCGGCTTCATCGGCTGCTTCTATTTCGCCGAGCCGCTGTACATCTTCCTGGTCAAGCCGTTCGCGACCGCGGCGGCCTTCCATCAGTCGGTCGGACCGCACGGCCATGTGTCGCCGCTGGACCTCATCATGGGGACGGCAGGCCTCAAGCCCCTGCCCGGCGTCGACGGCCAGACGGTCAATCTGATCTATACGGCGCCGCTGGAAATCCTCTTCACCAAGATGAAGCTGGCGGGCTTCGGCGCCATCGTCGTGGCCTTCCCGGTCCTGGCCTGGCAGCTGTACCGCTTTGTGGCTCCCGGTCTGTACCGCAACGAAAAGGGCGCCTTCCTGCCCTTCCTGATCGCCGCCCCGCTGCTGTTCATGCTGGGCGCGGCGCTGGTCTATTTCGTCATGCTGCCGTTCGTCATGTGGTTCTCTCTGAGCCAGCAGATCACCGGCGGCGGCGTCTCGGCGGCCCTTCTGCCCAAGGTGTCGGACTATCTGAACCTGGTCACCGCCCTGCTGCTGGCCTTCGGCCTGTGCTTCCAGCTGCCCGTGGTGATGACCCTGCTGGGCCTCGCCGGGATCATTTCGTCGAAGGTCATGGCCGAGGGTCGCCGCTACGCCATCATGGCCGTGGTCGTCGTCGCCGCCGTCGTCACCCCGCCCGATCCGATCAGCCAGATCATGCTCGCCGTCCCACTGGTGCTGCTCTACGAGATTTCGATCTGGTGCGTCCGGCTGATCGAGTTCCGCCGGAAGAAGGCGGATACCGCCGAGGGCCTGGCCTGATCCGGGCGACGCCAGGCGCCCGCTGTGCTAGGGAGACGAGATGGTTTCGCCACCCATTTTCCTGATGCCGCCACCCGCCCTGATCGCCGCCCTGGTGACGCGACTCAGGCGCATTCCCGGCGCCCGGTACTGGGCCGCAGCCGGTCTGGTGCTGATCTCGCTCTGGGTGCGGGTGCTGCTCTCGCCCTATCTTGCGAGCGGCTACGGCTACACCTGCTTCTATCCGGGCGTGATCCTGTCCGCCTACTGGTTGGGCGCGCGGCCCGGGCTTATGGCGGCAGGGCTATCGACCGTGATCGTCTATAATTTCATGGGACCGACGCCCTTCTCCTTCCCGACCGACGGCAGGGCCATGGTCGCCCTGGGCTTCTTCCTCGTCTCATCGCTGTTGCTGATCCATGTGCTCAGCACGATCCGCGCCCGGCTCAACACACTGACCACCAAACACGCCCAGGTCGAAGCCCTGGCCATGGGGCAGGCCGAGCTGTTCCGCGACCACGCCCAGCGTACGACCGATCATCTGCAGTTGATCTCCGCCATCCTGCAGCTGCGGGCCCGTGAGGAAGCCGATCCGGTCGTTTCGCGGGTGTTGAGCAACGCCGCCTCGCGCACTCTGGTTATCTCACGAACCCACCGGGAGTTCACCGGAGGGGTCGACCGTCGCATTCCGTTCGAGGCCTTCGCCCGCAAACTGGTCGAGGTCGCCGCGGCCAGGGGCGGGGTGCCGTCCGATCGCGTCCGCATCTCAGGCGGCGCGCGCGACATCCCGCTGGAGCAGGCGACCTCGCTGGGGCTGGTCCTGCTGGAATATCTGAACACCCTGAAAGCCCAGCGCGCCTCGGTCGCCCTAGCGATCACCCTCGACGAGGACGGCCGGGACAGGTTCCTGAATCTGGCGGTGACCGAGGGCGAAGGGCCTGCGCCCGACAATATCCCCCTGTTCGAAGCGATCACCGAACAACTGGGCGGACGGCTGCTGATTACCCGCGGCGCACCGGGCGGCGGCGGGGGCGGCGTGCGCATCACCTTCCCGGCCGAGATCCAGCCGGTAGAGAGCTGGAACCCCGTGGCGGTCAGCCTGCACTAGGCGGAACAACGGTCGAGCGTGGCCGTTAGCAGGGGGTTACCATTCAGGAGTTCGCCCATGACCATCCGCCACACGCTCACCGCCGTCGCTGCTGTCAGCGCCATCGCCTTCGCAACCGCCGCCTGCACCCCCGCAGCTGAAACCGCGGACGCCGACCGCGAGACTCATACGACGACGATCATCGAGCGCGAGGTCCCCGCCGCTCCTGTGGTCGTCGAGCGTGAGGTTCAGGTTCCCGCCCCGCCTGTCGTCATCGAGGATCGCCGCGACGGCGACAGCACGACGGTCCGCGCAGGCCGCAACGGCATCGAGGTCGAGACAACCAACCGCTAGAACCCGCGGAAGGTCAAAAGCCGGACGGTTGCCCGTCCGGCTCCCTTTCCGTCATTGCACGGGTTGCGACGGTCGAGGCGCGGCCTGATAGGCCACCGTCCACGCGACGATCTGCGGATAAAGATCCGCCAGTGTCGCGCCTTCAGGCCGGTTCGCATAGAGATCCAGCAGGTAGCAGTTGAAGGCAGTGAACTGTGTGAAACCGCGGCGCTCCATGACCGGATTGACCCGTTCGACCAGTTCGTCACGATCAACAGCATCCGCCTTGTCGTGATAGTAGAGGCTCACGAGCGCCCAGTTCATATATTCATTGAACAAGGACTCGGGCGCCGAATAGAGGTCGCCCGCACTGCCTGCCTTGGTCCAGAATGCGCGATCAGCAAAAACCTTCTCGATATCGGAGCGCAGCTCGGGCGTAGCCTTGATGAAGCCATGGTTCATCTCGGTGAACAGGATCGTGCCCCGAACCAGCGCGAGATCGTTTGGAGTCAGATGTTCCAGACCCGGACGCGAATAGGGAAAATTGACGTGGGGCTGAAGTTCGCGGAAGCCATTGCTATCGAATGTAGTCAACGACTGGTTCGCGCCTACGAGGGGTGAGAAAATGATCTTCGTGGCGTCATAGGGCCTGACCGCCGGGAAATTGCCTTGCAGCCATTCCGTCGCACCCGCGACATCTATCTCGTCCCTGAGATATGCGATCTGCTCGTCATAGAGCGGGCGGTGGGCGATGTAGAAGTCCCGAAATCCGCTCCGGTCCGAGAAGGCCTGAAGCAGCGCGTGGTAGGGCGCTAACGTGTTGACCGCATCGATGACGAACCCTGTACGATCGTAGATCTGGCTGCGCACGATATGACCTGAATCGTCATACTCGAAGGCGTAGCCGTTCATCTTCAGGCGGAAATATTTCAAGGCGTCCTGTTTCAACTCCGCATCCAGAGCGATGATCAGCGGATCATCCTTGAAGCGCTCGAAGTGCGACATCACCTCGCCGTAGTAGGGCGTATCGCGGTACGCCAGGCCCGGGTTGGCCAGGGCCGAAGGCGTCAGGGCGATGGCGATGTTCACCAACTCGTAGACTTCGGGAATCAGGATCGTCGTCCGACCCCGGTATTCATCCTGATAGGCGGCGTCGAAAACCGCCGGGGGCTGGACCGCTTCGATCCGGGTCGGGTAGTCGACGCCTTCGTAGCTGATGACCAAGTCATGGATCTGACCGCTCGACAGAGTACGGCAAAGTACGTTCTCGCCCGAGAAAAAGCAGACTTCCTTCGTCCGGCCCGGTTCGACGGCCACACCGAAGACGGCCGGGCTCAACGATTGGCTAAGGGTCCAGCCCTCAGGCACCACTTCGCCATCGATGCGGCGGCCCACAGAACCGGCCTCGGCCTGCAGTCGATCCGGAAGGGTCTGCGCCACGGCCGAGCCCGCAAGCGCCAGAGACAAACCGGCTGCCAGCACCCCGAACACCAATCTTCTGCTCATCCTGCCACCTCAAAGCCAAAGCCAAGCTTTGGTGGCAGCAAAAAGGGCCGGTCGGTCGCCCGTCCGGCCCCTTCTGGCGATCAGCAGACCGTCTTGTCGATCAGCAGCTGTAGTACATGTCGAATTCGACCGGGTGCGGGTGCAGTTGCAGGCGCATCACCTCTTCCATCTTCAGCTCGATGTAGCTGTCGATGAAGTCGTCATCCATGACGCCGCCCTTCTTGAGGAAGGCGCGGTCCTGGTCGAGGGCGTCCAGCGCCTCTTTCAGCGAGCCGCAGACTTCGGGGATGGAGCCGCGCTCTTCGGGCGGCAGATCGTAGAGGTTCTTGTCGGCGGGCGCGCCCGGATCGATGCGGTTTTCGATGCCGTCGAGGCCAGCCATCAGCAGGGCCACGAAGGTCAGATAGGGGTTGCCCATCGGATCGGGGAAGCGGGCTTCGATGCGCTTGGCCTTGGGCGAGTTGACGAACGGGATGCGGATCGACGCCGAGCGGTTGCGCGACGAATAGGCCAGTTTGACCGGCGCTTCGTAGCCGGGGACCAGCCGCTTGTAGGAGTTGGTCGTCGAGTTGGCGAAGGCGTTGATGGCCTTGGCGTGTTTGATGATGCCGCCGATGTACCAAAGACAAAGGTCCGACAGGCCGGCGTATTTGTCGCCCGCGAACAGAGGCTTGCCGTCACGCCAGATCGACTGGTGGACATGCATGCCCGAGCCGTTGTCGCCGAAGGTCGGCTTGGCCATGAAGGTGGCCGACTTGCCGTAGGCGGCCGCGACGTTGTGGATGACGTATTTGTAGAGCTGGAGCCGGTCGGCCATGGTCAGCAGGTCGCTGAACTTCAGGCCCAGTTCGTGCTGGGCCGGGGCAACCTCGTGGTGATGTTTCTCGGGCTGCATGCCCAGGTCGCGCATCACGCCCAGCATCTCACCGCGCAGGTCCTGGGCGCTGTCGGTCGGGTTGACCGGGAAATAGCCGCCCTTGGGCCCGGGGCGGTGCCCCATGTTGCCTTCGGAATACTCCGCGCCCGTATTGGCCGGCAGCTCGATCGAATCGTAGGTGTAGCCCGTGTCGTGCGGGGCCGTGCTCCAGCGAACGTCGTCGAAGATGAAGAACTCGGCTTCCGGGCCGAAGAAGACGGTGTCGCCCACGCCAGAGGACTGGACATAGGCCAGGGCCTTCTTGGCCATCGAGCGGCTGTCGCGGTTGTAGGGCTCGCCGGTGTCGGGGTTCAGCACGTCGCAGAACAGGAACAGGGT
>VFBG01000013.1:29940-34413 GCA_006515835.1 bacterium | reverse complement strand
TACTACGCCACCGGCAAGCTCGAGATCGACGCCGCTAAACGCGTCGTGGCCGGAATCGCCGAAGGATGCCGTCAGGCCGGCTGCGCCCTCGTCGGCGGCGAGACCGCCGAAATGCCCGGCATGTACCAGGGCGGCGACTACGACCTCGCCGGCTTCTCGCTGGGCGCGGTCGAACGCGGACACGCCCTGCCGTATCTGGACCGGCAGGCGGCCGGCGACATCATCATCGGCCTCGGCTCGTCTGGCCCGCACTCCAACGGCTATTCGCTGATCCGCAAGGTGGTCGAGAAATCCGGCCTGGCCTGGGGTGACGACGCCCCCTTCGCGCGCGACCGGACCCTGGCCCAGGCGCTGATGGAGCCGACCCGCATCTATGTGAAGCCGGTCCTGCCCCTCATGAAGGCCGGCATGATCAAGGGCGCGGCGCACATCACCGGCGGCGGCCTGATCGAGAACCCGCCGCGTTGCATCGCCGAGGGTCTGCAGGCGTCCTTCGACTGGAACGCCTGGCCGGTGCCGCACGTGTTCCAGTGGCTGGGCGAGGTTGGCGGCATCTCGGATCACGAACTGCGCCGCACCTTCAACTGCGGAATCGGCTTTATCCTGATCGTCTCGCCTGAAAACGCCGAGCCGGTGCTTGAAAGCCTGCTGAACGCCGGCGAGGTCGCCTTCATCTGCGGGCAGCTTGAGGCCGCCTAGTAACCTTCGGCGTCGAGGCTGCTGAAGGTCACGCGCACCAGGGCTGCGGCCCCGGGGTTCTGTCGCAGTGAGACCGTGACACCCTCCTTTATCCAGATGGGACGGGTGGCCGGCAGACCAGGCTCGGGCGTGAAGCCCCGGTCCCGCAGGACCGGCAGGATGGACGCCTTGGCACCGTCGAAGCCGCCGCGACGCGCCTGGATCACGCATACCCGGTTGAGATTGCCGTCGGCGACGCTGCCTTCGGTCGTCAGGCGCAGCAGGTGGGCCTGATCCTCGCTCTGGAAGGTGCGGGTGTCGGCCTCCGGCGCAGGCGTCTCGACGAAGCCGAGAAATTCGAGAGCGGCCGTGTCGCTGGTCTCACCGGTCACATAGGGCAGGCAGACGTCGGTCAGGATGCTGCGCGTCAGGTCAGTGGGGGGCGTGGTGGTCGAGAACAACGCGGCAGCGACAGCAAGGGCAAGCATGGGCGAACTCCGGAGCTACGGCTCCACTGTTTCCGAAGCCGTCCCCCAGCGCAAGCGTCACCCGCGCCTGCGAGCGTTGACCCGGCCCGACCCGCCCGGCAAGGTCCGCGCCTTCCGTAAACCGTGAGGTCGCCGATGCGTGCGCTGTCTATCGCCCTGGCCGGAGCGATCCTGGCCTCGGCCCCCGCCGCGGCCCAGACCGTCGAGGAACAGGCCCTGCTGCACCAGCTGGCGGCCGAGGTTCGACCTGAGCGGATGCGCGCCGATATTCAGGCGCTGGTCGGATTCGGCACCCGCCACACAATGTCGGAGACGACCTCCGACATCCGCGGAATCGGCGCAGCGCGCCGCTGGGCCCAGCGCGAATTCGAGGCGATCGGCCGCGATTGTGGTGGCTGCCTGGCCGTCGTCACGCCCTCCGACACCGTCACTGCCGCCCGCGTGCCGACCCCGACCGAGGTGGTGAACGTCGTCGCCATCCAGCGCGGCACGGGTGATCCCAACCGCGTCATCATCATCTCGGGCCACATCGACTCCCGCGTCACCGACGTCATGAATTTCACCGCCGACGCGCCCGGCGCCAATGACGACGCCTCGGGCGTGGCCGCCGTGCTGGAAGCCGCGCGGGTCCTGTCGAAGCACAGTTTCGACGCCACACTGGTCTTCGCCGCCCTGTCCGGCGAGGAACAGGGGCTACTCGGCGGCAAGATCCTGGCCGATTACGCCCAGGCCCAGGGCTGGCGGGTCGAGGCCAATCTGAACAACGACATCGTCGGCAATTCCGAAGGCCAGTCGGGCGTTCGCGACACCACCCGCGTCCGCGTCTTCTCGGAAGGCACCAAGACCGTCGAGACCGAGGCCCAGGAAGAGCGGCGACGCTACAATGGCGGCGAGGTCGATTCCTCGTCGCGCAATCTGGCCCGGTTCGTGGACGGTCTGGCCGACCGCTATCTGGCCAATTTCGACGTCGAGATGATCTATCGCACCGACCGCTACGGCCGCGGCGGCGATCAGGTCGAAATGCTGCGCCACGGCTTCCCTGCCGTCCGCATCTCCGAGGGCGCCGAAAACTACGATCGCCAGCATCAGGACCTGCGCACCGAGAACGGCGTCGAGTACGGCGACACCATCGAGGGCGTGGACTTCGACTATCTGGGTCAGGTCGCGCGACTGAACATCGTCGCCATGGGGGCCCTGGCCAACGCGCCCGCCAGCCCGCTCGGCGTAACCATCGAAGGGGCCGTCAAGCCCGACACCACGGTCAAATGGCGGGCCGTGCCCGGCGCGGCCGGCTATCGCGTCTGGTGGCGATCCACCACCGCACCGCAGTGGACCCACAGCCGCTGGGCCGGTTCGGCGACCGAACTGGTGCTGCCCGGCATCGTCATCGACGACTTCTTCTTCGGCGTCTCGGCGGTTTCGGATGACGGCTACGAGAGCCCGGTGGTCTTCCCCGGTCCCGCGGGATCCTTCGTTTCGGTCGGCGACCCGGCCCCTCGCCCGGCGCAATGACGGGGCGCAAGAGGGTCGCCGTACTGATCTCCGGCGCCGGATCGAACATGGCGGCCCTGATCGACGCGGCCGGGCAGTCGGACGCGCCGTTCGAAGTGGTTCTCGTCCTGTCGAACAAGCCCGGGGCCGGCGGCCTGGCCGTGGCGGAGGCCAAGGGCGTGCCGACGGCCGTGGTCGATCAAACAGGCTTCGGCAAGGACCGGGCAGCGCATGAACAGGCGATCCAGTCAGTGCTTGACGCTCACGGCGTCGAGGTCGTCGCCCTCGCCGGCTACATGCGTCTCCTGACGCCCTTCCTCGTCGGGCGCTGGGCCGGGCGGATGCTGAACATCCACCCAAGCCTGCTGCCGAAGTATCCGGGACTGGATACCCATGCCCGCGCCATCGCCGCCGGCGATGCCGAGGCCGGCTGCACCGTGCATCTGGTGACCGAAGGCGTCGACGAGGGTCCTGTTCTGGGTAAGGCTCGCGTGCCGGTCCTTGACCACGACACGCCCGCCTCGCTCGCCCAACGCGTACTGGCGGCTGAGCACACGCTCTATCCGCATGCCCTCGCCGGCTTCTGCCGGGTGCCAGATTAGAAGTTCGTAATCTCAAGCAATTTCCAGCGACAGCCGCGAAACCGTGAGGCAGCGTGCCGCCGAAATTCAACGGGGGCTCTCATGCTCAGACTCAAGCTCATGGCCTGCGCCGCCGGCGCGGCCCTTCTGTTCGCTGCCGGCGCGGTCCAGGCCCAGACGGGCCCCACGATCGTGGAGATCCCGGCCACTGACCAGGCCCAGATCGGCACCTTCGGCCTCGATACCGCCGGCATGGACACCTCGATCCGGCCCGGCGACGACTTCAACCGCTTTGCCAGCGGCGTCTATCTGGCCAACACGCCGATACCGGCGGACAAGACCTCGTTCGGCGTGTTCGACATGCTGTACGACCGCTCGCAGGACAATCTGAAGTCGCTCATTGAGGAGAGCGCCGCTGACCCGTCCTCGAGCCCCGAGGCGGCGCGCATCGGTGCCTTCTACGGCAGCTTCATGGACGAGGCGACGGTCGAGCGTCTGGGCTCCAGCCCGCTGCAGGCCGACCTGGCCGAGGTCCGCGCCGCCGACACGCGCGAAGAAATCGCAGCCCTGATGGGCCGCACGCAGGGCGGTTTTGGCTCCAGCCTGTTCGGCATCGGCACCTTCGAGGACCTCAAGGCACCCGACCGCACGGCCGCCTATGTCGGCCAGGGCGGCCTCGGCCTGCCGGACCGCGACTACTATCTCGAGGACAGCTTCGCCGAGCAGAAGGCCGCCTACCGGACCTATGTCGTCACTGCCCTGACCCTGGCCGGCTGGCCCGAGCCTGAGGCCGCGGCCGACGCCATCCTGGCGTTCGAAACCCGGATCGCCGAACAGCACTGGACCCAGGTCCAGAACCGCCAGATCGACAAGATCTACAACCCCATGACAGTCGCCGAGCTGGCCGCCGCCGCGCCGGGCTTCGACTGGGCGGCCTGGGCAGAGGGCGCGGGCGTGACCCATGTCCCGACCCTGATCGCCACCAACAACACCGCCTTCCCCGGCATGGCCCGCGTCTTTGCCGAGACCCCGATCGAGACCCTTCAGTCCTGGCAGGCCTTCCACGTCATCGACCAGGCCGCGCCCTATCTGTCGAGCGCCTTCGTGGATGCCAACTTCAACTTCTACGGCAAGGTGCTGAACGGCGTGCCGGACAACCGGCCCCGCTGGAAGCGGGGCGTTGCGCTGGTCGACAATTCGCTCGGCGAGTCCCTGGGCCAGGAATATGTCTCCCG
>VFBG01000013.1:0-29930 GCA_006515835.1 bacterium | reverse complement strand
GTCTCCCGCCACTTCCCGGCCGAGTCCAAGGCCCAGATGGAAGAGCTGGTCACCAACCTGCGCCGCGCCATGACCGCCCGGATCGAGGGGCTGGAATGGATGAGCCCCGAAACCCGTCAGCAGGCGCTCTACAAGATGAGCCGCTTCGGGGTGAAGATCGGCTATCCCGAACAATGGCGCAGCTATGACGGCCTTCGGCTGGAGCCCGGCGACCTGTACGGCAATGTCGAGCGGTCATCGGCCTTCGAATGGGCCTGGAACGTCGGCAAGCTGACCCGTCCGGTCGATCCGCTGGAGTGGGGCATGACGCCCCAGACGGTGAATGCCTACTACAACCCGCCGCGCAACGAGATCGTCTTCCCGGCCGCCATCCTGCAGGCGCCCTTCTTCGATCCCAACGCCGATCCGGCCATCAACTACGGCGGTATCGGTGCGGTTATCGGCCACGAGATCACGCATGGCTTCGATGACCAGGGCCGCAAGGTCGACGGCGACGGCGTGCTGCGTGACTGGTGGACGGCCGAGGACGCGGCCAAGTTTGAAGAACGCACCCGCGTTCTGGGGGCCCAGTATTCGGCCCTTAGCCCGTTCGAGGGGACCAACGTCAACGGCGACCTGACCATGGGCGAGAACATCGCCGATCTGGGCGGACTGCTGCTGGCGCTGGACGCCTATCACCTGTCGCTCAACGGGGCCGAGGCGCCGGTGATCAACGGTCTGACCGGCGACCAGCGCGTCTTCCTCGGCTGGGCCCAGGTCTGGCGCGAGAACTCCCGTGAGGAGGCCCTGCGTCAGCAGGTGACGACCGATCCGCACTCGCCGGCCCAGTACCGGGCCGCTGTGCCGCCGCGCAATATCGACGCCTGGTACGCCGCGTTCGGTGTCCAGCCGGGCGACGAACAGTACCTCGCGCCAGAGGCCCGCGCCCGCATCTGGTAGTCTGAGCCCTGCAATGACGAAGGCCCCGGCGAGCAATTGCCGGGGCCGTTTTCGTTCAGGGCTGCGCAGCCCTTGCTTCCGCCCCGGCCACCAGCAGGGCAAGCACCGTCACGACCCCAAGGGCCGGCCACAGGGCCAGCACGTCAAAGCGCCCCGCCGGTCGCCAGCCCCAGCCACAACATCAGGAACGGGACCCAGTCCCAGCGCGCGCCGCCGTGGAGGGCGGTGGCGATCCGCTGGCCCATCCGGACCAGAGTCCCGGTCATATAGGTCAGACCCACCCCGACATCGCCCTGGCGCTGGAACACCGCGTTCTCCACGCCCATGGCCATAACCACGGCCACCATGCCCAACTCGCGCCAGCCGGCGGTGCACAGGCCCGCGCCGATCAGCAGCAGGACGGCCTCGACCGCCAGCACCGCGGACCGCCGCTCTTCGCCAAAGCGTCGCGCTACGGTTGCCCCCGCCACCACTCCGACCACGAAAAGCGCAATGAGCCCGAAGGCGATCGCCGCCTGATCCCATTCCCCGAGCGCCAGGCCGACGCCAAGCCGGGTGGAGTTGCCGCTCATGAAGGACACGAAGAATCCGCCCAACGTCATGAACCCCACGGCATCGACATAGCCGGCCAGGGCCGACAGGGTCGCGGCCAGCATCACGCCTCTGCGGCTGTAGTCCTTCACGGCGATTCCCCGATGAGGGCCCAGCCTGACACGAAAACGGCCGGATCGTCACCGATCCGGCCGCTCTCAGTCGATTGGGCGTGAGCCGATCAGCCGACGATCTGGTCGTCCGTGAAGAACTGCCGTGGACCGAGTTCTCGCCGATCGACAGGGCGAACAGCTTGCGGATGGTGCCGTCAGCGGCGTCCTTCGGGTTGGTGGCGCCCATGACTTCGCGATAGGCGGCGACGGCGTTCGGGCCTTCCAGCACCTGAACGACAACCGGCTCGGCGGTCATCTGGCCGACCAGCTCGCCATAGAACGGGCGCTCGGCGTGGACTTCGTAGAATTTCTTCGCCTGGGCGTCGGTCAGATGCACGCGGCGCTGGGCCACGATGCGCAGGCCCGCGCCCTCGATCACGGCGTTGATGGCGCCGGTCAGGTTGCGGCGCGTGGCGTCGGGCTTGATGATCGAGAAGGTGCGTTCGGTCATGGGAGTGACTTCTTGTTGGGAGATTGAAGGTCGCGGGCTTATAGACGCGCCCTCCGCCCTTTCCAAGGCGTCCCTGATGCTCGCGGCGCGGCCGCTCGCTGCTTGAGGGACGATCCCGTTCTGTCCTGTCGCTCACCGCCGGTCGGGGGGCTGCCCTCGCCTATCGGACCCTCGTCTTCGCCATGCTCCAGATCACCGACCTGACCTTCAACGCCTGGGGCCGCAAATTCCTCGAGGACGCCTCCGTCTCCCTGCCGCCCGGTGCCAAGGTCGGCCTGGTCGGGCGCAACGGCATCGGCAAGTCGACCCTGTTCAAGCTGATCCTCGGCGAACTGGCTGCGGGCGGTGACGAGATCAGCCTGCCCAAGACCGCCCGCATCGGCTCGGTCGACCAGGAACACCCCGCCACCTCCGTCAGCGTGCTCGAGACCATCCTCGAAGCCGACGAGGAGCGCCACAGCCTGCTGGGCCGGCTCGAGACCGCCGAACCGGAAGAGATGGGCGAGATCTGGACCCGACTGATCGAGATCGACGCCGACGCCGCCCCCGCGCGCGCCGCCGAAATCCTCGTCGGCCTGGGCTTTGACCATGACAACCAGCAGCGGCCGATGTCGGAATTTTCCGGCGGCTGGCGCATGCGCGTCGCCCTGGCGGCCGCCCTGTTCGCCGAGCCGGACATGCTGCTGCTCGATGAACCGACCAACTACCTCGACCTCGAAGGCGCCCTCTGGCTCGAGGCGCGCCTCAAGAAATACCCGCACACCGCCCTGATCATCTCCCACGACCGCGAGATGCTGAACGAGGTCTGCACCCACATCCTGCACCTCGCGAACCGCAATCTGACGCTCTACACGGGCAACTACGACCAGTTCGAAAAGGCCCGCGCCGAAAAGGCCCGGCTGCAGCTGTCGGCCAAGGCCAAGCAGGATGCCGAGCGCGCCCATCTCCAGGCCTTCGTCGACCGCTTCAAGGCCAAGGCCTCCAAGGCCGCCCAGGCCCAGTCGCGCATGAAGCGTCTGGCCAAGATGCAGCCCGTGGCCACGACCATCGAGGAGCGCGTCGCCCCCTTCATCCTGCCCTCCCCTCCGCGTCCGCTGGCCCCTCCGCTCATCCGGCTGGAGCGCGCGAATGTCGGCTATGAGACCGGCAAGCCGATCCTGCGCAATCTCAACCTGCGCATGGACCTGGACGACCGCATCGGCCTGTTGGGCGTCAACGGCGCCGGCAAGTCGACCTTCGCCAAGATGATCGCCGGCGCGCTGAGTGTCTCCGACGGCGAACTCCACCGCGACCGCAAGATGCGGGTGGGCTGGTTCCACCAGCACCAGATCGAGGCCATGGACCCGACCGATACGCCGCTGGAGATCATCCGCCGCGCCATGCCCGAGGCCTCCGAGAGCAGCCGCCGCTCAAAGCTGGCCCAATGGGGTCTGGGCTATGAGAAGCAGGAAACGACCGTCGCCAGCCTGTCCGGCGGCGAGCGCGCCCGCCTGCTGCTGAACCAGGTGGCCATGGACGCGCCCCACGTCCTGATCCTCGACGAACCGACCAACCACCTCGACATCGAGTCATCCTGATCACCCACGACCGCTCGCTGATGGAGATGGTCGCCGACCGCCTGTGGCTCGCCGCCGACGGCACGGTGAAGCCCTTCGAAGGCGACATGGACGACTACGCCAAATTCGTCCTCGACCGCGCCAAGGCGGCCGCAGTCAAGCCGAGCCAGATCAGGGAAGACGCCGCCGTCACCAGCGCGCCCGCCCAGAACAACAAGGGCAAGAAGAACGACAAGAAATCAGGCCCTTCGCCCTCGACCCTGCGCCACGCGGTGAAGAAGGCCGAGGAGCGGATGGCCCAGCTGACCGCCGAGATCGCTCGCATCGACGACGACATGGCCAACGCCTCGGTCAGCAATCCCAAGGCGCTGGAAGGCCTGACCCGGGCGAGGGCGAAAACCCAGTCTGATCTGGACGCCGCAGAGACTGCCTGGGTGGCGGCGGAAGAGGCGTTGGCGGAGGTGAGCTGAGGGCGGCGGGAGCTTAGGCTTCCGGTAACCGGAATCCCTGGAGCCTGCGCCTGAACAAGGAGCCGTCCATGATCCGCGCTGCCCTCATCTCCGCCACCTTGCTGGCCGCTACCCCAGCCTTCGCCCAGGACGCGGCGGCGCAGCGCTACCAGCTGGATCTCTCTGTCGTTCAGAATGGCGTCGAGGTCGTGTCGACCCGCACCCAGATCCTCGAGGGCATGCCCGCCAGCGCCTCGGCCAGCGTCGGTGGAGCCACCTATGACTTCGAGGCCAGTCTGTTCACGGTCCAGGGCGATGGCACCGACGCGCAGATGCAGCTCGAGGCTCATCTGTCGCGCAACGAGGCGCAGATCGCTGCCCCGCGCCTGACCTTCCTGCGCGGGTCCAAGGCCGCCGTTCGTGTCGGTGACGGATCGGGCGAACTGCTGACCCTGACCATTACGCCGATCGACTAGGGCCTCGCCGTCTTGAACCTACCGGCGCCGGGCGAACGGCGGTTGAGCTGGCGGACGCGGGTCATGCTTCTGTCCGGGCTCTGCGTCGCAATCTTTGCCGCCTTCGGGACGCAGACCCTCCTCGAACACCGGGCGCGTGCGATTGACTATCGTCCCGGCGATCCCGTCGTCCGCCTGTATGCCGCCGACCTTGCGGGGGGTGCCCCCGACCCGACTGCACTGGTCGAGGCGATCACCCGGTCAGGCGCGGATATCGTGGTGCTGCAGAATGTCGGGCCGGTCGATTTCGACGCGATCGAGGCGACGCTGCCCGCGCTGCGCTACCGGGTCAGCGCGCAGCAGGCTGCGTCGGCGACGGGCGGTGGCGAGACCCTGATCGCCTCGCGCTATGCGCTCCTCGGGCGAGAGGAGGACCAGAGTGCGTCCAGCTCAACACTGCGAACCCTCGCGCGAACGCCCGTCGGCCGGATCGAGCTGATCGTTCTTTCCGCCGTTGGAAAGCCTTCCGGGTCGCCCGGCGTCGACCGTGCGCCCGGTGTCGCCGCGGTGGCGGTAGCGTGGCAACCAGGGTTCGCCGCCGCGAGCCTGCGTGGCCAGGGCATGCTTCCGATCGCCGACCGGGGCGGCCTGCGTCTTCCCGGATGGCGTCCGGACGAAGCGAACGCAGTCTGGCGGTCAAGTGAGCTCGGAGTTGTCGCCCACCGCGCAGCCCCTCCGATTGGCGGGTTACGCCCCGCGTTGATAGCGGACTTGAACCTCTCTCGCAGGCGCTGAGCGACCGCGAGCGAACCGACCGCCCACCCTTCTTGCCGGCCTCGGAACGCGCCATACTTGCGAATCCCATGCCCATCCGCCGCCTCCCCCCTGAAACCGTCAACCGCATCGCCGCCGGCGAGGTGGTCGAACGCCCGGCCAGCGCCATCAAGGAGCTGGTCGAGAACGCGCTCGACGCCGGCGCGACGCGGATTGAGGTGCAGGCGGACGGCGGTGGTCTGACGCGGATCCTGATCGCCGACGACGGCCACGGCATGGCGGCGGACCAGCTGGCCCTCGCCGTAGAGCGCCACGCCACCTCAAAGCTGGAGGCCGACGACGCCGGCGACGTCGATCTGCTGCGCATCTCGACCCTTGGCTTCCGCGGCGAGGCCCTGCCCTCGATCGGCTCGGTGGCGCGGCTGACCATCACCAGCCGGCCTCGGGATGGCGGCGACGCGCACCAGATCACAGTCGAGGGCGGCGACCAACGACCGCATGGTGCCCGCGTCGAGGTCCGCGACCTGTTCTACGCCACCCCTGCCCGGCTCAAATTCATGAAGTCCGAGCGGTCCGAGGCCATGGCCATCTCGGAAGAGATCAAGCGTCAGGCCATGGCGCATGAGGGCGTCGCCTTCACCCTCGACCTCGACGGCAAGACCACCCTGCGCCTGCCCGCCGAACATCCGGGCGATATTGGCCGGCTGAAGCGGCTCGCCGCCCTGCTGGGCCGCGATTTCGAGGCCAACGCCCTGCTGATCGACCAGGCCCGGGACAACGTCCGCCTCACCGGCTATGCGGGCCTGCCGACCTACAGCCGCGGCAACGCTGGCCACCAGTATCTGTTCGTCAACGGCCGCCCGGTGAAGGACCGGCTGCTGCAAGGGGCCCTGCGCGGGGCCTATGCGGACTTCCTCGCCCGCGACCGGCATCCGGCGGCGGTGCTGTTCCTCGAAATCGACCCGCTCTACGTCGACGTCAACGTCCACCCGGCGAAGGCCGAGGTTCGGTTCCGCGACCCGGCGCTGGTGCGCGGCCTGATCGTCGGTGCCCTCCGGCACGCCCTCGCCGCCGCCGGTCATCGCGCCTCGACGACGGTGGCCGCGGATGCGCTGGCGGGCTTCCGTTCGCACACCGGCGTTTCATCCGGGCAGGCCTATAGTCCCTCCTCACCCTCTGCCCAGGGCTGGAGCGGCTGGCAGGGCTGGGCTGCGCCGGCCAGCGCCAATGCCCGGATCATTCCCGGCCTTAATGAACGCTCCGCGCGGGTTGAGTCGGGCTATGAGCCCGCCCCGAACGACGGCTGGCCCGCCGACGCCGCTCCGGCCGCGCCCGACCTGATCGACTATCCGCTCGGCGCCGCCCGGGCCCAGCTACACGGCACCTATATCGTCGCCCAGACCCGCGACGGCCTCGTCGTCGTGGACCAGCACGCCGCCCACGAACGCCTCGTCTATGAACGGATGAAGGTCCAGATGGCGCGCGGTTCGGTCACCCGTCAGGCCCTGCTGACGCCAGAGGTCGTCGAACTGGACCCTGCCGAGGCCGAGCGCGTCTCGGCCCGCGCCGATGAACTGGCGGAACTGGGACTGATCGTCGAAGCGTTCGGCGCCGGTGCCGTGCTGGTCCGCGAGACCCCGGCCCTGCTGGGTGACACGGACGTTCAGGGCCTGATCCGCGACATCGCCGACGATCTGGCGGAACACGGCGCGGCGCTGGCGCTGTCCGAGCGACTGGGCGAGGTCTGCGGCACCATGGCCTGTCACGGCAGCGTTCGCGCCGGCCGCATCCTCTCGGCCCCCGAAATGAACGCCCTGCTGCGCGAAATGGAGGCCACGCCCCACTCTGGCCAGTGTAACCACGGCCGCCCGACCTATGTGGAGTTGAAGCTGGCGGACCTCGAGAAGCTGTTCGGGCGGCGCTAGCCCTTCGCCGGCAGGCACATCTGGACCACCGTCTCCACCGGGCGGTCGCGCAGGTCGGCGAGAATCGCCTCGCGGTCCGGCGATCCCAGAACGAACCAGGCCAAGGCCACCGACTGTGCCAGGACGACGACGGACAGCAGAACCATCAGCGTTGATCCGAGCCCTTGTTTCCTCGTCGACATGCCGGCCCGCCATTTTCGCTGACCATTGTTCTGCAAGGACGCAGCGTGGTCCTCAATCGGAAAAGTGGAAAACCGGTGTTTCAATCCTCTCAAGGTTCCCAAGCGTGACAAGAGCGCCGCAGTTCGGTAGCAAGTCCTGTCCACACGGGAAGCCTATGTCCGAGATTGCGCGAAAGGCCTGAGGCCTCTCACAGCGCTGAGATCAGCCTCTGAACCGCACGTCGGCAATACCTCGCCGGCGCGACCTTTCATGCCTTTCCGGACATCTCAAATGAACATCTCCCGAGCGGAGCAGCGCACGCTGCACGCCCTGGCGCAGGGCGGCGCGATCGTCCTTGAACGCGACGCCGACGGCCGCATCCTGCGCGCTGACTGCTTCACCCGCGACGGCTTCCTGCTGACCGACTGCAATTTGTCGGTCTGGAAGAAGCTGAAGACCAAGGGGCTGATCGTCTCGATCGACGGCGGCCCATACCGGGTCAACCGCGACGGCCTGGCGCGTATGCGCAGCCAGCTCGACAACCGGGTTTCAGCCCGCCGCTGGTAGGACCCTGAGGAAAAGGACGCGCGCGGCACCATAGTCGCGTGCGTCCAGCCGCTCATAGCCCGGCGTGTCGATCTCGGGCTCGTCGGAACCGCGCTCGAACACCACAATGGCGCGGGGTTTGAGCCAGGCGCCTTCCAGCAGCCGCAGCAGTGTCTGCTCGCCGAGACCCTTGCGGTACGGCGGGTCGAGGAAGGCAAGGTCGAAGGCCTCGCCGTCGGAACCCGGCCGGCCGCCGAGATCAGTGGCGCTGCGCCGGTGCACCCGGGTGCGGCCCATGACGTGATAGGCATCCGCATTCTCGCGAATGGCCCCGCGCGCCTCCTCATCCGTCTCGACGAACAAGGCGAAGGCCGCCCCCCGGCTGATCGCCTCGAACCCGAGCCCGCCCGAGCCGGCGTACAGGTCCATGACCCGTATCCCATCGAGCGGCTCGGCCCAGGCCGCATGCTCCAGCACGTTGAAGACGGCCTGACGCGCGCGGTCGGACGTCGGGCGCGTGCCCTGCCCCTCCGGCGCGACAATGGTCCGGCCCTTCAGACTACCTGCGACGATCCGCACGGATCAGCCCTTGGAGCGGGGACCGCGCGGCGAACCGCGCCCGCCGGCCGGCCCGGCGCCGGGACGCGGACTGCCCGGCTTCGAGAAGCCTCCCGGACGATCGCCGGTCTTGCCCGCGAACGGTGGCTTGCCGCCGGGCTTCCGGTCGAACGGCCGCTTGTCGCCCGGGCGGTCATCGGAACGAGCCGCGGGCCGGGCGCCTGTTCGGGAGTCACCGCGCGGTCGGTCGATGAACTGGTCCTCGCGTGGCTTGAAGACGCGCTTGGGCCGTTCGCCTGCGGGCTCCGCGCCTTCGGGCCGGGCGCGCGGCGTGAAATTCTTCTTCGGATGTTCGAATTTCGGCGCGGCCTTGGCCCAGCCGGGCTTCTTCTGCGGACGGGCAGCGCGGTCGGCGGCGGCGTCAGCGGCTGCTCCGGCGGCACGGACCCGGCTCGGCTTGCGCGACGGATCGGAGATGGCCGAGCCCGATGTTCCCTTCTTGATCGGGGCCGAGGTACGGCGACCCGGAATCGGCGCCGGCGTGGACACGGTGTTCCCGGTCGGCAGGTTCTCGGGCCGGATGTGATCCGCCAGCATCTCGCGGATCACGCGGGGACCGACCTCCTCGACCGAACCGACCGGCAGGGTGCCCAGCTGGAACGGACCATAGGCCAGGCGGATCAGCCGGTTCACGGTCAGGCCGAGATGCTCCAGCACCTTGCGGACCTCCCGGTTCTTGCCCTCGGTGATGGAGACGCTGATCCACAGGTTGGCGGGCGCATTACCCTCGGTCTCCTTGGCCTTGTCCAGAGTCGCTTCGATCGGGCCGTAGTGGATCCCGTCGACGGTGACGCCGTCCTTCAGCGAATCGAGCTGCAGCTGGCTGACCCGGCCGCGGGCGCGAGCGCGGTACTGACGGACCAGTTCTGTCGAGGGCAGTTCCAGCGCACGGCTCAGCTCGCCGTCATTGGTCAGCAGCAGCAGGCCCTCGGTGTTCAGGTCGAGGCGGCCCACTGACAATACCCGCGGCAGGCCGCTGGGCAGGGCGTCGAAGACGGTCGGTCGTCCGGCCGGGTCGGTGTGCGAGGTCAGCAGGCCGGCGGGCTTGTGGTAGCGCCAGACCCGGGTCGCCTCGGCCGAACCGATCGGCTTGCCGTCAACGGTGATGACGTCGTCGCGCGTCACCAGCACGGCCGGGGTGTCGAGGATCTTGCCGTTCACGGCGACCTTGCCGAGGCCGATCAGCCGTTCGACCTCACGGCGCGACGCGATGCCGGCGCGGGCCATGACCTTGGCGATCCGCTCGCTGCGCTTCGGACCTTCGTCAGCCTTGAGACCGGGCTTGCCGTCTTTCGAGAACGGTTTGCCACCGGGCTTTCCGCCCGGCTTGCCGAAGGATTTGCCGCCCTTGGGCGGGCCGCGATCGTCGCTGCTCTCGACGCGTTTGACGTAGGGTTTGCGGGGACCGTCGCGGGTGTCGTCTTGACGCGGGCGCGGCTTCTTGTCGTTGTCTCGGGGATGGCTGGCCATGATGAGCGGTTCATGCACATGGCCTTGGCGTGTGCGCAAGCGGCGGCGGACGCGGGAGAGACTCCCGTGGGCTGTGTAATCGTCGATGAATCGAGCGGAGACGTCGTCGCCGAGGGTCAAAACGGCCCCATCGGCGCCCATGACCCGACCGCCCACGCCGAGATCGTCGCCTTACGTACAGCGGCCGCGAAGCTGGGGAATTACCGCCTTACCGGCCTGACCCTCTATGTCACGCTTGAGCCCTGCGCCATGTGCGCAGGGGCCATCAGCCACGCCCGCATCGGCCGGGTAGTGTGGGGCGCGGACGACCCCAAGGGCGGTGCCGTCGCGCATGGGCCACGATTTTTCGACCAGCCGACCTGCCACTGGAAGCCCGCGTTCGAGGGCGGGGTCCTCGCCTCAGAAGGCGGAGACCTGCTGCGCACCTTCTTCCGCGCCCGGCGCAAGGGAACAGCAGCGACCAATGTACGTTAAGCCGCCGGGCCGCACCGCTCAGCTTGTTCGAGAGTCCGCATGAAGTTCCTGGTTCTCGTCGTCGCCCTGTCCTGCCTTGCCACCTCCGCCTGCGGGCAGAAGCCGCAAGCGGCACCGACTGACGGCGATTCAGTGCGCGAAAGGGCCCAGGAGGCGCAGACCGCCCGTCGCCGCACGGGGGCTGAAGCCCAGGACCGCGCCCTGAACCGCGTCATCCGCACCGTTTATCTGTGCAACAACAGCGAGCGCCTGTCGGTCGATTTCGACAATCCGCGCCAGATGGCGACCGTTCGCAACTCCAGCGGTGAGGCCGTGGACCTCTACCAGGAGCGCGCCGCCGACGGCATCTGGTACAGGGCCTCTGGCTACGAGCTTCGCGGCAAGGGCGTGATGGCGACATGGACGTCCGATGGCCGCCCGCCCACCGATTGCCGGGCAGTCGACTAGCCGAACGCCGCCAGCCGCGCATCCAGTCGAGCCCGGACCTCAGGCCAGTCATCGTCGAGGACCGCGAACTGGGCTGTATCCCGGATCCGGCCCTTGAAGGTGATCTTGTGCTTGCGAAGCACGCCCTCATCGCGGGCGCCGAGCTTTCTGATCGCGGCCTGGCTGCCCGGGTTGATGGCGTCTGTGAGAATCTCGACCCGCACCGCACCGCCGTCGAACGCATGGCCCAGCAGCAGCCGCTTGCAGGACGGATTGACCGGCCCGCCCCTCGCCTCAGGCCTGTAGAAGGTCGAGCCGATCTCGCAGCGACGATAGTCGGGTTTGATCTCATACAGACTGGTCGTGCCGACGACCGCGCCGTCGCCCGGTCGGCGCACCGCCCATGCGACGCGCGTCCCCTGCTCCATCGCTTGCATCGCCGAGCGCCACCAGCCGTCGAAATGCGGCCCGTAGGCGGCGGCAACCATGACGTCCCAGGATGCCGCATCGCAATCCAGTGCGGCGCGCATCTCGTCTTCCAGCGCGGCCGTCAGGGGCTCCAGCCGGACGAAGCGGTTCTCGAGCGAGACTGTGTCCAGACGCAGGCTCATGACGCGCCTTCGGTCTTCAGGAAGTCCGCAAGGACGACGCGGTCGACGGCCTTGTCAACGAAGGCGTCGCCGACCGCCCGAACGAGGATCAGGGTCAGTCGGCCGCCCTCGGCCTTCTTGTCGCCCGCCATGCGATCGACCAGCGCATCGGCGGAGAATACACCGACGTCCGCCAGCCGCGCGGGCAGGCCAGCGGCGGCGATCACCTGCGCCACCCGGTCCGCCACGCCGCCATCGCAGAGCCCGGCAGCCACGGAGAAACGGAAGGCCATGGCGCATCCGAGCGCCACCGCCTCGCCGTGTGTGATCTTGGTCTCATCAAAGCCCAGCTCGGCCTCGAGGGCGTGGCCGAAGGTGTGGCCGAGGTTAAGCAGGGCGCGCCGCCCGGCCTCCTTCTCGTCCTCGCCCACGATGGCGCTCTTGATCTCGACCGACCTGACCACGGCGCGCGTGAGAGCGGCGGGGTCGCCGTCCGCGCCGACGGCCCCCTCGTCCGCCAGCCAGTCGAAAAAGGCCGCGTCGCAGATCAGACCGTGCTTCAGCACCTCGGCCCAGCCGGATCGCAGCTGGCGCGGCGGCAGGGTTCCGAGCAGATCGATGTCAGCCACAACCAGACGCGGCTGGTGGAAGGCCCCGACCAGGTTCTTGCCGCGCGGCGTATCGATCGCCGTCTTGCCCCCGACCGAGGAATCGACCTGGGCCAGCAGGGTGGTCGGAACCTGCACGAAATCGATGCCGCGCATGAACAGCGCCGCCGCCAGACCCGCCAGGTCGCCAACGACGCCGCCGCCGAGGGCCACGATCAGATCACGCCGGTCCAGACCGAAGGCCAGCAGCCGGTCGATCACCCGCTCAAGCTCCGTGAAGGATTTCGAGGCCTCGCCGGGCGGAACGGCCAGAAGTCGGGCGCGGACCCCGGCGGCCTCCAGGGCCGCCAGCACGGCGGGTCCGTGCAGGGCGGCGACAGTCTCATCCGTGACGATGACCGTCCGATGCTTGGCCAGCGAGGCGATGCGCCTTCCCAGATCGGGCAGCAGCCCGCGCCCGATGACGACGCCATAGGGCTGAAAGCCGTCGCCGGAGACGGGAATGACCGTGCTCATGCCGGCACCTCGGCCCAATAGGCTTACAGCGCGCGGACGATGCCCTCGACCGCCTCGCCATGGGCACCACTGGCCACGTCCACGACTACGTCGGCGCAGGCGTAGAAGGGATAACGAACCTCGGCCATGGCCTTCAGCGCCTCCAGGGGGTCACGGCCACGCAGAAGCGGTCGGGTGTCGCGTCGCTGGACCCGACTGGCAACCGTCTCAAGGTCCGCCCGCATCCAGACCGTAACGGCGCGTGTCTTCAACTCGGCCCGGGTCTCGGGATTGAGCACCGCACCGCCCCCGGTCGCCAGCACCATCCGGGGGGCGTGGAGAAGTCGTTTCAACACCCTCGCTTCGCCCGCCCGGAATTCCGCCTCGCCGAGTTGCGCGAAAATCTCGGACACCGTCATCGCCGCTGCTGATTCGATCTCGATGTCGCCGTCAGCGAAAGGCAGGGCCAGGCGCTTCGCCAGCCGGCGCCCCACCGTCGATTTGCCCACGCCCATCAGCCCGACCAGCGCTATGGTGCGCTCATGAACGGGAATCGGTTCGTCATCGATCGCCACGGGGCTCATGACCGGCCTCGCGGGAGGCGGCTGGACGGCGACGGAGCGGGCGGCGGCAGGCACGGCATGACCCGACCACCCTCTACACCAAGCGCCGCCTTCGCAAAGCGCTCAGACGCATGAGTACGCCCCAGGTCGAGGCCTTTCTGGAAATGATGGCGGTCGAACGCGACGCCTCGCCCCACACCCTGTCCGCCTACGGCCGCGATCTGGCGGACGCCGAAGCCGGAATCGCCGGCGGCCTCATGCGAGGCGATGAAGCCGGGGTCGAGGCCTGGTACGCCGAGCTGAGCCGTCGCGGCTTGTCGCCCGCGACCCAGGCACGGCGCCGCTCGGCGGTACGACAGTTCTATCGTTTCGCGCTCGGCGAGGGCTGGCGAGCCGACGATCCCTCCCGGCGGCTGGACGCCCCGAAACAGGGCCGCAGTCTGCCAAGGACGCTCAGCGGCGACGAGGTGGAACGGTTGCTGGCCGCGGCCGCGACCCATGACGGAGCCGCCGGCCTGCGGATGGTGGCCCTGGTGGAGCTCGCCTACGCCTCGGGCCTGCGGGTGTCCGAACTGCTGGGGCTGAAAGTCGAGGCCGTGCGGCGCGACCCCGCCTTCCTGATCGTGCGCGGCAAGGGCGGCAAGGAACGACTGGCCCCTCTGAACGCCTCGGCGCGCGAGGCGGTCCAGACCTGGCTGATCGCCCGTGACGCCGCCCGGCCGGACAAGGCCCCCGACAGCCCCTGGCTGTTCCCGTCAGCCTCGGCCAAGGGCCATCTGACCCCGCGCCGCTTCGCCCAACTTCTGGACCAGGCCGCCGTCGACGCTGGCATCGACCCGGCCCGGGTCAGCCCCCACGTGCTGCGCCACGCCTTCGCCACCCACCTGCTGGAAGGCGGTGCCGATCTTCGGGTGGTCCAGACCCTGCTGGGCCACGCCGACATCGCCACGACCCAGATCTACACCCACGTCGCCACCGACCGTCTGGCCCAGGTGGTGCGTGACAAGCACCCCTTGGCGCGGGATGAGTGACGGCGCATATTCCCGACCATGAGCCAGTCATTCTACGTCAAGGCGACCTGGGACCCCGAGGCCGAAGTCTGGTGCAGCCAGTCCGATATTCCGGGTCTGGTCATCGAGACCGCGACCTTGGCCGAGTTCGAGTCGCTTGCTCGACATTTCGCCCCGATTTTGTTGGGGGAGAACTTGGGAATTCAAGGTTCCGTTCCGATCAAGTTCGAGGCCGTGGGCGGCTTCGAGGTATTGGCCGCTTGAGGTCGCCTGTCGCAACGGAGCTCCTTACTACGACCGGTGCATTGTTGAGATTCGACCCTGACGCGACGCTCGCATATCGATTCTGAGCGAGCTCGCCATGCCCAAAGACTTCTATCCCGAATTGACCGCTCTCCTTTTCGCCGCCGGTTGGCGACGCATTGCCAATGCCAAGGGCAGTCACGAGAAGTGGCGGCATCCAGACAAGGTACACGCTGTTATCGTCCCTCGCTCCAAGAGCCGCCACACCGCCAATGAGGTTCTCAAACAAGCCGGCCTGCCCAAGGCCTTTTGAACCCGTGCTTGCTCCCCGGCGTTGACCTGACTAGGTTCCGCCGCCTTCCGATGCGCCACACGGCGCGCCTGTTCCGGACGCCTTATGGCCGTGCACTACCTCGAGTTTGAAAAGCCGATCGCCGATCTGGAAGCGAAGATCGAGGAGCTGAACCTGCTCTCCGCGACCTCCGGCTCGTTCGACGCCGAGGTCGAGCAGCTGCGCAAGAAGGCCGAACAGCTCAGGAAGAAGACCTACGCCAGCCTTGACCCGTGGATGAAGACGCAGGTCGCGCGTCACCCGCAGCGGCCGCATTTCGTGGACTACGTCGAAGGATTGTTCACGGACTTCGTCGAGCTCAAGGGCGATCGTCAGTTTGGCGACGACCAGGCCATCATCGGGGGGCTCGCCCGCTTTCGCGGCGCGCCCGTGGTGCTCATGGGCCACGAGAAGGGCCACGACACCCAGACCCGTGTCGTCCACAATTTCGGCATGGCCCGGCCCGAGGGCTACCGCAAGGCCGTCCGCCTGATGGACCTTGCCGAACGCTATGGCCTGCCGGTCCTGACCTTCGTCGACACCGCCGGTGCCTATCCGGGCCTCGGTGCCGAAGAGCGCGGCCAGGCCGAGGCCATCGCGCGTTCTACCGAACGCTGCCTGACCCTTGGCGTCCCCTCCATCGCCACCATCACCGGCGAAGGCGGCTCCGGCGGCGCTATCGCCATCGCCGCGGCGGGCCGGGTGCTGATGCTGGAGCATTCGATCTATTCGGTCATCTCGCCCGAAGGCGCGGCCGGCATCCTGTGGCGCGACGGCGCGCGCGCCCGGGACGCGGCCATGGCCATGAAGATCACCGCACCCGATCTGGTCGATCTCAAGATCGTCGACCGGATCATTCCGGAGCCCGTTGGTGGCGCCCATGCGGATCGTCAGGCGGCCATCGCCACGGTGGGCAATGTGCTGGCCGAGGAACTCGCGGCCCTGGCGGGTCTCCGCCCCGAACAACTGCGCAAGGCCCGGGCCGACCGCTTCTACGCCATCGGCCGCACGGCTTAGGCGTGCACATGCGGCTTTGTTCGCGCATTAACTTTTTCGCTACGGAAGCCTGCGAACGTCATCGTTAATGCAACCTTGTCGGGCTTTCTGTATGCGATCGACCCAACCATGAAGGGCCTTGCCGAGGCCTTGCGCAAAAGTGCGGTGGTCAACCTGTCCAAGGCAGTGACCTTGGTGGTGGACGATTCGCCCTTCGCCCTGGAACTGACCCGTCAGGCTCTGATGGGTTTTGGTATCCATCCTCGTCATGCGTGTCGGGACGCCGCTTCGGCCATGGATATCCTGAAGGAATTCACGATCGACCTTCTCGTGGTCGACTGCGACATGCCGGGGACCAATGGCTTCGAACTGATCCGCTGGCTGCGCCGATCAGGCCTGGAGCCCAACGCTTTCGCTCCCGTCATAATGACCGCCGCCCATATCCGGCGATCGCAGGTGGTCGAGGGCCGGGACTGTGGTGCCAGCTTCATAGTCACCAAGCCATTCAGCACGGGCACCTTGCTGGAACGGATCGTCTGGGTCGCGCGGGACGAACGCCCGTTCCTCGAGATCGGCGACTATTTCGGACCGGACCGGCGCTTCCGCACCACAGCCAAACCGCAGGAAGAACGGCGCGCTGACCTGATTCGCAAGAAGGCGCTTGAGAGCCAGCAGGATGTTTGTACGCCCGTCGGAGAGACGGCGTGATCATAATCACCCATCCGCGCCGCAGGAACCGGCTTGCAACCCTCATCAACTCGCCCGGCGGGATCAGCGTCGGCATCGCTCTGGCCCAGGCCCGAGACAATATCGAGGCGATGCGCGGACAGGCGATGACGGTCATTGACGCCGGCATCAGCGCCCTGGAGGCGGTGCCGGCTCCCGCAACCCGCGAAGAAGCGCCTGCGAGCCTGGACCATGCCTATCGCGCGGCCACGAGCGTAATCGACGCCGCCGGCCCGTTCGAACTGTTCGACCTGTGTCGCGCGGCCGCGGGGCTCTGCGACCTGATCGGCGCGATCGACCCTGAACAGCCCTTCGACTGGCGCATCGTCACGGTTCATGCCCGGTCGCTACGACTGTTGCAGACCCTGCCTCTGGAAGCCGCCCGGGAACGCGCACATATCCTCGAAAGCCTCAGCGAGGTCATCCAGCGCAAGCTGGCTCAGCCCGGCTGACGGTCCGTGCGGGCACCGCGCGTCTGTTTGCGCCACAGGGCCGCATACTCTCCGCCCAGATGCGCCACCAGTTCATGGTGGGCACCGCGCTCGACGATCCGGCCGGCCTTGAGCACCAGGATCTGATCCGCATCGGCGATGGTCGACAGACGGTGGGCCACCACAAGCGTGGTCCGGCCGGTCCGCGCCTTGCGCAGGGTCTTCTGGATGGCGGCCTCCGTGCGGCTGTCCAGTGCGCTGGTGGCTTCGTCGAGGATCAGGATGCAGGGGTCCGCCAGCAGGGCGCGGGCGATGCCGACGCGCTGCCGCTCCCCACCTGACAGCTTCAGGCCGCGCTCGCCGACCCGGGTCTCCATCCCCTCGGGCAGTTCCCGGATGAAATTGGCCAGCTCGGCCGCCTCCGCCGCCGCCCAGATGGCGGCCTCGTCGGCGTCGGGTCGCGCGAAGCCGATATTCGCGCGGATGCTGTCGTTGAACAGGGCCACGTCCTGCGGCACCAGGGCGACCGCGGTGCGCAAGGAGGCCTGCGTCACCTGCCTCGCGTCAAGGCCGTCGATCAGCACCCGGCCTTCCTGCGGATCGAGCAGGCGCAAGGCCAGTTTGACGATGGTCGACTTGCCGGAGCCCGACGGTCCCACCAGGGCCGTGGTCGTACCCGGCGGCGCGATGAAGCTGACATCCTCCAGACCGTTGGCGCGGGAGTCATGGCGGAAGCCGACGTGCTCAAACGCCAGCGCCGCGCCGCGCGCATCTGCCGGCCGCGGCAAGGGTACGGCATCCGGCGCATCGGCGACCTGCGGCGCCTGTCGCGTCACTTTCAGCATTTCCTCCATGTCGATGAAGGACTGGCGAATTTCTCGATAGGCGAAGCCGAGGATGTTCAGCGGGGCATAGAGGGAGATCATGATCAGCACCGCCGCCATGACATCGCCCGGCCCCATCCGGCCCGCTGCCGCCTCGAACCCGGCCATGACCGCCATGACGGCCAGACCGATGTTCATGATCACCGCCTGGATGATGTTCAGCATGGCCAGCGAGCTGTTGGCCTTCAGAGCGGCCCGCGTGTAGTCGCCCAGCGCCCGGTCATAGGCCCCGGCGGCCCGGGCCTCGGCCCCGAAGGATTTGACGGTCTCGTAGTTCAGCAGGGCGTCGACCGAGACGCCCGCGGCCTCGGTGTCGGCGGCGTTCATCTCGCGCCGGTGCTCCAGCCGCCAGTTGGCCATGGCGAAGGTCGAGACGGCGTAGATCGCGACCACGCCGACCGCCACTGCCCCGAACCGCCAGTCGTAGCGCCCGCCCAGTACCCCGGCGGCCAGCACAAGCTCGACCCCGGTCGGGATCAGGTTGAAGGCGAGGATGCGCAGGAGGAAGTCGACCGCCCGCGACCCCCGGTCCATGGTCCGCGACAGCGAGCCGGACCGCTTGGTCTGGTGGAAATCCAGCGACAGGCTGAGCGCATGGCCAAAGGTCTCGGTCGCGGCGCGACGCTGGGCAGCCGATCGGACCGGGGCGAAGACCACGTCGGAAGCATTGGGCGCAATTGCGGACAGCAGCCGGACGAACGCCCAGCCGACGGCGAAACCGGCAAAGCCCATGCCGACGGCCACCGCCGCACCCTGCCCCGCCGCCAGATGATTGACCGCCGCACCGAGCACCAGGGGCGCGAGCACGCCCAGTCCCTTGCCGCCGAGCGTCATGCCGATGGCCGCAATCAGACGCAGCCGCAGCTGTGGCGCGTTTGACCGCCCGACCAGCCGGATCAGGTCACCCAGCGCCCGCCACGCCGGAGGCCCATCCGTGACCGGCGCGGGCGCTCCCGCCTGAGCCGCCTTTGCGACCGAATCCCCTCGCCGTCCCGCCCGTTCGCCTCGCATCGCCATGGGCGGAGATATGGACCGCGCCGCCGGTTGCGCAAAGGGCGGGCTGGAGAATGCTCTACGTCAGTTTCGGACGCAGGCCCGCGATCGCCCCCTGCCCGGGCGCGACCGACTCCTGTAGAGCGGTCCCATGGCTCGTGACGGCGCAATCTATGTCTGCCAGGCCTGCGGGGCCGTCCATGGCAAATGGTCGGGCCAGTGCGGGGCCTGCAACCAGTGGAACTCCATCGTCGAGGAGAGCCGCTCGGCTCCGCCCGGCGCGATGAAGCCCGCGACGGGCGCCGCGGCGCGCGGTCGGGGTCTGCAGTTCGAGACCCTGCAGTCCGACACGCCCGAGCCGCCACGCATCGTCACCGGCGTGGCCGAGTTCGACCGCGTCTGCGGCGGCGGCGTCGTGGCGGCGACCCCGGCGTCGGCAAGTCTACCCTGCTGCTCGACGTCGCCGGTCGCGCGGCCCTGTCCGGGCGACGCGTGGCCTATATCTCGGGCGAGGAGGCGGTCGAACAGATCCGGGCACGCGCCAAGCGGATGGGGCTGGAGAAGGCGCCGGTCGAACTGGCCTCGGCCACTGCCCTGCGCGAAATCCTCGCCACGCTGAAGCGCGAGAAGTTCGACATCGTCATCGTCGATTCGATCCAGACCCTGTGGTCCGACGCGCATGAGGCGGGGCCCGGATCGGTCACCCAGGTTCGCGCCTGCGCCGGAGAGATGGTCCGACTGGCCAAGTCGCAGGGCGTCGCTGTGATCCTCGTCGGCCACGTCACGAAGGACGGCCAGGTCGCTGGCCCGCGGGTGGTCGAGCATATGGTCGACGCCGTCCTCAGCTTCGAGGGCGAGCGCGGCTATCCCTTCCGCATCCTGCGCGCGGGCAAGAACCGCTTCGGCGCCACGGACGAGATCGGCGTGTTCGAAATGGGCGACGCCGGCCTGCGCGAGGTGGCCAATCCCTCCGCCCTGTTCCTCGGCGAGAGCAAGGACCGGGCGCCCGGCGCGGCGGTGTTCGCCGGCATCGAGGGCTCGCGTCCGGTCCTCGTCGAAATGCAGGCCCTGGTGTCGAAATCCGCCTATGGCACGCCGCGCCGGGCTGTCGTGGGCTGGGATACAGGCCGGCTGGCCATGGTGCTGGCGGTGCTGGAGGCGCGCTGCGGCTTCGGCTTCGGCGATCAGGACGTCTATGGCGGCGGCGCTGATCAGCTCGGCAACCGACACGCCCCTGCCGCAGGGCTGCGTGGTGTTCGGCGAAATCAGTCTCTCGGGCGAGATCCGTGCCGTCGGCCGGGCCGAGGCGCGCCTGCGGGAGGCGCAGAAACTGGGCTTCGACCGCGCCCTGACGCCGCCCCTGACAGTCAAGCACAAGGGCGTCGGGGTCACATCGGTGACGCGGCTGGCGGAAGCAGTCGAACGAATCTCGCAAAACCGCTATTGAGACCGGACTGATCTCAGTTCGGGCGCGCATGACCGGTTTCGACGTTATCGCCATTCTGGTCATCCTCGCCTCGGCCGCGGCCGGCTGGGTGCGCGGGGGCACGCGCGAGATCATCACCCTGCTCAGCTTCGTGCTGGCGGCCTTCATCGCCCTGGTGGCCCTGCCGCTGACCGCGCCGCTCGGGCGGGCGCTGGTCAATCCGGACTGGGCGGGCACCATTTCCGCGGCCGTCGCGTCGTTCCTGCTGATTTATTTCGGCATCCGCATCTTCGGTTCGGTGCTTTCGAAGCGGGCCCAGGCCCATCCGCAGCTAGGCGGGATCGACCGCTTCCTCGGCGTTTTTGTCGGCGCGGCGCGGTCGCTGGTGTTGCTGGGTGCCATTCATCTGGTTGTCGTGGCCGCCATGCCGGGCGAACGCACCCCGCGCTGGCTCAGCGAGGCGGCCCTCAGACCTGTGACGGCAGGTGCCGCCCGGATGATCCAGATCGTCCTGCCGGGCATCGGCCGCGGCGCTGACGCACTGACGCCGGTCGTGACTTCGTCCGTGAACGAGGGATTTTCCGGTGATGAAGCCTTGCCCTCGCCCCAAACAAACAATACTCCGCCCGCGTCCGCCGCCGACTAGCGTTCCCCGCATCATCGGAGCCCCACGATGAGCAGTCCCGAGCATTCCATCGCTGACCCGGTTGTCCACCGGGCGCATCACCGAGACGCCGACGACGACCGGCCACGGCTGGAGTGCGGCGTCTGCGGAGTCTGGGGTGCGGACAAGAACGCGGCCTCGGCCATCGTCGCCCTTGGCCTGCACGCCCTGCAGCATCGCGGGCAGGAAGCCTGCGGCATCGCCAGCGTCAACGACACCCGCTTCCACACCGAGCGCCACATGGGGCTGGTCGGTGAGGCCTTCGGCGGCACGGACCTGCCCGAACGCCTGCCCGGCTCGGCGGCTGTCGGCCACACACGATATTCCACCGCCGGCGGCAGTTTCCTGCGCAACATCCAGCCGATGTTCGCCGATCTCGACCAGGGCGGCATCGCCATCGCCCACAACGGCAATCTGACCAACCACCTCTATTTGCGGAACCAGCTGGTCGGCGAGGGTGCCATCTTCCAGTCGACCTCGGACTCCGAGGTCATCCTCCACCTGATCGCCCGCAGCCGTAAGGCCAAGATCGTCGATCGCTTCATCGATGGTCTGCGCCACCCGCTCCAAGCTGATCGGCGCGCGGGATCCGCTGGGCATTCGTCCGCTCGTTCTGGGCAGGCTGGGCGACGCCTGGGTGCTGGCGTCCGAGACCTGCGCGCTCGATACCATCGGCGCGACCTTCGAGCGCGACGTCGAGCACGGCGAGGTCATTGTCATCGACCACGAGGGCCTGAAGTCGCTCAAGCCCTTCCCGACCCGCGGGGCCCGGCCTTGCCTGTTCGAATATGTCTATTTCGCCCGCCCCGACAGCGTCGTGAACGGCCGCTCGGTCTATGGCGTTCGCAAGCGGATGGGCATGAAGCTGGCTCGCGAACACGCCGTTGAAGCCGATGTCATCGTGCCCGTACCGGACTCCGGCGTGCCCGCCGCGCTCGGCTATGCCCAGGAGAGCGGCATTCCCTATGAGATGGGGATCATCCGCAGCCACTATCTGGGCCGCACCTTCATCCAGCCCAGCCAGGGCGCCCGTCAGAAGGGCGTACGGATGAAGCACAGCCCCAACCGCTCAGTGCTGGAAGGCAAGCGGGTGGTGCTGATCGACGACTCCATCGTACGCGGCACGACCTCTGTGAAACTGGTGCGCGCGGTCCGGGCCGCAGGCGCGACCGAAGTGCACCTGCGCTCGGCCTCGCCGCCGATCCTGTGGCCGGACTTCTACGGCATCGACATGCCCGAGCGGGACCAGTTGATCGCCGCCAACAAGACGCTGGAAGAGATGCGGGCCCACCTCGAGGTCGACTCCCTCGGCTTCCTGTCGGTCGAGGGTCTGTATGACGCCATGGAGGCCGGCCCGCGCGATCCGCACAATCCGCAATTCACCGACCACTATTTCACCGGCGAATATCCCACCCGCCTGCTCGACCGCGAGATCGAGGAGGGTGGACGCGAAGTCGCCGCGCGGCAACTTTCGCTGTTGGTGAGCGCTTAAGAGCGAAATCGGACCGGACGCGCAAAGCGTCCGGGCTCAGATCTTCGCGTGCCAGGAAGCCCGTATGGTCCAGCTCGGCTATTTCACCGTCGACACGCCTGACATCGACAAGGCGCGCGCCTTCTTCGGGCCCCTGTTCGGCTGGACCTTTGACGAAGCCTCGTCAGGCCCGACCTACGCCCATGTCGCCGACAGCGATCCGCCCTTCGGCTTCACCAAGTCAGAGCGAGCCAGCCAGCTGCCGCATCTGTATTTCCGGGTCGAGGACGTCGACACCCTGTGCGAGCGGGTGATCGAACTGGGCGGCAAGGCGGCTATTCCCTCGGACAGCGCCACAGGCCGGTCGGTTGTGGTCAGCGACGATCAAGGCGGCAGCTTCAGTCTGTGGCAACCTGCGGCGGGGTTCTAGCTTCCTCCGGACCGACGGGCGCGCTATCAGGCCCGCCATGACCGACCTCCCCCTCAAGGACCGTATCGCCCTCGTCGTCGGGGCCTCGCGTGGCATCGGCTATGAGAGCGCCCTCGCCCTGGCCAAGGCCGGCGCGCATGTGATCGCCACAGCGCGGACGGTTGGCGGTCTGGAAGAGCTGGACGACGCCATCTATGCCGCCACCGGCAAACACGCGACCCTGATCCCGTTCGACCTGGTGGATGGCGGCGCCATTGACCGTCTGGGCGGGGCCATCTTCGAGCGCTTCGGGCGGCTCGACGTCTGGGTGCAGGCAGCGGCGACCATGGGGGCCTCGGGCCTGACCCCGGTCAGCCACGGCGATCCCCGCATCTGGGCCAAGGTCGAGAAGACCAACTTCACCGCCGTCTACCGCCTGATCCGCTCGCTGGAGCCGCTGCTGAAGACCTCGGACGCCGGACGGGTTGTCCACTTGACCACTAGCGTCGCAGCCGCGCCGAGGGCTTTCTGGGGCATGTACGCTGCAACCAAGGCCGGGGCCGAAGCTCTGCTGAAATGCTGGGCGGACGAGATCGAATCCATGCCGATCCGCGTCTCGATCGTCGATCCGGGCCGGATGCGCACAGCGATGCGCGCCCAGGCCTATCCGGGCGAGGACCCGCAGGACGTCGTTCACCCCTCGGCCATCGGTCCTCTGATCGTGGAACTGGCGCGGGGCGATCTGGAGCCGCCGCTGGAGGTCAGCTTCAAGGACTGGAGCCACGGGCCGGGCGTGGCGGCGCTGATCTGACGATGGGTCGGACGCTCGCCGCAGCACCGACCTATTTCGCGATCGTCTTCAGCCTTGCCTTCGCGCTGGGCATAGCCCGGACACTTGTCGTCGCCCCGATGACGGGTGACGTGGTTGCGGTCCTCATCGAGACGCCGATCGTCCTTCTGACCGCCTGGCTGGCCGCGCGCTGGTCGGCACGACGGTTCTCCGTGCCGCCGCACGCCCTGCCGCGGCTGGTCATGGGTCTCACCGCCTTCACCCTGCTGATGACCGTCGAGACGGCGCTGGGGGTCGCGCTGTTCGCCCGTCCCCTGTCGCAGCAGTTCGCCGCCTTCAGCACGCTGTCAGGCGGCATAGGCCTCCTCGCCCAGGTCGCGTTCGGCGTCATCCCGCTTTTGGCCGCCCGGTTCCGCTGATCGCGGCGGCGACCCTATTTCTTCGGCAGGTGCTTCTGCCCGGTCCGCACCCGCCCTGACCGCGACACCTGACGCGCCCCGCCCCGCGCGCCCTTCTGGACGGCGACCGAAGAGCCGGCCTTCTTGTTGGCGCTGGCCTTCAGGCCCGCCAGCGGCTTGAGCTTGGTCTTGCCGGCCTTCTTCTGCTCCAGAGCCTTTCCGGGCAGGTTGGACAGCATTTCCTCGCGCTCGGCCTTCTTGATCACCCGGCGCGGTGCTGTCTTGGCGTCGCCCTTGTAGCGCTCCGGACCAGACTTGGAGCCGCCCGGCGCATAGGGGTTCTCACTGCCCGACTTGACCAGCAGACGGATCGGCGTGCCCGGCAGGTCGAAGGACTCACGCAGATTGTTGACCAGATAGCGCTTGTACTGCTCCGGCATGGACTCGGCGCGGCTGGCCATCAGCACGAAGGTCGGCGGCCGGGCCTTGGTCTGGGCCATGTATTTGGGCTTGATCCGCTTGCCGTCGACGGCGGGGGGCGGATGCCTCTGGGTGGCCATGGACAGCCAGGTGTTCAGGTCCTTGGTCTTGACCTTGACTGACCAGGTCGCGTGGGCCTGAAGCACGGCCGGCATCAGCCGCTCAACGCCGCGGCCGCTATGCGACGACAGGGCGACGAACTGCGAACCCTTCAGCTGAGGCAGCTTGTCGTCCGCCATCTGGGTCAGCTTGGCCAGTCGGGCCTGCGGGCTTTCCTCGAGGTCCCATTTGGCGGCGACATAGACCAGCGCCCGGCCCTCGCGCTCGACCAGATCGGCCAGCTGCAGGTCCTGGGTGTCGAAGGCGTCGTCCTTGTCCATGACCAGGACCACCACCTCGGCGAAGGTGATGGCGCGGATGGTGTCGGCGACCGACAGCTTCTCCAGCTTCTCCTGCACCCGGGCCTTGCGGCGCATGCCGGCCGTGTCGACCAGGCGGATGTTCTGGCCCTCGTATTCCCAGTCGACCGAGATGGAGTCGCGGGTGATGCCGGCCTCGGGGCCGGTCAGCATGCGGTCTTCGCCGATCAGACGATTGATCAGCGTGGACTTGCCGGCGTTGGGACGGCCGATGATGGCGATGCGGATCGGCTTGTCGGGCTCATCGACTTCTTCGACGAAGATGTCGGCGCTGGCGGCGACCACGGCAGCGTACAGGTCGGCCATGCCCTCGCCGTGCTCGGCCGAGATGGCGACCGGCTCACCGAAGCCCAGCGAATAGGCCTCGCCGATGCCGCCGCCGCTCTCGCGGCTCTCAGACTTGTTGGCCAGCAGGATGACGGGCTTGTGCTGCTTGCGCAGGCGTTCGGCGAAAATCTTGTCCAGCGAGGTCACACCCTCGCGGGCGTCCATCATGAACAGGATCAGGTCGCCATCTTCCAGCGCCGCCTCGGTCTGCTCGCGCATCCGGGATTCGAGGCTGCCGTCGGTGACGTCCTCATAGCCGGCGGTGTCGATCAGGGTCAGGTCCATGTCGCCGATGTTGCCATCAGCGTACCGGCGGTCGCGGGTCACGCCCGGCCGGTCATCGACCAGCGCAAGGCGCTTGCCGACGAGGCGATTGAATAGTGTCGACTTGCCCACATTGGGGCGGCCGACGATGGCGACTTTGAGAGCCATGTCGGCCTTCTAACGCAGTTCGGGGGCTAAAGGTCAGCGAATGCTGACGAGATCGCCCTTGTCGGTGAGAACATAGAGGGCGCCGTTGTAGGCGGCGGGGGCGATATAGACCGGCCCGCCCATGCGGATCGAGGCGGTCTGTGCGCCGGTCTTGGGATCGAAAGCGACCAGCTCGCCATCCGAATTGGTCAGCACCAGCCGGTTGGAGGCCATCAGCGGGCCCGACCACACCGGCCGAACGGTACGGTCGAAGAAGCCGAACATGCCGCCCTCCTGACGCACGCGGCCTTCGTTCAGATTGCGGGTCCAGTAGATCTGGCCGCTGTCGCGGTTGATGACGGTCAGCTCGCCTTCCTTGGACACGACATAGACCACGTCGCCGACCGGCAGGGGCGCATTGACGCCGGCGATCGGCAGGGGCGCCCATTTCGGCTGGCCCGAGCGGATGTCCATGGCGGACAGGACGCCCGAATGGCTGACGGCATAGACCACGCCGCGGCTGATCACCGGACGGCCGGCGATGTCGCGGATTTCGGACAGGGCGCTGGTTCGGCTGGTACGCGACAGCACCTGTTGCCACAGCGACTGGCCGGTCGAGGCACGCAGGGCCATGACTTCGCCCGACGAGAAGGGTGCGATCACCGTATCGCCGATCACCGCAGGGCTGGAGGCGCGCAGCAGGCGGGCCGGTTCCGGAATGCCGCGATAGGACCAGTCCTGGGCGCCGGTCGTGGTGTCGAAGGCCTGGATCTGGTTCTCGACGTCGACGACGAAGACCCGGCCGCCCGAGACGGTCGGGGCACCATGGATCGGCACGTCGACCGGGGTGGTCCAGATGACCGCGCCGGATGCCTGGTCGATGGCGGTGACGGTGCGGTAGCCCGAGGCCACGAACACCTTGCCGCCGCCGACCGCGACGCCGCCGCCGAATCCGCCGCCATCCGAACGGCCGCCCATGCCGAGGAAACCGGTGCGGCGCGAATCTTCGGCCGGCTTGATGTTCACCCGCCAGGCCTGTGCGCCCGTTCTCGGCCACGACCGGGGCCATGACCTGACGCGTGAGAGACGAGCCGGCACCGATGCCGCGACGCCAGGCGACGGTGAATTCAGCGCCTGCGATCACATGTTCGACCGCATTCTCGGCGTTTCCGCCCGGCTGGGTCCAGGCGATTGCCGCCTGGGGACCCGGGATAAAGAAGTCACGGCCCGACAGGGCGGCCGACGGGACCAGCGCCTGTTCGAACTCAAGCACCGAAATGCGCTGGCCCTCGGTGGCGGTGGCCTGGGGCGTGTTGTCCCGGCCGAGGCCAAACGGGAGCATGCCCTGCACCGTGCTGCACGAAGCGAGGGTGACGGCGAGACCGCTCAACAGGGCGACTTTAAGAGCGCGATTCATGGGGTACGTCCTGAAAGCGGTGATCACGGGCGGGCCGGAGCAGCGGCGGGCGCCGCACTGGCGGCCGCAGCAGGCGGGGCGACAGGGATGGCGGCTTGCGCGCGTACAATGTCGGCGAGACCGGCAGCGCCGCCCGCATCTATCGCAGCGATGGCGAGGTCGGCTCGCTGGGTGACGATTTCGGGCGTGTCCAGACCGTTCTTGAGCAGGACGAGCGCCTCACGGGCCGGCGCGACCTGACCGTGCTGCAGGCGGGCCATGGCGAGGGCCTCGAGCGCGAAGGCGCTGAACGGGCGGCCATCCTTGGCGATCGGCGCGAGGCGGGCCTCGATCTGCTCGAGAGTCTCGCTGTCCATGGCCAGCAGGGCGGCCTTGTAGGCGGCGGGATCAGACAACAGCGGGTCACCGGAAGCCTTGGCGGCCTCGTCCAGCAGGGCGATGGCCTCGGGAACGCGATTGGCCGCAAGGGCAATGCCCGCGCGCTGGCTCAGGGCCATGGCCCTGTAGGCACCATTGCCCTCTTTGGCCGCCTGGGTGAAGGCAGCGTCGGCCCCGATCGGGTTGTTGGCCTCAAGGGATTCCAGACCGCGGTCATAGGCGACAGACGCCTTGTCGGCCTTCGACGTCTGCCAGCTGTCCCAGCCCCAGAAAGCCAGAGCCGCGACCAGCGCGACCAGAAGCACGCCGCCCGCGACGGGCAGCCAGGTGCGGGCCAGCCGCTTGTAGCGGTCGGAGCGAAGCTCCTCCTCGACCTGCTCGAAGACATCAACCACGGATACGTCGCCCCCAGAAAACGGCTGCAAGGCCGCTGAAATTCAGTCCGGCCGGACCCTAGAGGGTCCCCTGCCCCGCCGCAACGCACGGCTTAGGGCGTGGCGGGCTTTTTCGAGAAGTAGGTCTCGACTTCGGCAGGAAAACGGCGGGCCTTCACATCGGCGGCGTAGGACGCCACGGCCCGGTCGATGTCGCCGCGCATATCAGCGTAGCGGCGCACAAATTTCGGCGTCCAGTCGAACAGGCCCAGCATGTCGGGCGTCACAAGGATCTGGCCGTCGCAGGCAGATGAGGCACCGATGCCGATTGTCGGCTTGTCGATGGCCAGGGTGATGTCACGCGCCAGCCCCTCGGCCACGCCCTCGACGACCACCGCAAAGGCCCCCGCGTCAGCGGTGGCCTCGGCTTCGCTCATGACTCGCAGCCGCTCCTCGTCCGTCTTGCCCTTGGCCTTGAACGCCCCGTCGGTCAGCACGGCCTGGGGCCGCAGGCCGACGTGGCCCATGACCGGAATGCCGCGCTGGACCAGATAGGCGATGGTTTCCGCCACCGTGGGCCCGCTTTCGACCTTCACGCCCTGGGCACCGGTCTCCTTCATCACGCGGGCGCAGTTGGCGTAGGCCTGCTCCTTGCCACCCTCGTAGCTGCCGAAGGGCATGTCGATGACCACCATGGCCCGGCGCGAGCCGCGCATGACGGCCTGGCCGTGCAGGATCATCATCTCCAGCGTCACGCCCAC
Source organism: bacterium (assembly GCA_006515835.1). GTDB lineage: Bacteria > Pseudomonadota > Alphaproteobacteria > Caulobacterales > Caulobacteraceae > Brevundimonas. Next base: position 1,386 of record VFBG01000013.1, on the reverse strand, counting down.
CGTATTGGGCATGCCGTGGACCACCATGCCGACGCTGTCGCCGACCAGCAGCAGGTCGCAGTGATCGTCCAGAAGGGCCGCTGTCGGGGCGTCATAGGCGGTCAGGCAGACGATCGGCTCGCCGCCCTTGCGCGCCCGGATGTCGGGCGCCGCGATGCGTTTTACCGCTTCCTGCTTCTGACTGGACATGGGGAGGGCCTCCTGTTTGGACCTCTAGATAGTCGGGGAGGCCCGCTCCGTCATCCCTCAGGACGGCGGGGCGTCGGATCAGAGGTCCTGCGACAGCTTCATCACCCCGGCGGCGGCCACGGCGATCAGGGCGCCGGCGGCGATCCAGAACAGCTGCATCCCGCCCATGGAACCCAGCTCCAGATTGGCCAGACCCAGCTGGTCCAGGCCCATCTGCACCGCGCCCTGCGTATTGAGCGAGGCGGAGCGGATGCCCTGACCGAGCGCATTGCCGGCCACGACGCCCTCTCCGGAGCCGAGGTTGACGCTCATGGTCTCACGTATGGCCACCACGCCTCCGACGAGGCCGGCGAGACCCAGCGTCAGGTACCGGACGCGTGAGCCTTTCTGCAGACGCTGCTCGACCTGGGCTGTGAACAGGGCGGCGTCGGGCATCTGGGGCGAGCGGGCGAACAGCCGCTCGATCTCAGGATCGAACTCGTCAGCCGACATGCTGCGCGCTCCCCAGGGGCTGTCCGGACGGCTGGAGCCGCGCACGGAGTTTATCCAGACCACGTTTGACATGAGACTTCACCGTGCCGAGTGGCAAATTAAGGGCCGTGGCGATCTCTGGATGCGCCATGCCGGCCCCGTGACAAAGGGAGACACACAGTCGTTCGGGCTCGCTGAGGCCCTTCAGGGCCTCGTCGAGATCCACCAGACCCGCATGATCGGTCGCGGGAGCGGCGTCTTCATTCTCGACCTCGGCGACGTAGCGGGCTTCCTTGGCCACCCGCTTGATATACAGCCGCGCCGCGATCCGCTTGACCCAGGCGGCGAAGGTGCCCTCGCCGCGAAACTCAGCGCACCGCTCGAACGCCTGGATGAAGGCGTCCTGGGCGATGTCGTCGGCGAGTGAGGCCTGGGCCCCCATTCGCCGCAGCAGGCCGCGCACCGCCGAGCCGTGGCGCCGCACCAGTTCTCCGAACTCCCGCCGTCCGCCCGCCGCCGCAAGGGCGGCGAGCTCGACGTCGTGCCGGTCGACCAGGGATTGGGTCATGATGGTTCCCCCTGCCCGCCCCGACTCAGCCCTTGTTCTTGTTGAAGGCGCTCAGAATGATGAAGGCCAGGCCGATGAAGCCCGGGATGGCGGCGAAGGCACCGAAGCCCCAGGCCTCGGACTCTCCGAACTTGAAGCCGATGAAGGAGAAGGTTGCG
>VFBG01000012.1 GCA_006515835.1 bacterium | reverse complement strand
CGGCGCAGGGCGGCGCGGCGTAGCGATACGCCGGGAGGTCCGGCAAGGACACAGCCGGCCACGGCCGCAGCGGTCAGTCGTTCGGCACTCCCGGCCAGGCCGCCGGGCGGACGGAGCAACTGTCGCCCCTGACGGCCCAGGATGTCGGCCAGCCGAAGGCGTTCGGCCTCGGTCGCGACCTGACCCATGCGACGGGCGGAGCAGGCGAGATTGAGGGTCCGGCGCGCCAGAACCTCCGGGCTCCAGGCGAACGGCGACCAGCGCGCGAAGGCAGAGCCCCAGGCCAGGGTCAGGCGCACGGCCTCGCGCGCCCCGCGCTCACCCTGCAACATCAGCGATGGCAGCCAGGCGAAGGCGTGCAGTTCGGTGGCGAAGGCTTTGCTGGGGCTGGCCCTGTTCCAGGGATCCTCGGGTGCCGTGGCCTCGAGACTGGAGCCGGCAAGAATGAAGCGGCCGTCAACAGCCGCCTTGCCGGGGGCAGGATCGGCGGGGCGGAAGTCGCGGGGCGTGGCCGCGAAGGCCTGAACCGGGGCGCCCTTCAGTGTCAGGCTGTAGCCGGGCAGGCCGTAGAGCTCGATCCAAAGCTGCCGGGTCAGCATCCGGCCGATTACTGTTGGCCACAGGCCGGGACCTGTCGCGGCACCGGCGCTGCGGACGGGGGTGCGCATGGGCGCGCCGCGCAGGCCGGGGATCTCGCCGGGCGGCGGGGCATCGGCCTCGGTGCGGGAAAAGGCGGCGAGCGGATTCACGCGGATTTCAGCGCCTGGATGTTGGCGGCATAGGCGGAAGCGCCGCCCCGGAACACGGCGGTGCCCGCCACAAGCGCGTCCGCGCCGGCGGCGACGCAGGCCCCGGCGTTGGCGGCGGTCACTCCGCCATCCACCTGCAGATGCGCCTTCGACCCCGCGGCATCGAGCATGGCGCGCGTCCGTTCGATCTTGCGCAGCGTCGTTCCGATGAAGGACTGGCCGCCGAAACCCGGATTGACCGACATCAGCAGCACCAGATCGACCAGTTCGATGACGTCCTCGAGCACGGCCAGAGGCGTGCCGGGGTTCAGCACCACGCCGGCCTTGGCGCCGAGCTGGCGGATGCGGCCGAGGGTGCGGTGGAGGTGCGGCCCGCTCTCGGGATGGACGGTCAGGATGTCGGCGCCCGCCTCGCGATAGGCCTCCAGCCAGGGATCGACCGGGGCCACCATCAGATGGACGTCGAAGGGCAGTTTCGTGTGGGGCCGCAGGGCCTTCACCACATCGGGGCCAATGGTGATGTTGGGCACAAAATGGCCGTCCATGACGTCGACGTGGATCCAGTCCGCGCCGGCGCTGTCCAGCGCGCGAATTTCTTCGCCCAGCATCGCGAAGTCGCTGGCGAGGATGGACGGACAGATGAGGGGCGCGAGCATAGACCGGGGATAAGGCGGGTCGCGGGCGGGAGCAAGGCGTGGTCTGGGTTTCGCCACGCCGCCGCGCTACACGGTTCGGTCATCGCCCCATGGAGGACCGTCATGAGCGAACATCTCGCCAGCGTGGAATGGAGCCGCGGCGAACAGGATTTCACCAGCAATCGCTACTCCCGCGCCCACGACTGGCGGTTCGACGGTGGGGCGGTGGTGCGCGGTTCGTCCGCGCCGACCAGCGTGCCGGAGCCTATGTCCGACCCCGCCGCGGTCGATCCCGAAGAGGCCCTGGTGGCGGCCCTGAGCAGCTGCCACATGCTGTTTTTCCTCGCCTTTGCGGCCAAGGGCGGGTTCACGGTCGACTCCTACCGCGACGAGGCGGTCGGCGTTCTGGGCCGGGACGAACGGGGAAAAACTTCGATCACCACCGTCGCCTTGCGGCCGGCGGTGGTCTTTTCGGGCGACAACCGTCCGGACGCCGCCGCCATCGATGCCCTGCATCACCGGGCGCACGAGGCCTGCTACATCGCCAACTCGATTCGCGCTGAAGTCACGATCGAGTCTCGCTAGACCCCTGGGGCCACCGCGACGTCGTTCAGCAGGGCCACGAACCGTCGCTCGGCCTCTGCCGCCAGTTCGGGGTGGTAGCGCATCGGGGGCGCGGTCATCGGCTCATCGAAACTGTGGGTGCCGTCGGCGATCCAGGTTTCCACATCGGCCCCGCAGTTTCGGACCATGTCGTGAACCTGCTGGGCGTTGCGCACGGTGGTCAGGTGGTCGGTGCGCGAGATCACCGCGACCGTCTTCGGGCAATGCTTCCAGGGCCGCATCTTGTTGAACGCGCCGATGCCGACATAGGGATAGGCCAGCCAGGTCCCGATCACCCCGTCAAGCGGGACCGAGCCGGCGTCGGATCCACCGTGGCTCCAGCCGGCCAGAACGATTTTCGACCCATCCACGTCTCGCCGCTGGGACACGCCGAGCAGGGCGGCCAGAATGTCGCCCGCCCTCTGCGAACCGTGGAGCAGGACGCCGGTGCAGACCATGGCCATGGCGAATGCCCGGCTCCAGCCGCGCGGGCCGTAGGAATCGACGATAAAGGCGCGCCAGCCGGCCGCCTTCGCCGCCGCCGCATATTTCGGCAGATGGCCGCGCAGGCCGCCGCAGCCGTGGAACAGGATCACTGCGGGGCGGGGGCGGTCATCGTCCGGGCCGACGACGGTGACGGCCGGTTCGAGCATCGACCAGCGTTGGGAGAGGGTTTGCATGGGTGTGACCTTAGCCGGAGCGGCCGGTGCGTCGAGGTGATTGGTGGTTGGTGACTGGTGATTAGCTGCCGCGAGCGTCGGCGTTCGCGATCGGTGCACGGAGTCTGGTCCGGTAACCATCAACCACCAATCACCCCTTCAGTGCCGGAACACCCGCACCCCGGTAAACGCCATCGCCACCCCCGCCTCGTCCGCCGCAGCGATGACCTCGTCGTCGCGGATCGAGCCGCCCGGCTGGATCACCGCCGACGCCCCCGCCGCGACCGCTTCCAGCAGGCCGTCGGCGAAGGGGAAGAAGGCTTCCGAGGCGCAGGCGGAACCCTGGGCCAGCGAATGAGCCAGACCCTTGGCCTCGCCGGCCTCGCGGGCGCGGATGGCGGCGATGCGGGCCGAGTCGCGGCGGTTCATCTGGCCGGCGCCGATGCCGGCGGTCTGGCCGTCCCTGGCGTAGACGATGGCGTTCGACTTCACGTGTTTGGCCACGGTGAAGGCGAACAGCATGTCCTCGATCTCCTGCGGCGTCGGCTGGCGGCGGGTGACGATCTTCAGCTCGGACGCGGCGATGCGCGAGCGGTCGCGCGACTGGACCAGGAAGCCGCCGGCCACCGAGCGATAAACCTCGCCGGCCGCCAGCGGGTCAGGCAGGCCGTCGGTCAGCAGCAGGCGCAGGTTCTTCTTGGCGGCGAAGATGGCCTGGGCTTCCTCGTCGGCGCCGGGGGCGATGACCACCTCGGTGAAGATGTCGGTGATCAGCCGGGCGTCGGCGCCGGTCAGGCTCCGGTTGACGGCGATGACGCCGCCGAAGGCCGAGACGGCGTCGCATTCCAGGGCCCGGGCATAGGCGGTCGCCAGATCGGTCCCGACCGCCACGCCGCAAGGGTTGGCGTGTTTGACGATGACGCAGGCCGGGGCCTCGAACTCCGCGACCAGCTCATAGGCGGCGTCGGCGTCGGCGATGTTGTTGTAGCCCAGCTCCTTGCCCTGCAGCTGGCGGGCGTGGGCGACGCCGGGGCGCGCATCGCCGGTGCGGTAGAAGGCCCCCGTCTGGTGCGGGTTCTCTCCGTAGCGGAGCGTCTGGGCCAGCGAACCGGCGATGGATTTGCGCGCCGGGGCAGCGTCCCCGACCTGTCCCGCGAACCAGCCGGAGACGGCGGCGTCATAGGCCGCGGTGCGGGCGAAGGCCCGCGCTGCGAGGCGTTTGCGCAGGGCCAGGGTGGTGGCCCCGTCGGCCTTGAGCGCCTCCAGAAGCTCTGCGACCGAGGCCTGATCGACGCAGACGGCGACATAGCCGTGGTTCTTCGAACCGGAGCGAATCATGGCCGGGCCGCCGATGTCGATATTCTCGACCACGGCGTCGAAGCCGGCGCCTGAAGCGACGGTGGATTCGAACGGATAGAGGTCGACCCAGACGATATCGATCGGCCCGATCCCGTGGGTCGCCATCGCCTCGGCATGGTCGGCGGCGTCGCGCACGCCCAGCAGGCCCCCGTGGACCACGGGGTGCAGGGTCTTGACCCGGCCGTCCATCATCTCGGGGAAGCCGGTCAGGTCGGCCACGTCCTTCACCGGCAGGCCGAAGCCGGCGATGGCCGAAGCCGGCGATGGCGGCGCGGGTGCCGCCGGTCGAGACCAACTCGACGCCGAGGCCGTGCAGGGTGCGGGCCGCGTCCTCCAACCCGGTCTTGTCGGACAGGGAGATCAGCGCGCGCTTCGGCGCCACGCGGTCGGGCGCGGGGGGAAAGTCAGGAGCGGCGGGCATGGCGGCGTCCGTATGCTGGCGTGGGGTCGGGGAGACGCGCGGGGCTCTAGCATTGTCCGGGGCTGGATAGAACCGCCGAGGCGGGATGAAGCGGGAAATCGCAACGTTGACGCGGATCGCCCAGGCCCTAACTTCGATTTTTCGGCTGGCGCCGCTGGTTCCCCCATATGTCCAATTCCGGAGACACTGAGCCGCATCGCGTACCGGTCGTCGTAAAGGTCGGTCTGGTCTGGCTCGGCAGAATCCTGGCCCTGCTTGTCATCGTCCTCTCATTGCTCGTCGCGGTGATGAGTTTGTGGGGATCCGGCAGCTCCGTCGGCTATCTGGCCTCGAGGGGAACGACAGTTGATATCTGGGGCGTTCTGCACGGCCTCGCGCTGCTGTTCGCACTCATCGCCATTGTGGGAGCCGGGTTCGCCCTTCTGCGGCGAAAGCTGCTCCTGGCCCTGCTCTTCTCGGCCCTCGCATGGCCAATGGGCTTCGTCATCGAGGGCAGCCGTTGCGATACGGAAGCCGGGTGTCGGATGATGGGCTGGGCGGCCATGCCTGCGAGCTTCAGGGATTGGAGCATCCGGATTCGACCTGTCACCGATCGAAACGAGGCCGAGGCCATCGCAGGAGCGGCCCTCGACGAGGCGGGCTCCAGTTATTCGACCTACAATGCCCAACGCTTCGACGACCACTGGATCGTGGCCACGATCCACCCGGATGGACGACCTGGTCCCAACGCCGTGAGGATCGAGACGCGCACCGCTGCAACGCGCCTCGTGCCTTGTCCGGCTGATCGCATGCTTTGCGGGATGGAGCGTCCGACGGTGTCGGACGGCGAGCGCGTGTTCAGCAATGCGCGATGGGCCCTGACCATGACTTTCCCCGCCGGCAGATCCGTTTGCACCGCGCGGCCTTTCGACGATGACCGGAACTTTGACGGGCGGGGCCTCTACGGGATGATCCGCGACCCTGACGTCCCCTGCGGAATCATCGAAATTTCCCGCGATATCGGATTGGAGGCCCTGGAGGTGCCTACGGTGGCGGAAGCGCTCGACGCGCCCTGCAGGCCTCTTTCACCCGCGGTTCTGCGAGCGTTTAACGGCCGGGCACCCGGTTTCGCCGGCCGCCAGAGCGTGGTGTGCGAGGAGATCGGCAACGATCAGATCGCGGTCGGCGTTTTCACGCTCGCGGGGCCGCGTCCGGGGGGCAGGAACCCCTCGCCGACGCTTTACCAGGCCTGGGTGCTGACGGACGCGGCGCATCTCGCCGAGGATGCCCGGGCATTCGAGGACTTCCTGAGGACGGCGAGGATCGGCGCCCCGGCGTCGTCCTGACAGGCCGGGTCAGCCCGCCAGACTGCCGAAATCCACCACCATCGGCTCCCGCGCGATCAGCTTCAGGAACCGCCTGAACTCAGCCTGCGCCAGCGCCGTCGTCGCCGTATTGGTCAGGGGATGGAAATTGACGATGTCCGCGTCCCACAGCGCCTTGTCGAGGACGAAGGTGACGCGCTGGTCGGGGTCGTTGATCAGGGCGAGGGCGGTGACTGAGCCAGGGCGGACGCCGAGGGTTTCGTAGAGCAGGGTCTCATTGCCGAAGGACAACCGCGCCGAGCCGATCCATTTGTCGGCCCGTTTCAGGTCGATCACCGTGTCCTGACGCGCCGAGATGAGCCACAGCCGGCCCTTCTTGTCCTTGAGGAACAGGTTCTTGGTATGGGCGCCGGGCATGGCGGCCTTGAGCTCAAGCCCCTCCTCGACGCGGAAGACGGCGGGGTGGTCGTGCGTGGTTTGCGCCACGCCGTTCGCCGCCATCCAGTCCAGCAGGCGGTCGCGGTCGAAGGTGGGTTCGGTCGGCTTGTCTTCGGTCATGCGGCGCCGCTAGGGATGGAGACATCCCTCGATACCGCCCGGAGGCCCGCCTTGGAACTGGAATGCTATCCGATGACGGCGACGCCGCCCGACCTGGTGCCGGGCCGGCAGTCGCGCAACTGGATGGATGCCTTCGCCAGCCGCCACCCCTATCGCTGCCTGCCGCTGAACATGGCCAACACCACGGGTTGGGAAATCCTTTGCCCGCTGACCTTCACCGCTGAATGGAACGGCGGACCCAGTCAGGCGGACATCGTCATCACGCCCGAGCGGCCGAACGCCAATCTGACCCATGTGGTGACCTCGCATTTCTCGCGCGGCGTGCTGACGATGCATCCGCAGTATCTGTTCCGCACCCCGCCGGGCTGGGGCCTGCTGGCGGGCGGGTCGCCCAATCACATGAAGGACGGCATCCAGCCGCTGGTCGGGCTGATCGAGACCGACTGGCTGCCCTTCCCCTTCACCATGAACTGGCTTTTCACCCGCCCGGGCCGGGTCAAGTTCGAGAAGGGCGAGCCCTTCTGCTTCATCACCCCGATCGAACACCGCAAGGTCGAGACCATGCAGCCGGTGATCCGGACCCTGGAATCCAACCCGGTCATGCACGGCCAGTTCGAGGCCTGGAACCGGGCCCGCACCGACTTCAACAAACGGCTGGCCTCGGGCGACCCGGACGCGGCCAAGGAGGCGTGGCAGCGCTACTATTTCAAGGGTGAGGTGCCGGAGGACCTCGGCGTCGCGCCCGAGACGCATGTGAACAAGCGCCGGCTGAAGTCGCCGCGGATCGGGTGAAGAAGTGGCTAGTGGCCAGTGACTAGTGGAAAGGAAGGAAAGGCTCGGCTTTTGAACGAACCGCCAACCGCTCCGCCAATCTGGCCACTAGCCACTAGCCACTCAGATCACATCGCCCGCGTCACCCGCGGCCCGAGGTTCTGGATCACTTCCCGGGCGTCGAAGGCGTCGGCATCGCCGGCGGGCTTGGTGCCACGTCCCATGACGATCTCGGCCGAGGCCTCGAACCGGTCGATCTCGCGCACGTCGAAATCGCGGTCGAACGGATCGCCCCACAGGCTCCAGGAGCCGCGGCGATAGTAGCGCCACGACGGGCCCCAGAAGGGGCTGTAGCGGTCGCGGTAGAAGGGATCGGGGATACCCTGCAGGCGGACGTCGCGGTCGGTGGCGCGATTGACGGTGGAGAACCAGTCATACCCGCTCTCGGTCGTCACCTCGGCGGCGCGCAGCAGCAGCGCCATCTCGACCTGTTCGCGCGAAGTGACGGAGTTGCCGGCGAAGCTGACACGGTAGCGATCGGCGTCCACCCGCTGGTCGGAATAGCCATAACGGCTGTCGACGCCGGCCGGGCCGTACGGAGTGGCCGTGGCGCAGGCGGACAGGGCCAGAGCCGCCGTCGCCGCCAGAAGCACGGGCTTGAGGAAACGAAGTCTCATGGGAACTCTCCTTGACGCGACAGTGCGCGCCCTGTCGGCTGAACGGTACATGAACGGCGTGGTTCCGGCTGCCGGCAAGTCCCTATAAACGCGAAACAATAAGTACGGCGGCGGCAAGTAGCAGGATGCCGGTCAGGATGGCGAAACCCTTGCGAAAACGCGGCTCACTCATGCGTCGGGCCAGGGCGGCACCGCCCAGACCGTAGGCGGACATGGTCAGCACGTCCATGCCGATGGTGGCCAGGGCGAACAGCGCCAGTTGGGGGGCGGCGGGGCGCGTCACATCCATGAACGGCGGCAGGACGGCGGTGAAAAACAGGATCGCCTTCGGATTGGCGATCTGGACCATGAAGCCGTCCACCAGGGCGCTTCGGCCCATGCGGATATCGGGCGTATCGGGGTCCGAGGTGTTGCGGAAGGCTCCGCGCAGGGCGCTGATCCCCAGCCAGGCGACGTAGAGGGCACCGCCGAGCGAAATCAGGCGGAAGACCTGCGGAAAGGCAACGACCAGTGCGCCGAGGCCGAGGGCGGCGGCGCCGAACCAGACCAGGGTCGCCGAATTCATCCCGACCACGCCGGCCATGGCGGCGGCCTTGCCGCGCTGCACGCCGTTGGCGACCGAAAACAGATTGGCCGGGCCCGGCGTGACGGCCATGACCATCATGACGCCGAGAAAGGTCAGATAGAGATGCGGATCGACGGGCAGGCTGGCCATGGCCGTCCTGTCGGGCCGGCGACGGCTCTGGTCAAGTCCGCGATGCGTTCAGACCGCGGGTGGGCCGATTGGCCCGGGCTCAGTCGTCCCGGTCGTGGTCGGGGCCCGCTTTGGCGGCTTCGGCGGCTGCTTCATTGGCTTCCTCGACAGCGGCCTCGACCTCGCCCTGAGCCTCTTCGATCGAGTCCATGGCCGAACCGATCGCATAGTCGGCCATCAGGCCGTAGGTCACCATGTGCTCGGGGTCGTTCGACGCCCAGGCGCCATTCGCGGCGATGCCCTGCGCAGTGGCGAGGGCGCCGGACTCCTCGACCGCCGACAGGGCCTCGGCGACGATCGCCTCGACGTCGATACCGGCAAGGGCTTCAGCGGCGATGGTCGAGGCGTGTTCGGTTACAACGGCAGTGAAGGCGGTCACATCGGGCTGGTATTCGGCCCAGAGGGCGGCGATCCGCGTTTCGCGCTGGGCCTCGGTCAGGCTGGCGTCTTCGGAAATGGCCTCGGCGCGTGCGCCGAAGGCTTCCATCCGGGCTTCGAAGGCCGTGGCGGCGGCCTCGATGGCATCTTCCGACGGTCCGCGCGCCTCATCGGCGACGGCCGCCGACATCGGCAGCAGGGCGAGGGCGGCGGCGAGTGACAGGGCCTTGATCATGGCGGCGCTCCGTATGAGGTCGCCGCCAAGGTCCGACGAACGCCATCCGGCCTCAAGTGAAATCGCGGTAAGGCGGCGGGTTGGCCCGCCGCTTTACCGGATCAATGACTTACTGAGCTGTCGCCCGGGCGGCGGCGGCCGCGGCGGCCTGGAGCAGACCGGCCTTGACGGTCGCAGGCGCGCCCGTGATCTGGGCGCGGATCATCGGACCCATCTGCGCCATCTGGGCCTGCTCCTCCGGCGGCATGACGGGCAGCTGGGAGGTGATGAAGGCGTCCAGATCGGTGGCGAAGGCGTCGGCCTGCGGCTGGTAGCGGGCGGCGATGGCGTCCATGTCGGCATTTGCCTTGACCTGGTCTGCGCCAGCAGCGGTCAGGGCGGTCTGCATTTCGCCCTGCATCGTGACCATGGCCTGCTGGAAGGCTTCGGCCCTGGCTTCGAAGGCGGCTTCCGCCTGCGCTGCCGCGGCAGCGGCCGGATCGGCGGGAGGTGCGTCCTGCGCGAAAGCGGGGGTCGCGAATGCCAGAACGGCGGCGGCGGCGAGGGCGGTACGAAGAGACATGTCGGGGTCCTGAATAGGGTCGGCGGAGCCCATGCTCCTGTCCACAGGGTGGCGCCGATCCGGCGAAAGCGCGAGGCCATTTGTGCCGCCGCACGTTCGGGTTAGCCTGGCTGGATGCTGGAGATGCCGATGATCCGCACTCGCCTTGCGCTTGCCGCCCTGTTCCTGATCGCGCTCGCTGGCCCGGCCGTTGGACAGGGCGCAAGCCGGACCTATGCCGTCGACGGCGATTGCGGCGGCCGGTCCCGCACTCTGGTTCCCATGGCCCCCGGCTATTGCCTCGGCCGGGTCTGGCAGCGCAGTGACGGCGAGGGCCCACGCATGCCGCGTGGCCTGCTGGAGCTGCCGGAAGGCGACTGGCTGGTCACCGATCTCGGCTCATGGGACGCGGGTCGCGGCGCGCTCTGGCGGATGTCGCCGCAGCCGGACGGCGGCGTGCGCTGGACCCGGCTGATGCGCGGTCTGTCGATGCCGCACACGATCGCGCGCGGCCCGGACGGCCGCATCTATCTGGCTGAGATGAGCCGCATTCTCGCCTTCGACCCCGCCCGACCGGAGGCGGCGGTGGCGGTGGTCGACGGCCTGCCCGACAACCGCCTGCACGAAAACCGCCACCCGTTATCCAGCTTCGTCTTCGACAGCGACGGGGCGCTGCTGGTCAATGTCGGCGCGCCTTCGGACCGCTGTCTGACGCCGGCCGGGGTGCCCAACCGGGATGCTCGCGGCCAGTGCGCAGAGAGCGCAGAGCAGGCGATGGTGCGCCGTTACGCGCCCGAGGGTCGTGGCCGCTGGAGCCGGACCTGGACGGTCTACGCCTCCGGCCTGCGTAACTCCGTCGCCCTCGTTCGGCACAGCTCCGGTGCCGTCTACCAGGCCGAGAACTCGGTCGACCTCACCACACCCGATCGTCCCTTCGATGAAATCAACCGGTTGATTTCAGGTGCCCATTTCGGCTGGCCCTACTGCACCGACATGTCGACAGCCCTGCCCGGCTGGACGGCCGCCCAGGCGCGTTGTGGCGCGCGATCCGCGCCGGTCTCCCTGCTGCCGCCGCACGCGGCGCCGCTGGCGATCCTCTACTACGACGGCACGATGTTCCCGGAACTGCGCGGCCGGATGCTGATGAGCTGGCACGGCTATCGCCGCGCCGCCGGTCGGGTCGTGGCGGTGGAGACCGATGCCTCAGGCGCGCCCCTGACCGACCGTCGTGCCCGCTACGCCATCTATCCGCGCGGCTCGCTCACCTATCCGGTCGAGGTTCCGGCTCCGCGCGCGCGGGTTCTGACGCCGGGCTGGAGCGCCCAGCGCGGCCGCCACCCGCAGGGCTCGCCCGCGGGCATGGCGGTCGCCCGCGACGGTTCGATCTGGATCGCCGACGACCGCAGCGCGGCCATCCTCAGGATCGCCCGGGACTGATTTGGGTTTGCCCGAAATCCGAGCCCTGATGGACTGCGTCCACCAGGACCGATTTCGGTCTAGCTCCGGTCGCGCGCGTCCCGCCTGCCCAACACGCGCAGGCGGAGCGCGTTCAGCTTGATGAAGCCGGCGGCGTCCTTCTGGTCATAGGCGACGGCGCCGTCCTCGAATGTCACCAGTTCCTGGTCGTACAGGCTGTTCTGGCTCTCGCGGCCGATGACGGTGGCGTTGCCCTTGTAGAGCTTGACCCGGACGGTGCCCGACACCTTCAGCTGGGAGTGGTCGATGGCGGCCTGCAGCATCTCGCGCTCGGGCGAGAACCAGAAGCCGTTGTAGATCAGGTGAGCGTATTTGACGGCCAGCTCGTCCTTCAGATGCATGGCACCGCCATCGAGCGTGATCGACTCGATGCCGCGGTGCGCCGCCAGCAGGATGGTCCCGCCGGGGGTCTCATAGACGCCGCGCGACTTCATCCCGACGAAGCGGTTCTCGACCAGATCCAGACGGCCAATGCCGTTGTCGTGGCCGTACTGGTTCAGGGCGGTCAGCAGGGTTGCGGGCGACATGGCCTCGCCATTGATCGAGACGGCGTCGCCCTTTTCGAAGCCGATGGTGATGACCGTGGCCACGTCCGGCGCGTCTTCCGGTGACAGGGTGCGCTGGTGGACGAACTCGGGAGCTTCGACCGCCGGGTCCTCCAGCACCTTGCCCTCGCTGGACGAGTGCAGAAGGTTGGCGTCGACGCTGAAAGGGGCCTCGCCGCGCTTGTCCTTGGCGATCGGGATCTGGTGCTTCTCGGCGAAGTCCAGCAGGTGCTCGCGGCTCTTGAACTCCCATTCACGCCAGGGGGCGATGACGCGGATGTCGGGCTCAAGGGCGTAGTAGCCCAGCTCGAACCGGACCTGATCGTTGCCCTTGCCGGTCGCGCCGTGACAGACGGCGTCGGCGCCGACCATGCGGGCGATCTCGATCTGGCGCTTGGCGATCAGCGGCCGCGCGATCGATGTGCCCAGCAGATACTGGCCCTCGTACAGGGCGTTGGCCCGGAACATCGGGAAGACGTAGTCCCGCACGAACTCCTCGCGCAGGTCGTCGATGAAGATGTTCTCTTCCTTGATGCCCAGCTTCAGCGCCTTCTCGCGCGCGGGCGCCAGCTCCTCGCCCTGGCCCAGATCGGCGGTGAAGGTCACGACCTCCGCGCCGTATTCGGTCTGGAGCCACTTCAGGATGATCGAGGTATCGAGGCCGCCGGAATAGGCGAGGACGACCTTCTTGGGCGCGGACTGGGTCATGTCGTGTCTTTCGGCGGGGAGGCGCGGGTTTCGGCGCGCTTAAAGGACCAACGCGCCCACAACGCAACCCTCTCCCATTGGGAGAGGGCTTGAGCGCCCGGGAGCGAAGCGATCGGCCGCGCGAAAGGGTGTGGGTCGTCTGTCAGGGGGCGGCTTCGCCGCGTCAGCCAGCCGACCCCCATCCGGCACTTTGCGCCACCTTCTCCCAATGGGAGAAGGAAGCAGGTTGGTCAGCCCCACGGCCCCGATCGCGACGGGGTCGTCGGCACGCTGGTTGAGACCCGCGCCTCGACGAATTCCGCACGGCGCGGCGCGACCCCCATCTTCAGACCCAGCGCCATCAGGGCCTTCACCCGGTTGCCGGTTGCCGGATGGGTCGAGAACAGGTTGTCGGCCCCGCGGCCCGCCAGCGGGTTGATGATGAACAACTGGCCCGAGGCCGGATTGCGCTCTGCGGTAGGATTCACGATGCGGCGGGCGTGGCCGTCGATCTTCTGCAGGGCGGAAGCCAGGGATCCGGCGTCGCCAGCGATCTCGGCGCCGACGCGGTCGGCCTCGTATTCGCGGCCTCGGCTGATGGCCATCTGGACGAGCCCGGCGGCCATCGGTGCCAGGATCATCAGCGCCAGCGTGCCGACAATGCCGCCGGGCCGCTCCCGGTCGTCTCCGCCACCGAAGAACAGCGCGAAATTGGCCAGGGCCGCGATGGCCCCGGCGACCGTGGCGGTGACCGTCATGGTCAGGGTGTCGCGGTTCTTCACATGGGCCAGCTCATGCGCCATCACGCCGCGGATCTCCTCACGGGTCAGCATGTCCAGCAGGCCGGTGGTGGCGCAGACGGCGGCATTGGCCGGATTGCGGCCCGTGGCGAAGGCATTGGGCTGGTCATTGGGGATGATGGCGATGACCGGTCGCGGCAGGCCCGCGTCGCGCGCCATCTGAACAACATCGGCGACATAGGTGCGGACCACGGCGTTGGGGTGCTGCTCATCGACCGGCTGGGCCCGGTACATCTTCAGGACGATCCTGTCGGCGTTCCAGTAGCTGAACAGGTTCATCCCGCCCGCGAACACCAGGGCGATCAACATGCCGGTCGGTCCGCCGATCAGATAGCCGAGGCCGACGAACAGGGCGGTCAGGGCCGCCAGCAGGGTGAAGGTCTTGAGGTGGTTCATGGTCCGGAAAAATCGATCGAGGCTGGCGCCGGGGGGGCAGACACATCATGTGTGCGGATCAACGCCCGGGCTCAAGGCGAGGCTGCTGTGACCGATCATCCCACCCCCGACGAAACGGCCTCTCCGGCGTTCAACGCCGATGTGCCCAACGCTGCACCGGACCGGCCCCTGACCGACGCCGCGCGCCGCGCCTTGCTCGAGGCCGCCGAACGTCGCGCGGCGGAGGGCGAGACCGAGCTGCCGACCGAACACGGCGGTCCGCGCGGCCCCGAGCCGACGCGTTACGGCGACTGGGAGAAGAAGGGTCTGGCCGTCGATTTCTGACCGCGGCGAACAAAGGCGGGCGAACGGCGTTAACTGTTGTGTTCAGGAGACCCGCTCGATGATCCGCATCCTCGCCGCCGCGTCGGCCCTCGCCACGCTCGCTCTTGCCGGCGCCGCTTCGGCCCAGACGTACGGTCAGCCCGTCTATCTCGATGCCTGGGGACGCCAGGTCGGCGGCACGCCGCTGTCGGAGGTCGAAACCCGGTCCTACGTCGGGACCGGCTATTGGGCCGATGGTTATTCGGACCGGCCGCAGGTCTATGTCCCGGCCCCTGGATACGGCCCGGGCTACGAAAGCCGTGGCTACGACCGGCACCATGACAATCGACGCCAGGGTCCCGGCTATGACCGGTATTCTCGCGGCCGGCACGAGGCACCGTCGCGGTCGGGCTATCGCGATGAGTGGGGCTACAATGACGATCGGCCACCGTCGTCACGGAGGGAGTCCGACGACAGGCGGTCCCGGCAATACGAGCGCGATTGCGACTGTTCGGACGTCTATCTCTACGACCGCTGACCGGCGTTGTTGCGACCCGAACGGTTAATTTGAGGGCCTGTCGGGGAAAGCCGGGGTCCCGGTTTCGCCCGCTCGGTGCAATCTGAACCCTTTGTATTCCATAGGCTTAGAACGGCTCCATATGGGAGTCCGCGCCATGCGAATGATTAACCTTGCGGCCGTCGCCGCCCTTGCAATCCTGGCGGCCAGCCCCGCATTCGCCGGCGACCGGCGCGGCGGGGGTCATCCGGGTGGCGGCCACCCCGGCGGCGGAGGAAGCTGCGGCGGGAGCTGTGGCGCCGGTGGTGGCCATCAGCCGCCCCCCTATACGCCGCCTCCCCCTCACGGCGGAGGATTCAACAGCAATATCAATGTGAACGTCAACGCCAACGCCAACGCCAACGCGAACGCCGGTGCCGCGGCGGGCGGCTATTTCAACGCACGAACCTATGACATGGGCGGCTTCCGGGGGGGCTTCCGGGGCGGCGGCTACGGCGGCGGCACGGTCTATGTCGGCGGTGGCTATGGTGGGGACGGCGGCGGCTACTACGGCGGCGGCGCAATCTATACCGAAGAGGTCTTTGAGGGCCGGGCCTGCGCCAGCGCGCCGTTCGGCTATGTCGTCAACGGCTTCGGCCGGACCGGACGCCGGGCCCCGGCCTGTGTGGCGAACACCGGCGGGTGCGAGGTCGATGTCGACCGCGGCGGCCGCTATGGCCACAGCGAGCGCCACAGCTGCGGCGGCGGCCGTCGTGAAGACTACGGCTCGTATCAGGAATCACGGACGTACGAGAGCCGGGAAGAGTATCGCGAGGAAACGTCCTACGGCGGCGGCTACACCTATGTCGACGACCGAGGGTCTTATGGCGGGCATGACTGCGACTGCGATCATGGCGGTGGGCACGACGCCGCCCCCTATCCGCCGCCCTATGCTCCCGAGCCGCCCCGCTATGAGCCGCCGGCGCCGCCCGCGCGCCCCTATCGGCCCGAACGGCCCCGCCCGTCGCAACCGCCGCGCCAGCACTACAGCCAGGAGCCCGGTGAGCGCGGCTGACTGATCTAGCCGGCGATCCCGTCGATCGATTCGACGATGGCCGAGGCCGCCAGCAGGGGATTCTCAGCCCCCACCACCGGACGGGCCACGACCAGATGGGTAGCGCCCGCCTCCAGCGCCGCGCGCGGGGTGGCCACGCGCTGCTGATCGCCCTTGTCCGCCCCCTCGGGCCGGACGCCGGGGGTGACGATCAGAAAGTCAGGCCGTCCGGCCTCGTTGGCGATCTCGCGCACCCGGGCCGCTTCCAGCGGGCTTGAGACCACGCCGTCGACGCCGCAGTCCAGCGCCTGTCGTACCCGCCGTTCGACCAGATCCCGGGCCGAAAATCCGTAGCCGATGTCTGTCAGGTCGGCGTCCGACAGGCTGGTCAGGACCGTGACGGCCAGCAGCTTCGTGCCCGTCGCTGCCGCGTCCCGGCCCTTCACCGCCCCGCGCATGACCTGCGGCTCGGCGTGGACGGTCAGCAGGTCGCAGCCGCCCTCGGCCACCGCGCGTGCCGCGCCCTCCACCTGGGCGCCGATGTCGTGCAGCTTCCAGTCCTGGAACACCATCTTGCCTGAGGCCCGGAGCTCATGGGCGAAGGCCACGCCGCCGGGCCGGGCCAGCAGGGTCAGTCCGACCTTGTAGAAACTGATCGTCGCGCCGAGGCGGTCGACCATGGCCCGGGCCGCCTCGAGGGACGGCAGGTCGAGGCCGACGATCAGGCGGGGGTCGGTCAGCACGGGGGTCATGGCGTCGCTCCGTTCGAGCCGTTAAGCTGGACGCACGCGCGGGCGTCAGCCTTGATGGGCCGCGGTTGGGTGAATTGCAGGGCGAGGTCAGCAAATGGACGCGGTCGATCTGGGCGTCAACCTGTTCGTGGCCCTGTTCGCCCTGGTGGACCCGATCGGCAATATTCCGATCTTCGCCGCCGCCACGGCCGGTGCCTCGATGCGCCAGCGGCTCTCGGTCTCGGCCCTGATCTGCATCTTCATCGTCATCTTCCTGTGCTTCTTCTTCTTCACCGGCCTGGGGCTGCTGCAGTTCTTCGGCATCTCCCTGGCCGCCTTCCGCATCGCCGGCGGCATCCTGCTGCTGCTGCTGGGCCTCGACATGACGCGCGAGGATTTCCTCAAGATGTTCGCCGACCCTGATGCGGTGAAGGATGCGGCGAATGACAAGGGTTATGCCCGGCGACGCTTCCAGCGGCTGGTCGTACCCTTCGCCATGCCCCTGCTGATCGGCCCTGGCGCCATCTCGACCATCATTATTCAGGCTGGAGAGGCCGAGAAGGTCGGGCCCGCCGGCCAGGCGGCCGGGTTGGCGGCCATCGCCGCCGCCGGCTTCGCCACCTTCGTTTGCTTCACCCTGACCGGTCCGATCAGCCGTCTGCTGGGCGAGATCGGCATGGCCATCATCGTGAGGGTGCTGGGCCTGATCCTGTGTGCTCTCGCCATCCAGTTCATCCTCGCCGGCCTGTCGGAAGCCATTCCGGGGATGTTCAGCAGCATTGCCACGACGCCCTATCCGGATAGCGGCCACTAGCCGTGGCGAAAGGGCCCACGGTCGAGGCCTGGCTGGCAGCCCAGTCGCCTGAGATCCGTCGCGCGGTCGAGCGACTGCGCGCGGTTGCGCTTGATGCGGCTGACGGCGTCACCGAACACATCAAATGGAACGGGCCCAGCTTCTGCATCGACGGCGACGACCGGATCACGGTCGGCCTCGCGCCCAAAGGCGGGGTGCGGGCCATCCTGCATCGCGGCGTGAAGGTGAAGGACGCTGCGGGCTTCACCTTTTCGGACGACAGCGGCCTCATCCAGTGGGCCGCGCCGGACCGCGGCGTCGTTGCGTTCGCCGATGAGGCCGCCATCGCCGCCGGCGCCGAAGCCTTCGCCGACATCTGCCGGCGCTGGCTTGAGGCGACCCGCTAGATCCGCTTCAGCCGTTTCGCGTGGCCGCCGACCATGCGCAGTGCCACCCGGTCCGGCAGGTGTTTGGCCAGGCCCGCCAGCAGATTGTTCATGATGCCCGGCGTGACCTTCGGCCGATTGGCTTCGCAGGTCTCATAGCCAACCCGCGCCACATGGTCGGCGGTCTGCCACATCCAGGCGGGATAGGCTGATGACACCTGTTCGCGGGTGCCGTTGGCGTCATGGAACTCGGTCAGGGTGTAGCCGGGGCACAGGGCGGTGACGTGCACGCCGGTCTCGCGCAGCTCCAGATGCAGACCCTGCCCGTACAGGGTGTCGCCGCCGGTCGCGGGCATCTGGCCGGCGAGGGAGGCGACGTTGAGGATGCGGCCATAGCCGCGCTCGACCATGCCCGGGGCGAACAGGCGGGCCAGCTCGACCGGGGCGGCCAGCATGACCTGGATCATGGCGCGGTGGGCGGCCGGATCAGTGTTCAGGAAACCCGCCGTGCGGCTGAAGCCTGCATTGTTGACCAGGCCGTCGACCGTCAGACCCTTCGCCTGGATGGCGTCGAACAGTCGGCGCGGGGCGGCGGGGTCGGCGAGATCGTCGGTCAGGATGGTGGAGGCGGCACCGGAAATGCCAAGTTCCGTGGCCAGCGCCAGAAGGGGGCCCTCCCGCCGCGCCGTCAGGATCAGGTCCCAGCCTTCTGCGGCGTAAACCCGGGCCAGCGCCGCACCGATGCCGGCCGAGGCGCCGGTGATCAGGACCACGGGCCGTGGCCGCGAGGGCAGGCTCATCTCAGGCGGCGACCGGGCAGGACGAATGCGGTGCGAAGGCCGCCAGCGAAGCTGGATCCTGATCCAGCAGGTCGGCGATAGTGATCCTCGACAGGGCCTGACCCGCGGCCTGATCGGCGGCGGTCAGGGCCTTGGCCACCTGACGGGGTATGTGTTCGCTGACCGGACAGCCCTTGGCCCCGGCCGGCGGCGAACCGAGATGGGCGCAACCGTTGACGGCGCGCAGCACGGTTTCCAGCGACATGTCCTGCGGCTTGTGCAGCAGCCAGGCCCCGCCCGAAGCCCCTGGCCGGGTGGCGATCAGTCCGGCCTTGGCGAGCATAGCTGTGACGCGGCGCACGACGACGGGATTGGTCGGGATCGAGGCGGCCAGAACCGCGCTCGGCACGGCCTGGGCCGGCGAGTTCGCACCCTTGTGGGCCAGATAGGCCAGGGCGTGGGCGGCGACGGGAAAGCGTTGGCTGTCTGACATGGTGTGGCCTCAAGATAGGCGCGCAGAGGCGCTTTCACAAACGCAGCCCCATTTCGCGCTTGCAGCATGATTGAACGGCCCGCGGAAAGGGCTTAAAGGCTCGCCGCTCGTTGGATGGGAACCGCGGTGTGCGGGCTCCCGGAGGAACTTCATGGCCGGGGCTTCTCCCCAAGGTGAAGACGGCGCCAGCGCCGCCGCCTCAAACTCCCCGTCATCTGCCGACAAATCGGTCGCACCGGCTCATCCGCATCCCGCGGCGGCCGGCGAGGGCGGTCACGTCAAGGCCGGCAAATGGGGGCTGATCATCGGCGCCATCGGCGTCGTGTTCGGCGATATCGGCACCAGTCCGCTCTATGCCCTGCGCGAGGCCATTGGCCACGCCAAGGAAGGCGTCGGCGGCGATCTGGCCGTAATCGGCGTGGTGTCGCTGGCCTTCTGGGCCCTGATGATCGTGGTGACGTTCAAATACGTCATGTTCCTGATGCGGGCCGACAACAAGGGCGAGGGCGGCACCCTGGCGCTCATGGCCCTGGCCACCCACGCGGTCGGCCGGCGCAGCGGATTCATCTTCCTGCTCGGCGTCTGTGGCGCGGCGCTTTTCTATGGCGATGGCATCATTACCCCGGCTATCTCGGTCCTTTCGGCGATCGAGGGCGTCAAGGATGCCCCCGGCATCGGCGGCAAGCTGGATCCTTTCATCGTGCCGGTCTCGGCGGGCATTCTGATCGCCCTGTTCCTGGTCCAGGCGCGCGGCACGGCCGGCCTGGCCCGATTCTTCGGCCCGATCACTGCCGTCTGGTTCCTGTGCCTGGGTGTGCTCGGCCTGATCCACATCTTCGACGACATCTCCATCCTGCGCGCGCTGTCGCCCCACTACGGCGTCCAGCTGCTCATCAACGACGGCTTCCTCGGCTTCGTCATTCTGGGCAGTGTTTTCCTGGCGGTGACGGGGGCGGAGGCGCTCTACGCCGACATGGGCCATTTCGGCAAAGCCCCGATCCGCATCGGCTGGGTGGGTTTCGTCCTGCCCTGCCTGACCCTGAATTATCTGGGCCAGGGCGCATTGATCCTGTCCCACCCGGAGGCGGCGGAAAATCCGTTCTGGAGCATGGTGCCGACGGCCGTTTACTGGCCGATGCTGGCGCTCGCCACGGCCGCCACCGTGATCGCCAGCCAGGCGGTCATCACCGGCGCCTTCTCGGTGACCCAGCAGGCGGTGCAGCTCGGTCTGCTGCCGCGCATCGAGATCAAGAACACCTCCGAGACCCAGGCCGGCCAGATCTATGTGCCCGCCGTCAACAACCTGCTGATGATCGGCGTTCTGGTCCTTCTGTTCGTCTTCCAGAGCTCGTCCAACCTGACCGCCGCCTACGGCGTCGCGGTGACCGGGGTCATGCTGATCAACACCCTGATGGCCTATTCCGTCATCCGGCATAAGTGGAACTGGCCGGTCTGGGCCGTGCTGGCCGCCCTGATCCCCTTCGGCTTCATCGACTCGGTGTTCCTGACCTCGAACCTGCTCAAGATCCCTGACGGTGCCTGGATGCCGCTGGTGCTCGGCGCAGCCCTGATCCTGCTGATGTGGACCTGGGTGCGCGGCACCCAGATCCTGACCGACAAGACCCGCAAGGACAGCCTGCCGCTGACCGACCTGATCGAGATGCTGCGCGCCCGTCCGCCGCACCGTGCGCCCGGTACGGCCATCTTCCTGACCTCGGACCCCGACGTTGCCCCGGTCGCCCTGATGCACAATCTCAAGCACAACAAGGTGTTGCACGAGAAGAACGTCATCCTGACCGTGCGCACCACCGACCGCCCGCGCG
>VFBG01000189.1 GCA_006515835.1 bacterium | reverse complement strand
GCCGCCCCGGCTTTGGCCTGACGCGG
Source organism: bacterium (assembly GCA_006515835.1). Classification (GTDB taxonomy): domain Bacteria; phylum Pseudomonadota; class Alphaproteobacteria; order Caulobacterales; family Caulobacteraceae; genus Brevundimonas. The sequence goes on along the minus strand of VFBG01000189.1, from coordinate 5,439 downwards.
ATTGCGGTCAATGTTTCCGGCGCCTCGCTGGGCGCTGATGCCTATGTCGAGGGCCTGCTGCGGCTCACGGCGGCCGCGCCCGATATCCGGAGCCGCATCCTGATCGAGGTCACCGAAACCGCCGCCGTGGCCGACATTGAGGCCGCCGCCCGCCGCCTGACCGGGCTTCGGAAGGCCGGCATCCGGGTCTGCCTCGACGACTTCGGCGTAGGTGCCGCCTCGCTCGACTATCTGCACCGGCTGCCCGCGGACACCGTCAAGATCGATGGCCGCTTTGTGCGCGAAATCACCAGCGACGGCCGCGCCCGCGACCTCGTCGCCCACTTGGTTGAACTGTGCACAGATCTGAAGATGACCACCATCGCCGAGATGATCGAGACCGAGGAACAGGCAGCCGCTATCCGGGCACTGGGCGTCGGCTATGGGCAGGGATGGCTGTTCGGTCGCCCGGCTTCCGAGCCGACGGTCGCGGTAGCTCAGCCGGTCGCAGCGCGTCGCCGCGGAGCCGTGGCCAGCTGGGGTTAAGCGTCAGTCGCGCGGGGCGTTGTCACGGCGGGCTCGAACCCTGACCCGCTTGGGCCGCTGCAGGCTGAGGGCGAAGACGAGCGCCATCAGCGTGGCGGAAAGGCCGAAACCGATCTCCAGAGCGCTGATCATCATCGTCCGAACTCCCGTCAACCCAAGACAGATATCAGAATGGCTTCTGCCCGGCACCATGGCAAGCCATTACCCCAATCAGTCGATCAGCCGGGCGCCACGCTCGGACGTGAGATAGCGCCACGCCCACTGTGAGGCGACCGACAACCGGCGATCAAAACCGATCAGCAGATAGACGTGGACGAAGCCCCACAATAGCCAGCCGATCCCCCTGGTCAGGTGTAGGGGTCCGAGCACGAACACCGCCGCACTCCGCCCGATCACCGCGGTGTCGCCCCGGCTGCGATAACGGAAGCGCGGCATCCTGACCCGCTTCCCGGCCTTGATCTGCGGCAGCCGCCGGCGAAGGGCCCGGCCCAGATGCAGACCCTGCTGCTTCGCGACCTGACCCAGAGCTGGCAACGCCTTGCCCTTCTGCTCGAAACTGGCCAGGTCCCCGATCGCATAAACGCCCGGCGCGCCCGGCAGGGACAGGTCCTGCGCCACCATCAACCGTTCCTGGCGGTCCACCGCCATGGCCCCGAACCATTCGCGCGCCGGCGCCGCCTTGATACCCGCGCCCCAAATCACTGAAGACGCCTCAATGTGCTCACCTGCGATCATCACGCCGGTCTCGTCTATGTGGTCCACACGGGTGTTGAGCCGCACCTCGACACCCATTCCGGTGAGCGTTTCCAGCGCATAGGCCTGAACCTTGGGCGGAAAGGCCGCCAGCAGTTTCGAACCGCTCTCAACCAGGATCACCCTGGCCCAGCGAGGATCGATCCGCCGGAAATCGCCGTGCAAGGTATGCCGGGCCAACTCCGCGATTGTCCCTGCCATTTCGACGCCGGTCGGACCGCCGCCAATGACGACAATGGTCAACAAGGCATCCCGGCGGTCTGGATCCGGCTCGGTTTCTGCCTGTTCAAACGCCCGGAGGAGCTTGGCCCGGATAGTGCGGGCGTTCTCAATGGTGCGGACGCCGGGAGCATGCCTGGCCCATCCATCATTGCCGAAATAGTTGTAGACCGAGCCCGTCGCGATCACGAGCGCATCATAGGGCAGATGGCCGCCGTCCTTCAGTGCAACGCGGCGCGCCCGCGTATCCACGCCGATGACCTCGCCCAGCACGGTGTCGATGTTGCGGTGTCTGGCCATCACTCGCCGCACCGGAGCGGCGATGTCCGCCGGCGACAGGGCCGCGGTCGCAACCTGATAGAGCAGCGGCATGAACAGGTGATAGTTCACCCGGTCCACGATGGTCACGCGAACCTTCGACCCGCCCAGCGCCATGGCGCAGGACAGTCCGCCGAAGCCGGCGCCGACGATCACGACGTGCGCCGCCTTCCCGACGGAAGCAGGCGTCCGGTCGGGCGATGGCGGATGGTCCGGTTGCTCGCTCATTCAGCCTCCTCGGTGCCGACCTTCACACGGATTGCTTTCGCCCGGGGATGAGTTCGCCTGAATGGCGCTCGGAGTTACCGGGCCTGTTCACCCGGGCCGGCCCATGCGACCGTCAGCGCGGAGACTACGGATATGACGATGCACCGGACGGCTCGTGCCCTCGCCCTGTTGTCCATTGCGGGGCTGATGACAGCCTGCGCCCACTCAACGGCTACAGGCCCGGTAGCGCCGGACTATTCACCGATCGTCGGAGATCCGGCTCCGCCCAACGCACGCTTCTACGCCGACTGCATCCGTCAGGCCGCCGCGTCCGGCAACTTCCGCCGTGCGTCTGACGGCGGCGGAGACGAGCTGATCCTGTTCACCTGCACCGGCGTGCCCGCCCGCGCGTTCTGGGACGCGCTCGGCCCCTGGAGCGCCCGCTTGAACTCAGCCTTCGACCACGAGGGCCGCACCTACCGGTCGACGGCGAAGGTCGTGGCAAACATGTTCGGCGTCGACTCCTGCTCGGCCGCCGCCGACGCTGATCATCAATGCGTCGTCACTTTCAACGCCGGCGACTTCCTCGACGTCGACGCACAGCGGCCTAGTTAGGCTCTGTGCCTGTGTCCTCTGATCCCGAAGCCCGCCGCCAGTCCGTCGTCCGGCGTATCGAGGCCGAGACCGGCATCGACGAACCGATGATCGCGCGTCTGGTCGACGCCTTCTACGACCGCGTTCGCGCCGATCCTCTGCTCGGGCCAGTGTTCATCGACCGGGTCAGCGACTGGGGCCCGCACCTTCAACAGATGCGGCTGTTCTGGTCCTCGGTGGCCCTGAATAGCGGCGCCTATCACGGCCGGCCGATGCCCAAACACCTGCCTCTGGAGCTGGGGATCGCCGGGGCCCACGGCGTCCTGCTGGGCAAGGGTGAACGCTATTTGCGTCCGACTGAGGCGTGGAGCCCGCCCGCCTGATGCCTGCACTGTTGCCAGCATCTGTCAGCAGGACTGCCCGCAGTCATCATGTTCCTACATTGTTCTTGCTGAAATCGGCGAATTGATCCCCATATAGCGGCGTCGCGCCGGACCCTCCCCGGGCCTGTCGCGTTCCCTGACTCCCAGCCTTCAGGCCCCATGACCGAAAAGCACAACTTCATCCGCGTGCGCGGTGCCCGCGAGCACAATCTCAAGGGCGTCGACCTCGACATCCCGCGCGAGCAGCTCGTGGTCATGACCGGCCTGTCGGGCTCGGGCAAAAGCTCGCTCGCCTTCGACACCATCTACGCCGAGGGCCAGCGCCGCTATGTCGAGAGCCTGAGCGCCTACGCCCGCCAGTTCCTGGAGCTGATGGGCAAGCCGGACGTCGACCTGATCGAGGGCTTGTCGCCGGCCATCTCGATCGAACAGAAGACCACCTCGAAGAACCCGCGCTCGACCGTCGGCACGGTGACCGAGATCCACGACTATATGCGTCTGCTCTGGGCGCGGGTGGGCGTGCCCTATTCGCCCGCCACCGGCCTGCCGATCGAAAGCCAGACCATCTCCATGATGGTCGACAAGCTGACCGCCCTGCCCGAGGGCGAGCGCCTGCTCCTGCTGGCCCCCGTCGTCCGCGGCCGCAAGGGCGAATACCGCAAGGAGATGGCTGAGTGGCAGCGCGTCGGCTTCCAGCGCGTCAAGATCGACGGCGAATTCTACGCCATCGAGGACGCCCCGACGCTCGACAAGAAGTTCAAGCACGACATCGACATTGTCGTGGACCGGATCGTCACCAAGGCCGGGCTGGAGAGCCGCTACGCCGACAGCCTGCAGACCGCCCTCGGTCTCGCCGACGGCATCGCCGTGGCAGAATGGGCCAACATCGCTGATGGCGAGACCGCGCCGCGCCGCCTGACCTTCTCCGAGAAATTCGCCTGCCCGGTCTCCGGCTTCACCATCAGCGAGATCGAGCCCCGGCTGTTCTCGTTCAACAACCCCTTCGGCGCCTGTCCGACGTGCGACGGCCTCGGGATAAAATTGGCCTTCGACGCTGATCTGGTCATCCCGGACCGCGACAAGACCCTGCACAAGGGTGCCGTGGCCCCGTGGTCGCGCGGCCCCTCACCGCTCTACACCCAGACCCTGCAGTCGCTCAGCCGCCACTACGGCTTCTCGATGGATGTGGCCTGGCGCGACCTGCCGGAGAAGGCCCAGACCGTGATCCTGCGCGGCACCGGGTCTGAGAAGATCAAATTCACCTACGACGACAACGCCCGCAAATATGAGGTCTCCAAGGCCTTTGAAGGCGTGCTCCCCAACCTTGAGCGCCGCTGGCGCGAGACGGACTCTTCATGGGTCCGCGAAGAGCTGGGCCGCTTCCAGTCCGAGACCCCGTGTGAGGTCTGCCACGGCAAACGCCTGAAGCCCGAAGCGCTCGCGGTCAAGATCGCGGCCACCGACATCGCCGAGGTGTCCTGGCTGTCGATCAAACAGGCCCACGCCTGGTTCACCGATCTCGACGGCAAGCTGACCGACAAGCAGATGGAGATCGGCCGGCGCATCCTGAAAGAGATCACCGACCGCCTGCGCTTCCTCAATAACGTCGGCCTCGACTATCTCAGCCTGTCGCGCGCCTCCGGCACCTTGTCCGGCGGCGAGAGCCAGCGCATCCGTCTGGCCTCCCAGATCGGCTCGGGCCTGTCGGGCGTGCTCTACGTCCTCGACGAGCCGTCCATCGGCCTTCACCAGCGCGACAATTCCCGCCTGCTGGAAAGCCTGCGCGGCCTTCGCGACCTCGGCAACTCCGTCCTGGTCGTCGAGCATGACGAAGAGGCCATCCTGACTGCCGACTATGTCATCGACATGGGCCCGGCCGCCGGCATCCACGGCGGCGAGGTCTGCGCCCAGGGCACTGGCCGACGGCAACTCCCTGACCGCCAAATACCTGACCGGCGAGCGCGAGATCGAACTGCCGGCCGAGGGCCGCCGTCCGGTCGACCGCAAGAAGATGCTCAGGGTCTCCGGTGCCACCGGCAACAATCTGAAGAACGTCACGGGCGAGATTCCCGGCGGCCTGTTCACCTGCGTCACCGGCGTGTCCGGCGGCGGCAAGTCGACCTTCACCATCGAGACCCTCTACAAGGCCGCCGCCCGCCGGCTGCACAATGCCTCGGACGCCCCGGCGCCCTTCGACCGCATCGAGGGGCTGGAGCTGTTCGACAAGGTCATCGACATCGACCAGTCGCCGATCGGCCGCACCCCGCGTTCCAACCCGGCCACCTACACGGGCGCATTCGGCCCGATCCGCGACTGGTACGCCGGCCTGCCCGAGTCAAAGGCCCGCGGCTACGGCCCCGGCCGCTTCAGCTTCAACGTCAAGGGCGGCCGCTGCGAGGCCTGTCAGGGCGACGGCCTGATCAAGATCGAGATGCATTTC
>VFBG01000188.1 GCA_006515835.1 bacterium | reverse complement strand
GTACACGGGCCGCCATTGCCGCCGCCGCAGACGCACGCGCTCAGGCAGTGGTCGCCCGCCAGAACGCCGCCCGCGATGTGGCCAACGCCCGGGTCCATATGGCCCAGGGCGCGGATCAGATGGTCGCCGGCGCCGGGCAGATGCGGGAGGAGTCGGCGCGACTGCGTGATCCGGCCTATCGGGCGACGCAGATCGAACGGGCGCGGGAGCGCGGCGAGACGGTCACCGACGCCGAACTGCAGGCTCTGTCGCTCCGTTTGCCGGCACAGGCCGACCGGCTGGAACAACGGGCCGTGGCGCTGCGCGAACGGGCCGCCCGCCAGCAGTCCTGATCTGAAGAGGGTTCCGCCCGCTCCGGTACATCCGGAGCGGGCGGGCCGTCAGTTGTGTTGGGCGTCCCACCAGCGGACCGCGTCCGCATCGCGGGCGCTGAGTTCGGGGTAGGCGGGGTCGGACCCAACGTCGGGCACACGCCGCCATGAGCGGGCGCATTTGGGGTGGTCCGTGATGGGCTGCACGACCGCAGCGACGTTGAGGACTTCCATCATCTGGAAGGCGTTAGCCGTCGGCGAGCCCTGAACAAGCTGGACCTGGCTGACCCGGAAAATGTCAGCGATCTCCTGCTGGTCGAAGCCCTCGAAGGCGAACGCGATTTGTTCGTCAGTCACATAGACGGTCAGGGCGGCGTCCAAACCGGTACCAATCCGCTTTTCACGACGATCAATCTCAAGGGCACCGTTGGTAACCAGCAGTACCCGTTCGATTGCCTTCCAGCGGGTCTTTTCGCTTGAATCCTGCCATTCCGCAGGCGTCTCCGGGATCACCCGCGCGCAGTTCGAGCCGCCGTCGGGGTAACGCGTGCCCCAGGCCTCTTCCATGGTGAAGGGGGTCAGCGGTGCCAGCCAGGCGGTCAGGCGCATGAAGACCTCATGCATGACCGTGCGGGCCGCGCGGCGGCGGATCGCGTCGGGACGGTCGCAGTAGAGGCTGTCCTTGCGGATGTCGAAATACAGCGCCGACAAGTCGTTGGAGCAGAACTCCAGCACCGGGCGGACGACGTCCTGGAAGCGGTATTCGGCGTAGGCCTTGCGGACGTCGCGATCGAGCTCCCAAAGCCGGTGCAGGACGAATGTCTCGAGCGGCGGCATCTGGTCGAGCGGCAGGCGCTCAGCCTCGTCGAAGCCGACCAGGGCCCCGAGCAGGTAGCGGACGGTGTTGCGCAGCTTGCGATAGGCGTCGACCGTGGTCTGCAGGATCTGCTTCCCGATCCGCTGGTCCTCGGCGTAGTCCACCAGGGAAACCCACAGGCGCAGGATGTCGGCGCCGGATTCCTTGATGATTGTCGCGGGGTCGGTGGTGTTGCCCCGCGACTTGGACATCTTCTCCCCGTTCTCGTCCTGGGTGAAGCCGTGGGTCAGGACGGCGTCATAGGGGGCGCGGCCACGGGTGCCGGCGCCCTCCAGAAGGTTGGACTGGAACCAGCCGCGGTGCTGGTCCGAGCCTTCGAGGCAGAGGTCGGCGGGCCAGTGCGACGGGCGGTCGCCGGTGTAGCCGTGGGCCGGGTCGCGCGTTTCGAGCGTGAAGGCGTGGGTGCAGCCGTCCTCGATCTTCTCGAACCGGGCCGGGTCGTGGGCGCCGAGGAAGTCGGCGTCGGGGCGGGTGAACCAGGCGTCGGCGCCGCCTTCGGCCACCGCGGCGGTGATGCGGGCGTCGACGTCGGCATCCACCAGCGGCTGGCCGGTCTGTTTGTCGACGAACATGGCGAGCGGCGTGCCCCAGGCGCGCTGGCGGCTGATCAGCCAGTCGGGACGGCCCTCGACCATGGAGCGGATGCGGTTGCGCCCGGCCTCGGGGTGGAAATCGGTCTTGTCGATGGCGTCCAGCGCACGCTCGCGCAGGGTGCCGTCGTCAGCCAGCGGCGTGTCCATGCGGATGAACCACTGCGGCGTGTTACGGAAGATGATCGGGGCCTTGGAGCGCCAGCTGTGCGGATAGGAATGCTCCATGCGGCCGCGCGCCAGCAGGTTTCCGGCCTCGATCAGCTTTTCCATCACCGCGCCATTGGCGGGGCCGAATTTGCCGGTCTTCTTGCCCTCGGTTTCCAGCACCTTGAGGCCGGCGAACAGCGGGACGTGGTCATAGTAGGCGCCGTCGGGGTCGACGGTATCCGGCACCTCGTGATGGCCGTGGGCCTTCCAGACCTCGAAGTCGTCGGCACCGTGGCCGGGGGCCGTGTGGACGAAGCCCGTGCCGGCGTCGTCGGTGACGTGGTCGCCGGCCAGCAGCGGCACCGAGAAGCCGTAGCCGGGGGCGAGGGCCGCCAGCGGATGGGCGCATTCGAGGCCCGACGGGTTCAGGTCATCGAGGCGGGTCCAGGTCGCGATCTTCGCGGCCTTGAAGACGTCCTCGGCCAGTTTGTCGGCCACGATCAGCCGATCGCCGGGCTTGGCCCAGGGCTCGAACTCCAGCCCGGTCTCCATGGCCGTGACCTCATAGAGGCCATAGGCGATCTCGGGCCCGTAGCTGATGGCGCGGTTGGCCGGGATGGTCCAGGGCGTGGTGGTCCAGATCACGATCGACGGATTGGCGTGGCGGAAGGCCAGCAGGTCGTCGGGATGGCTGTCGGTCGCGCCGGTGACGGGGAATTTGACCCAGACCGTCGGGCTGACGTGGTCGTGGTATTCGATCTCGGCATCGGCCAGGGCCGTGCGCTCGACGGGTGACCACATGACGGGTTTGGAGCCGCGGTAGAGCTGGCCCGAGTTCTTGAACTTGTGGAATTCCGCGACGATGGCCGCCTCGGTCGTGAAGTCCATGGTGGCGTAGCGGTTGTCCCAGTCGCCGACGATGCCCAACCGCTTGAACTGCTCGCGCTGCACGTCGATCCAGCCGGTCGCATATTCGCGGCAGGCCTGACGGAACTCGGCCTTGGAGACCTCGTCCTTGCGCTTGCCCTGACTGCGGTAGCGTTCCTCGATCTTCCACTCGATCGGCAGGCCATGGCAGTCCCAGCCGGGGACGTAGTCGACGTCGTTGCCGAGCAGGAAGCGACTGCGGACGACGAAGTCCTTCAGCGTCTTGTTGAGGGCGTGGCCGATGTGGATGTCGCCGTTGGCGTAGGGCGGGCCGTCGTGCAGGACGTAGAGCGGCGCGCCCTCGGCCTGACGCTGTTTGCGCAGGGCGGCATAGAGGTCGCCCCACTGCTCGATGATCGCCGGTTCCTTCTGCGGCAGGCCCCCGCGCATGGGGAAGGGCGTCTCGGGCAGGAAGACGGTTTCGCGATAGTCGCGGCCGGATGGTGTGTCGCTGGCGTCAGCCATGAGGTCTCGTTTCGTCGTCGATGTGTGATCGTTCGCGTCGGTTGCGATCCCGGCGTGCACGGGGCCAAAGCCCTGCAGCGCTACGCCGGGCGGCTAATCGAAATCGGGCGAAACACGCGGACGGTCATGGTGCGCACGGTCTAGCAGACGGGGAGGGGCAGACGCCAGCCGGGATTGCCAGTCGGGGACGGCGGCGGGATAGTCACGGGGTTATGGGAGGGTTCCGATGCGCCATGTTCTGATCGCCGTCGCCATGTTCGCCGGCCTCGCTGCTTGTTCGCCGTCGGGCGATGAAGCTGTCGAGCCGGCCGATGCATCCGCAGCCCTGCCGCCGGGACGCCCCGCCATCTATGAGGCGGCGCGGGTCGGGCCCGAGGAATTCGTGCGGGCCCTCTACGCCGTCCACGCCACGCCGGGGGCCAGTATGGGAGAGCCGCTGCAACCGGGGCAGGACCCCATCTACGACCGGATGCTGAACGCCATGATCGGCGCGGATTTCGCCAAGGCGGCGGGCGAGGTTCCGACGCTGAACTACGACCCGATCTGCGACTGTCAGGACAGCGGCGACTTCACCCTCGACTCGGTGACGGTGACACAGTCGGGGCCTCAGGCAGCCGATGCAGCGGTTGTCTTTACCAATCTCGGCGAGACCAAACGGCAGACGCTGAAACTGGTCAAGGAAGGACCGATGTGGAAGGTTTCGGACGTGCTGGTTCCGGGGCGCCCGGCGTTGACCGAAATGCTGATGGCGGCGATCAGCTAGCCAGAACCGCCCGCGCCGCCGCTGCGTCGGCGTTGATCTGGACCTTGAGAGCATCGAGGCCGTCGAACCCCATCTCGCCGCGAAGAAAGGCGACCAGTTCGGTCTCGACCGTCTGGCCGTACAGATCGCCGTCGAAATCGAACAGCCAGACTTCCAGAAAGGCGGGGCGCATGTAGTCGTCCATCGACACATTGGCGGTCGGGACGCCGATGGTGCGGCCGCGCTTGTCGCCGTGGATGACCTCGCCCTCGATGGCGAAGGGACGGCCGAGGATGGCGGCGGCGCGGGACATGTCGCCGGCCTTGAGCGCCTCGCGGACGCCGGAGGAGGACAGTTTCAGCCCGTCCCCGTCATCGATGCGCTCGACGACGGTGACCCCGAAGCCCAACGCCTCACCCTGCCGGCGCAGGCCCTCGGCCGAGCCGGTGCGGCCCTTGCCGTAGGTGAAGTCAAAGCCGACGGCGGCGTGGCGGATGCCAAGGCCATCCACCAGAACCTGCCCGACGAAGACCTCGTCACTCATGGCGGCCATGGCGGCGTCGAAGGTGAGCAGGTGCAGGCGGTCGACGCCCAGCGGGGCCATGGCGCGCGCCATCTGGGCCGGCGTCATCAGTCGGAAGGGCGCGGCCTCGGGCTGGAACCAGCGGCGGGGGTGGGGATCAAAACTGACGACGGCCAGCGGCGCGCCGAGGCGGTCGGCGGCGGCGCGGGCCTGGGCGATGACCGCCTGATGGCCGCGATGGACGCCGTCAAAGGCGCCGATGGCCACGGCCGCGCCGCGAAGCTCGTCCGGCAGGTCGCGCCAGTCGGTGACGATCACGACCCGGTCAGTCTTTCGCGGGGCGCCGGCGGCGACCGACTTGACGCTGACCCGGACCAGGACCTCGTCGCCGATGCGGACAGGCAGGTGGAAGCCGAGGGTCTGGGACAGGTAGATCGCCCCGGCACCGGGCAGGATGGTGCCGACCACGGCCGAGCCGAACGAGGCCGAGAGAAGGCCGTGGGCGATGCGGCCGCGATAGGCGGTCTTTGAGGCGAACGCCTCGTCCATATGCACCGGATTGTAGTCGTCCGAGGCGTCGGCGAACTGCTGGATGCGCTGTTCGGTGACGAGGATATTGGTCTCCGCCGTCATGCCGACGTGGAGTTCCTCGAGGATGTAGCCGCCGGAGGGGTGTTTCGTCACAATTTCGGTCATGGCCCGCCTTAGCGCGATTTGAGGTGCGTCACCACGCCAGATCGAGCGCCGCGTAACGGGCGTAAGTCGTTTCGGCCTTCAACAGCTCAGCGGCGCGGGCCGGATCGAGGCGGCCGTCGGCTCCGCGCGCGGCGTCGCCGTGGATGCCCTGGGCGATGAACAGGCAGTCGAGCGCCTGATTGTTGGCACCCAGAACGTCGGTGACCACGCCGTCGCCGATGCACAGCACGCGAGCGCGATCGACGGGGCGGCCCAGCAGGCGTTCGCCCTCGGCCAGGGCCAGGCCATAGATGGGTTCGAAGGGCTTGCCGGCCATGGTGACCCGGCCGCCGAGGCTTTCGTACAAGTCGGCCAGCGAGCCGCCGCAATAGATCAGCCGGTCGCCGCGCTGGACCACGCGATCGGGGTTGGCGCAGATCAGCTCGAGCCCGCGCGCGGCGCCGGCGGACAGGCGTTCGCGATAGTCCTCGGGGGTCTCGGTCTCGTCGTCGACCGGTCCGGTGACGGAGATGAAGGCGGCGTCGGCGGCGCCCTCGGCGACCTGCAGGCCGAGACCGTCGTAGAGGGGCCAGTCGCGGTCGGGGCCGATGATCCACGCCGGGCCGGGCGCACGTTTGGCCAGTTCGTGCCGCGTGGCATCGCCCGAGGTGACCACGGCGCGCCAGCTGTCGCGTGGGACGTTCAGCGCATCGAGCTGGGTCACCACGCCGGGGGCAGGGCGCGGCGAGTTGGAGATCAGCACGACATGGCCGTGGTCGCGGTTGAACCGGCTCAGGGCCTCGCATGCCGCCGGCCAGCTTTCGCGGCCGTTGTGGATCACGCCCCAGACGTCGCAGAGCAGGAGGTCGTAGTCGGCGGCGATGTCGGACAGGCCGGAGAGGGCGTGGGGGAGGGTCATGGGGGGCTGATAGCCTTTCGGCGGCGGGCGGAGAAGCGTCTCCCTCCCCCGAAGTGGGGAGGGTGGTCGCGAA
>VFBG01000187.1 GCA_006515835.1 bacterium | reverse complement strand
CAGATGTTCCTCGCCGAGGATGACCTCGACCACATCCGCGTCGATCGTCGCCACCCAGCGACGCCGCAGGATCAGCGGCCCCATCGGGGTCTCGCGATAGTCCAGTTCCTCGATCAGCCGGCCCACCTCAGCCCCTGACAAGCCGGAGGAATTCCTCCCGCGTCCGCGCGTCGTCGCGCACCACGCCCAGCAGGGCGCTGGTGGTCAGGCTGGCACCCGGCACGTCGACGCCGCGCAGGGTCATGCAGCTGTGCTCGGCCTCGATGACCACGCCGACGCCCTGGGGCTTCAGAACCTCGTCGATGGCGTTGGCGATCTCGGAGGTCATCTTCTCCTGGATCTGCAGCCGGCGGGCAAAGCCCCGCACCACCCGAGCCAGTTTGGAGATGCCCACCACCCGGTCGGTCGGCAGATAACCGACATGGGCCACGCCCACGACCGGAAGCATGTGGTGCTCGCAGAAGCTGACAAACCGGATGTCCTTCAGAACCACCAGCTGGTTGTAGCCGCCGACCTCTTCGAAGGTCCGCTCCAGATAGGCGCGCGGCTCGACTTCATAACCTGCGAACAGCTCCTTGTAGCTGCGCACCACCCGCGCCGGCGTATCCAGCAGCCCCTCGCGGTCAGGGTTGTCCCCCGCCCACTCAATCAGGGTGCGCACGGCGGCTTCGGCGTCGGACTGGGAAACGGGGGGCTTGGTCATGGGCCATGACATAGGGGGTGTCTTGCGGCCGAGGGCCATCATCAGGTGCGACCATCAACCACCAATCACCAACCACCCGCCCCCGCACTAACCCCTCGTTAACCACGCTCCCGGCATTTTCTGCCCGGTATCCCGGGAGTACGATTTCAATGAACGGCGCGGAAGTGATGGATGTGGGGCGCGACGCCCTGTGGCTGACGATCCAGCTGTGCGCGCCGGTTCTGCTGGTCGGTCTGGTCGTCGGCGTGGTCATCGGCCTGTTCCAGGCCCTGACCCAGATCCAGGAACAGACCCTGATCTACGCTCCCAAGATCATCGCCATCTTCGTCAGCCTGCTGCTGTTCCTGCCGCTGATGGGAGCGCTGCTGGGCGGCTTCATGCGGACGATCGCGGCGCGCATCGCCGGCATGTGACCGGCATGGGACGCCGTTAGGTGGAACCCTACGCGACATCGGACCAGATCTGGCAGGGGGCGCTGATCTTCTCGCGGATCGGCGCTGTGCTGCTGATGCTGCCGGGCGTGGGCGAAAGCTATGTCTCGCCGCGCATCCGTCTGTCGCTGGCCCTGGTCGTCAGTCTCGCCCTCTGGCCGGTGATCTCCGGGGTGCTGCCGGCCCTGCCCGCGACGGTAGGCGGCATGGCGGGCTGGATCATCCGCGAGGTGATCGTCGGCCTGATGATCGGTGCCCTGCTGCGGTCCTTCCTGACCGCCCTCGCCACCGCCGGTGAGATCGTCGCCCTGCAGACCACCCTGGCCTTCGCCCAGACCGCCAATCCGATGCAGATGCAGCCGGGCTCGACCATCGGTGCCTTTCTGATGCTGCTGGGCACCACACTGATCTTCGCCACCAACACCCATCACCTGTTCATCGCCGGCCTTGTCGGCTCGTATCAGCTGATCAGCCCGGTGGCGCCCCTCGTCACCGGCGACTTCGTCGAACTGGCCATCCGCACGCTCGGCGACGCCTTCATGCTGGGCGTCCAGCTGTCGGCGCCGCTGCTTGTCTTCGCCCTGATCTTCAACCTCGCCTCGGGCCTCGTCGGACGGGTCATGCCGTCGTTCCAGGTCTTCTTCGCCGCCGCCCCGCTCAGCATCCTGCTGGGCCTGTCGGTCTTCGCCCTCAGCCTCGGCGTGGTCGGCACGGTCTTTATCGACCGCTACCGCGCCCTGGCCCGGATCTTCGCGGGAGGCGCCGGTGGCTGAAGGCGCCGATCCCGAGTCGAAAACAGAAGAGGCGACACCCCGAAAACTTGCGGACGCCCGCAAGAAGGGCGACGTCGCCAAGTCTCCGGACGTCGCGGCGGCCCTGTCCCTGGCCGGCGCTGCCGCCGTGGTGCTGATGTCGGGCGGCTGGTTCGCCACCTCGATGGCCGAGCAGCTTCTGCCCTTCATCGCCGCGCCGCACACCATGATCGGCGGCCTTGAAACCGGGGCCGGCGTCGAGATCGGGGCCATCGCCCTGTGGGCGGTCGCGCCCTTCCTCGCCGTGGTCATGCTGGCCACCATCCTCGGCGGCGTAGGCGGCAATGTCGCCCAGTCCGGCCTGATCTTCACTGCCGAGAAGCTGAAGCCGGACTGGTCAAAGGTGAACCCCATGGCGGGGTTCAAGCGTATCTTCGGCCCGGACGGCCTGGTCCAGTTCATCAAGACCTTGCTCAAGCTGATCGCGGTCGGCGTCATCTGCTGGCTGGTGCTGAAGCCTCACGTGCGTGAGCTGGAGAACATGGCCGCCATGCCGCCGGCGTTGATCCTGCCCACCGCCCGCGATCTGGCCGTCGCCCTCATGATGTCGACAATCATCTTCCTCAGCTTCACCGCCGGCGCTGATTTCCTCTGGCAGAAATTCCGCTTCGCCGAGCGGATGAAGATGTCCAAGGAAGAGCTGAAGGAGGACTACAAGCAGTCCGAGGGCGATCCGCACGTGAAGGCCAAGCTGAGGCAGATCCGGGCCCAGCGCAGCCGTCAGCGGATGATGCAGAACGTGCCGAAGGCCACGGTCATCGTCACCAACCCGACCCACTATTCCGTCGCGCTTCGCTACGAGCCCGGCGAGGGCGACGCAGCGCCGATCTGCGTCGCCAAGGGTGTCGACGCCCTGGCCATGCGCATCCGGGAGGTGGGGCGCGAGCACAATGTCCCGATCGTCGAGAACGTGCCGCTGGCCCGGGCCCTCTACGCCGCCGTCGACATCGACGAGACCATCCCTCGCGAGCATTTCGAGGCGGCTGCCAAGGTCATCGGCTTCGTCCTGCAGAAACGCAAAAAACGCTGATCTGCCAAAGGTCTTAACCCGACATTTACCATGAGCTCGGCATTTTCTGCCTGGCGGGCGTCTTCAAGGACCCGTGAGTATCGGGGTGGGACGCGTGGGCGGCTTCACGGCGGCGTTGCAGAGATTCGGGATCGGTCGGCTGACCGTGGTGCTGGGCGTCGCCGCCGGCGTCGCGGCCGTCCTGGTCGCCGTCATGCTCCGCATCGGCCAGGCCCCGGACGCCCTGCTGTATTCCAACCTCGACCTGCAGGAGGCCTCCGAGGTCACCACCGCGCTGGACAGCGCCGGCATCAAATACTCCTCCAAGGGCGACGGCTCGACCATCTTTGTCAGCCGCGACGAGGTCGGCGAGGCGCGCATGCTGGTCGCCGGCAAGGGCCTCGTGACTTCCGGCTCGGTCGGCTACGAAATCTTCGACAACCAGTCGGTGCTGGCGAAGGAGAACTGGCCCGCACCATCCTGTCCATGCGCGGCATCACCTCTGCCCGCGTCATGATCGCCCTGCCGCGCCGCGAGCTGTTCCAGTCCGACGCCGCCGAGCCCACTGCCTCGGTGGTCGTGGGCGTCACCGGCGGTCAGCTGTCGGGCGCCCAGGTCCAGGCGATCCGAAACGTCATCGCCTCCTCGGTGCCGAACCTGAAGCCCGAGAAGGTCACCCTGACCGACACCTCCAACCGCACCCTCGCGGCCGGTTCGGACTCCGAAGGCTTCAGCGCCGCCTCGGCCCAGGACGCGCGGGACACCACCGAGGCCCAGCTCCAGGCGCGGATCATGGACATCGTCGAGGGCGTCGTCGGCGTCGGCGGCGCGCGCGTCCAGGTCACCGCCGACATCGACCACAGCCGCTCCACCACCCAGGAGCAGCGCTATGACCCGGACGGCCAGGTCGTTCGCTCGACCTCGACCAACGGCTCGGAAAGCGCCGACACCACCGGCGTCACCGACGGCGGGGCCACCGCGACCAACAACATCCCCGGCGGCGCGGCCCCGGCCACGACACCGGCGGGCTCGCGCACGACCGACTCGACCGAAACCACCAACTACGAAATCTCCAACACCACCACGACCACGGTGAAAGAGGCCGGCGAGATCAAGCGGCTGGCAGTCTCGGTCGCCGTCGACGGCAAATGGACACCCGGCGCCAACGGCGCGGCCCCGACCTATGCCGCACGCACCCCGGCGGAGATCGAACAGATCAAGGCGCTGGTCGCAGCCGCCGTCGGGATCGACGCGACACGCGGCGACAAGATCGAGGTCCTGAACGTCCGCTTCAACCGCGACCTCGCGGTGGTCGGCGGCGAGGAGGCGGCATCGCCCCTGCTGGACTTCACCAAGAACGACATCATGCGCGGCGTCGAACTGCTGGTGCTGCTGGTCACGGGCCTGCTGCTGATCTTCTTCGTGCTGCGCCCGCTGCTGAAATCGGCCGGCGGTGGAGCGGGCGGCGGCCAGCTGCAACTGGCCGGCGCGGGCGCGGGCGGCGGCGGGGTGACGTCCCTGCAGACCACCATCATGGGCGGCGCCGGCGGCGTCATGCCCCAGCTGTCCGGTCCGTCGGAGATGGACCAGCGGCTCGATATCGCCCGCATCGAGGGTCAGGTGAAGGCGTCTTCGGTCAAGAAGGTCGCGGACTTTGTCGAGAAGCATCCTGACGAATCCACCTCCATCCTGCGCAGTTGGGTCCACGAGGGCTGATGGCGCGCGCGATCAACAAAAAGCCGGCGGTCGAGGACGCCAGGAAGCTGACGGGGCCCGAAAAGGCCGCCGTCATTCTGCTTTCCCTGGGCGAGGATCATACCCGCCTGTGGCAAGGGCTGGACGAGGACGAGATCAAGGAAATCTCCCAGGCCATGGCCTCGCTGGGCACGGTCAGCGCCCAGGTGGTCGAGGAGCTGATGGTCGAGTTCGTCTCGGGCATGAGCGCTTCAGGGGCCGTCATGGGCTCTTTCGAACAGACTCAGCGCCTGCTGGCCACCTTCATGCCCCAGGACCGCGTCGAAGGCCTGATGGAGGAAATCCGTGGCCCCGCCGGCCGTACGATGTGGGACAAGCTCGGCAATGTGAACGAGGCCGTCCTCGCCAACTATCTGAAGAACGAATACCCCCAGACCGTCGCCGTGGTCCTGTCCAAGGTGAAGCCGGACCACGCCGCGCGCGTCCTGACCAGCCTGCCCGAAGACTTCGCCCTCGAGTGTGTCCAGCGGATGCTGCGCATGGAGCCGGTGCAGCGCGAAATCCTCGACAAGATCGAGCAGACCCTCCGCACCGAATTCATGTCCAACCTGGCGCGCACGTCCAAGCGCGACAGCCACGAGATGATGGCCGATATCTTCAACAGCTTCGACCGCCAGACCGAGGCCCGCTTCATCGGTGCCCTCGAGGAGCGCAACCGCGAGGCCGCCGAACGCATCCGCGCCCTGATGTTCGTGTTCGAGGATCTGGCCAAGCTGGACCCCGGCGGCATCCAGACCCTGCTGCGCGCGGTCGAAAAGGACTCCCTCGGCCTGGCCCTCAAGGGCTCGTCGGAGTCGTTGCGCGAACTGTTCTTCTCCAACATGTCCGAGCGCGCCGCCAAGATCATGCGCGAGGACATGGAGTCCATGGGGCCGGTCCGCCTCAAGGACGTCGACCAGGCCCAGATGGCCATGGTCCAGGTTGCCAAGGATCTCGCCGCCAAGGGCGAGATCATGCTGGTCGGCC
>VFBG01000011.1 GCA_006515835.1 bacterium | reverse complement strand
GACCTCGTCCGCGCCATGGACGCCCTGTGGACACACTGTAACGTGGCGCGGATGCCCGTAGCCGCCTGATCGAATCAGGCGCGCAGCGCCCTCGCCGGAGCCTGCACCTCGCCGCGTGGCAGCACATGCCGGAAACGCCTGGCCGCTTCGGGCCATGTCTCGATCAGCCGCAGGGCCAGCGGCGAGCCGGTCTCTGCAGCATGCCGGGCGACCAACGCTTTCAGCCGTTCGTTGGCGTCGCCGGAGAGCGCACCGGCCAGCACCGAGTCGGCGTTGAGCCGGGCTTGACCCGCTCCGTCCAGATCGAGCACGAATGCCTCGCCTCCGGACATGCCCGCTCCGAAATTCCACCCGGTCGCGCCGAGGACCACCACCGCCCCGCCGGTCATGTACTCGCAGCCATGGGCCCCGCAGCCTTCCACGACCGCCGTAGCGCCCGAGTTGCGGACGGCGAACCGCTCGCCCGCCGCGCCCGCCGCGAACAATGCGCCGGAGGTGGCACCGTACAGGCAGGTGTTTCCGATCAGGGCCTCGCCGACAGCCCATGCGGTCGGCCTGACAATGATTTCGGCGCCCGACAGTCCTTTGCCGACGTAGTCGTTGGCCTCGCCGTCCAACTCGATCCGCAGACCGGTCATGCCCCAGGCCGCCAGCGACTGGCCCGCCGCGCCGCGCAACTTCAGCGTCAGATGGCCCGCAGGCAGGTCGGAGCCGTACCGCCGCACGATATGGGATGAGATCCGCGCGCCGATGGCCCGCTGGGTGTTGGTCACCGCATAGGTCAGCGACATCTTCTCGCGGCGATCCAGGAATCGCGCCGCATCCTCGACGATCCGGGCATCGAGGGTGTCGGCGACCGCATTGTAGGGTGCCTCGGCGGAGCGCGTTTCCCCCTCCCCGACCCGCACCAGCAGCGGATTGAGGTCGAGATCGTCCAGATGGGCGTCGCCGCGCGACACCTGACGCAGAAGATCGGTCCTTCCGACGGCCTCATGCAGCGACCGCAGGCCCAGCGAAGCCAGCACCTCGCGCGTCTCTTCCGCAATGAAACTGAACAGATTGACCACCTTCTCAGGCGTGCCCGTGAACATGGCCCGCAGCCGCTCGTCCTGGACGCAGACGCCAACCGGACAGGTGTTCGAGTGGCACTGACGAACCATCAGACAGCCGACGGCGATCAGGCTGGCCGTGCCGATGCCGAACTCCTCCGCACCGAGCATGGCGGCGATGACGATGTCGCGTCCGGTGCGCAGTCCGCCGTCGGTGCGCAACCGAACATGGCCGCGCAGACCGTTCAGGCTCAGGACCTGATGCGCCTCGGACAACCCCAGCTCCCAGGGCATCCCCGCGTGTTTGATCGACCCGAGCGCAGAGGCGCCTGTGCCGCCATTGTGGCCCGCGATCAGGATGACATCGGCCTTGGCCTTTGCCACCCCCGCCGCCACCGCGCCGATGCCCGACTGGGAGACCAGTTTGACCGTTACCCTCGCGTCCGGATTGACCTGTTTCAGGTCGTAGATGAGCTGGGCCAGGTCCTCGATGGAATAGACGTCGTGGTGTGGCGGTGGACTGATCAGGCCAACGCCGGGCGTGGAATGCCTCATCCGGGCGATGAATTCGGTGACCTTGAACCCGGGCAGCTGGCCGCCCTCGCCGGGCTTGGCGCCCTGGGCCACCTTGATCTCGATCTCGCGGCACTGGTTCAGATATTCGGCTGTGACCCCGAACCGGCCGGAGGCGATCTGCTTGACGGCGCTGTTGGCATTGTCGCCATTCGTGCGCGGCGTATAGCGCTCGGGATCCTCGCCGCCCTCGCCGGAGACCGACCGCGCGCCGATCCGGTTCATGGCGATGTTCAGCGTCTCGTGGGCCTCGGGCGACAGGGCCCCCAGCGACATGCCGGGCGTGACGAACCGGCGGCGGATGTCATGGACGCTTTCGACCTCGTCCACTGTGACCGGCGTCGCGTCCCTGAAATCCAGCAGGTCGCGCAAGGCGGTCGAGGGCAGTTCGCGGACCCTTCGGCTGTAAGCCTTGAACCGTCCGTAGTCCCCCCGCGTCGTGGCGTCCTGAAGCCGGTGAATCAACTCGGCGTCCCAACCGTGGGTCTCCTCGCCGGCCCGGATGCGGTGCGCGCCGCCGATACGCAGCGTGGGCTTCCAGGATGTAAATCCCCGCTCGGTCTTGCGGATTACCTGGGCCTCGATCCCGGCGAGGCCGATGCCCGAGATGCGCGACGTCATGCCGGGGAAGAACTCGGCCACGAGCGCCCGCGACAGCCCCAGCGCCTCGAATTCACAGGCGCCGCGATAGGCCGAGATCACGGAAATGCCCTTCTTGGCCAGGATCTTCATCAGCCCAGCCTCGACCGCCGCCTTGTGGTTCAGGCAGGCCTCGCGCAGCGTCAGGCCCGGATAGCGTCCGCCCTCCAGCCGCTCGAGAAACGTCTCCTGCGCCAGCCAGCCATTGACCGCCGTGGCGCCGACCCCGACCAGCACCGCAAACGCGTGGGCGTCGATCGCCTCGGCGGCGCGCACCACCAGCGAGCAGAAGGTCCGCAGCCCCTCGTCCACCAGCCGGCCATGGACGGCGGCGGTGGCCAGGATCATCGGGATCAGCGGTCGATCCTCGCCCATACGCTCGTCGGTCAGGACGATCAGCCCCGCCCCGCCGCGCGCGGCCGCCACGGCCTCGTCCCGAATCCGGTCCAGCGCCTGCTTCAGCGACGCCTTGCCCGCCGGGAAGGTGCAGTCGATGACCGTGGTGGCGCCCGCGCCAACCACATCCAGCATCCGCTCATACATGCCGGTCGTCAGGACCGGGCTGTCCAGCACGAACACCTTCGTCTGGGTTTCGTCCTGCGCGAGGATGTTGCCGAGGTTCTTGAACCGCGTCCGCAGGCTCATGGCCCCCGCCTCACGAAGCGGATCAATCGGAGGGTTGGTGACCTGGGCGAAGGCCTGGCGGAAATAGTGGGCGAACGGCCGGTCCTGATGCGACAGCACTGCAGGAGGGGCGTCGTCACCCATAGAGGCCACAGCCTCCTTGCCGTCGCCGGCCATGGGATCCAGCAGGGTGTCGATGTCTTCCTGGGTCCAGCCGACGGCGGCCTGGAACCGGGTCAGGGCCTCGCCCGTAACCCGGCGCGGCTCCGGTCCTGGACCGACCAACGGCTCCAGCTCGACCATATTCGACAACCACTGGCGATACGGCAACGCCGCCGCCAGCCGGTCCACGGTCTGGGTCTCGTCGTAGAGGACCCCGGCCTCCAGATCGACGGCGATCATGCGCCCGCCGCCGATGTGCAGCCGCCGCTTGATCCGGCCATCGGCAATGCCCGTCATTCCGACTTCGGACCCGCAGATCAGCAGGCCGTCGACAGTCTCGGCTACCCGCAGCGGCCGCAGCCCGTTGCGGTCCTTGCCCGCCACGACCCAGCGGCCGTCGGTGGCGCAAACCGCCGCCGGTCCATCCCATGGCTCCATCACGGCGTTGCAATAGGCGTAGAGGGCGCGGTGGTCGTCCGAGATGACGCCTTCGATCGGCGCCTCTGGCATCAGCAGGGCCTTGACCATCGGCGCGGGCCGCCCGGCGCGGACCAGCACCTCGAACACATTGTCCAGCGCCGCAGAGTCCGAGCCACCGGCCTGGATCACCGGCTTGACAATGCCATCGTCGGCGCCGAAGGCCTCGGCGGTCATCCGGATCTCATGGCTGCGCATCCAGCTGGCGTTGCCGCGCAGGGTGTTGATCTCGCCATTGTGGGCGAGCATCCGGAACGGCTGGGCCAGCCGCCATTCCGGGAAGGTGTTGGTCGAATAACGCTGGTGGAACAGGGCCACATTGGACTCGACCCGCGGGTCGTTCAGGTCCGGATAGAAGTCCGCCAGCGCCTGGGCCAGCATCATGCCCTTGTAAACGACCGACCGCGCTGACAGCGAGCAGATGTAGAAATGCTGCAGGCCCGAGGCAGTCGCCCGCGCCTCGATCCGCCGCCGAAGCAGGTAGAGCGCTCGCTCCAGTTCCTCGCCTTCGAGCCCATCGGGCGCGCTGAGCATGATCTGTTCGATCTCTGGCCGGGTCGCCGCGGCCCGCTGGCCCAACACCAGCGCATGGGTCGGCACCTGCCGCCAGCCATAGAGCCAGAAGCCGGCGGCCATCACCTCGCGCTCAACGATCGTCCGCGCGCGTTCCTGAGCGGCCAGGTCAACGCGGGGCAGGAAGATCATGCCCACGGCGATCGGGCCCGGCCGCGGCTCGTGCCCGGCGTCGCGCACCTGCGCTTCGAAGAACGCTCTCGGCAGGCCGATCAGGATCCCCGCGCCGTCCCCCGACTTTCCGTCGGCGTCGACCCCGCCCCGGTGCCAGATGGCCTTCAGCGCCTTGAGCGCCAGGTTGATGACGTCCCGACGCGGCTTTCCGTCAATGGCCGCGACGAGACCCACGCCGCAGGCGTCGCGCTCGGACGTCGGATCATAGGCGTGGCCGTCGATGAGGGTCTGGCGATCGCGCTCGTATTGTTCCGGGTCGAACGTCATGCAGCCGCCCTCTCACGGCTGGACAGCCAGGCGTCGATTTCAGCGGCCGCGTCCTGCCCGTCCCTGACGGCCCAGACCACCAGCGAGGCACCGCGCACGATGTCGCCCGCAGCGAATACGCCCTCAAGCGTCGTCGCCTTGGTATGGCCCGCCGTGCGGATTGTCCGCCAGTCGGTCAGAGCCAGATCAGGCTCGGCGAACAGAACCGGCATGTCCTCAGGCTCGAAGCCCAGGGCCTCGATGACCAGGTCAGCGGCCAGATCGAATTCCCCGCCCGGAACCGGCTCGACACTCCAGCGACCGTCTGCGGATTGAGCCGCCAGCGCCATCCGCTGGCCTCTGACCCCGGTCACCCGGTCGGCCTCGCCCAGCACGGCGCGAGGCGCGGCCAGCCATTCGAAGACCACGCCTTCCTCCTCGGCGTTGGCGACCTCGCGGGCGCTGCCCGGCATATTGTCCCGGTCGCGGCGATAGAGGCAGGTCACCGACGTGGCCCCCTGCCGCACCGCCGTGCGCACGCAGTCCATCGCCGTATCGCCGCCGCCGATCACCACCACCCGCTTGCCCGACGCATCAAGCGCACCACTGTCGAAGGCCGCAACCGCGTCGCCGAGCCCCTTCCGGTTCGAGGCGATCAGATAGTCCAGCGCCGCGATCACACCGGTCGAACCGCAACCCGGCGCAGTCAGCCGACGCGCCTGATAGACGCCGGTCGCCACCAGCACGGCATCATGCGCCGCCCGCACCTCTGCAAACGGCATGTCGCCTCCGACGTCCACGCCCAGCCGGAACGTAACCCCGCCCTCAGCCAGCCGGTCGAGACGCCGCTGGACGACGTGTTTCTCCAGCTTGAAGCCGGGGATACCGTACATCAGCAGGCCGCCCGCACGGTCGTGCCGGTCATAGATCGTCACCGCATAGCCGGCAGACCGCAGCCGGTCCGCCGCCGCCATCCCGGCTGGCCCCGCACCGATGATGCCCACGGACCGGCCGCGCTCGGCCCGCGGCCGGATCGGATCAACCCAGCCGTTCTCGAACGCCATGTCCCCCAGCCAGCGCTCGACCGAGCCAATGGTGACTGTTTCCCATCCGGACTGCTCGAGTGTGCAGGCACCCTCACACAGCCTGTCCTGCGGGCAGATACGGCCGCAGATTTCAGGCATGGTCGAGGTCGCTTCCGACTGGCGCCAGGCCTCTTCGGCGCGGCCTTCCGACGCGAGGCGCAGCCAGTCAGGGATGTTGTTCTGCAGAGGGCACCCGGTCTGGCAGAAGGGCACACCGCACTGGGCGCAGCGACTCGACTGCCCCACCCCGGTCACCGGGCTGAAGTCAGCATAGATCTCCGAGAAGTCGCGCACACGATCGGCCGCCGGCGTCTTGGCCGGTCCCGTCCTCGGGGTGATCACGAATGTCTGGTTCAACGACGCCACTTCAAGCCTTTCGCTATCGCACAAGGCTTAGAGACCAAGCGCGGTAACAGCAACTTCCGTGCAAGACATGCACATTCTGCCGCTCAACATGCAAAATAGAACCGGCCGAACGCGCATCACTGCAACGTCCGACCGATTCGCTTTGTGCGCCGCAAATATCAGAACAGGAATTTGAGCGCTGCGACTATCCGGTCGTCGGATAGCAGACCAGGCACGTCGGTGTCGTGATACCGCAGGTCCACCGCAACATTGTCGCTGATCGCATAGGCCACGCCGGCGTTCCAGGTGGCGTAGTCAGCGTTGACGTCCAGCGCCTGATGGCCGACCGCTCCCGACACCGTCCACTTGTCGGCCGGTGAGAAGGCGGCGTTGGCCTCGACGTAGGTGGCCTCTTCGTCAGCCCCGAAGAAGTCGGGCGACCAGTACACAGCCGCACCGAGCGTCAGCGGACCGATGGCGCGCGAAGCAGCGGCCTTCAGCTCGACGTAGTCATAGTCGGCCGCGGACGGCTGGGAGACATAAAGATACCCGACGACCCCGACGTCGATGGCGAAGCCTGATACCTCGCTGCGATAGCCGCCGTAGAGATCGACTTCAGCGTCCGTGTCATCGCCAAAGTCGACGTTCGAGGCCCAGGCACCGGCGTAGAAGCTGCCGACGGTGACATCGACGCCGCCGAAGATCGCCGGATCCTCAGTGGTCTGACTGTAGCCGCGGAAAACATAGTCGCTGGTCACGCCCAGGTTCCAGGCGACGTCGGGCGTGTCCTGGGCCGAAGCGGCCGAGGCAGTCAGGAGTGCGGCCAGTGCGGCAGCGCAGGCAAGTGCGGTTCTCATCATCGTATCCCCTTGTTATCGATGGTTTTTGAGATCAGTTCGAGTGGTGGCGGCGCGAAAGGGAGGCTCCGCGCCGCCGGTCGATAGCGGTCAGACGCCCTCCATCACCTCGCCATGCAGGTGGCCGTCCAGTCCGTCCGCTTCCTGTGATGCGGTCACCCGCAGGCCGGTCGTGAACTTGCAGACGATCAGGATGAGGAAGGTCACAACGGCGCTCCAGCCGATGGTGACGCCGAGGCCCCAGATCTGTTTGGCGACGGTCGCGCCCTCGGCGACGCCGTTGACGGCGGCCGTGGCGAAGACACCGGTCAGAACAGCGCCAAGGATGCCGCCCGCGCCGTGAATGCCGAACGCGTCGAGGCTGTCGTCATAGCGCAGCAGCTTCTTGATCCAGACTGAGGCGGCATAGCAGACCGGGCCCGAGGCCAGACCGATGATGACCGCCCCCTTCGGATCGACCAGACCGGCGGCCGGCGTGATAGCGACCAGACCGGCGATCAGACCGGACAGCACGCCGATCAGCGACGGCTTCCGCTTCTCCATGACCTCGACGATTTTCCAGGTCAGCGACCCTGCCATGGCGGCCAGAATGGTGTTCAGCAGAGCGACCGACGCGATGGAATCCGCCGTCCAGGCGGAGCCGGCGTTGAAGCCGATCCAGCCGACCAGCAGCAGGCAGGCACCGATCATGGTCAGCACCGGGTTGTGGGCCACGATGCTCTCCTTGCCGTAGCCCTTTCGCGCGCCGAGGAAGATGGCGCAGACCAGACCGGCCACGCCGGCATTGACGTGCACCACAGCGCCGCCCGCGAAGTCCAGAACGCCCGCAGCGCCGAGGAAGCCGCCGCCCCAGACCCAGTGACAGATCGGGGCATAGACCAGCAGCGTCCACAGACCCGTGAACAACAGCAGACCGGAATATTTGATCCGCTCGGCGAAGGCGCCGGCGATCAGGGCGGGCGTGATGATGGCGAAGGTCAGCTGATAGGCGATCCAGAGATACTCCGGCAGGCCGGGCGCCAGGCTGTGCGCAGTCGTCGGTGTGACGCCGCTCAGGAACAGGGCCTGGAATGAACCGATGTAGCTCTGCACCTCTTCGCCTGAGTAGCCATTGATCGGCTGGCCGACCCCGAATGACAGCCCATAACCGGCGATGAACCAGGCCAGGGTGACGACTGAGGCCACGCCCAGCGACTGGGTGATGGTGGCGATGACGTTCTTGCGGCGAACCATGCCGCCGTAAAACAGCGCAAGCCCGGGCAAGGTCATCAGCAGCACGAGGGCCGTGGAAGTCAGGATCCAGCTCGTCGCCGCCCCATCGAGAACCAGGGGTGCCTGGTGGGCCAGAAGCGCGGGCGTCGGTGCCGCCGCCGCGACGGCTGCCGAGGCCGTTCCGGCTGCGCCGGCAAGCAAGGCGGTAAGGGCTCCAGCGAGCCCGATACAAAGTCGTTTCATTTGATCCCCCAGGACTGCATTACGCATTTGCGAAATGTTTACCGCGTTTGCGAAATTAGCAAGCGGCCTTGGGACGGACTCGGATCAATTATCGTTCTAACGCGTCGGGAAACAGCGGGTTTGCGGGTATATTTCGGCAATCTTGCCTGTTTACTGGCAATAATCCTGCCGTTTTCGCGTCTTCGCTAGTGCAGCATTTACAGGTTTGTGGAGATTGGCGCGATGACTCTCCACACGTCATTTTGCAGCGAAACACGGAACAATTTGCACCCGGGCGAACGCGGCCTGCTACCGATCGCACTTCGGAGGCGACGGACAGCGCAGGTAGGGACGCGAACAGGCCAGGAGAGGCGGCGCGTGGCCTTTCGGACACGCGCCCTCTTGGGGTCGGGTTCTAGCGACCCCGCCGCTCGAAAACCTCGGCCAGTGATTTCAGCCGGGACTTGTTCAGCCCGGCGGCCTTCTCCGAGGCCGCATTCAGAAGGCTGGCGAGTTCCGTCGAGCCCCGGCGGTCGACGCGACCACCCCGACGCCACTGATCGATCCGGGTGCGAACCTGTCCGGCCAGTTCGGCCTCCACGCCGTTGGCGCGCGTGAGCTGGTCCAGATAGGCGTGGGCTACGTCCGGGGTGTCGGCCCAGGCGATCCGGGTCTGCGTCTGCGGATTGATCGTACCGGACGACACCGCCTCCGCTGCGGCGATCTCGGCCGCCGAAAGATGCTCGCTCGGGACCAGGCGCAGCACGTCCAGGCCGCGCGCGATCTCACTCGAATAGATCCGCCCGTTCAGCCAGTAGGCCGACCAGGAACCGCCGACATACAGTCGGCTGGCGTCGATCGGACCCCGATCGAAGAAGGCGATCTCGACGGGCTTGGCCGGATCGGTGAAGTCCATGATCGAGACGCCGCCCTGATACCAGGCCTGCACCATCAGATCGCGGCCCGGGACCGGAATGATCATCCCGTTGTGGGCGACGCAGTTTTCCGTCTCGCCCTGCGCGCTCGGGAGTTTGTGGAAACTCTTGCCCGCAAGGGTCCGGTTCTCGATGGTGGCAACCATGTTGGCGCCCCAGGTCGCCGGGTTCGTGGCCTGACAACGGGCGCCGATGCCGCCGCCCCATTCATCGGTGAAGACGACCTTGTCACCGGCGTTGTTGAACGTGGCCGAGTGCCAGTAGGCCATGTCCGGGTCGAAGATGTCCGACGTCCGACGCGGGTGCTCCGGGTCGGAGATGTCCAGCAGGATACCGTTACCGCTGCACGCACCGGCTGCCAGCCCGATCTCGGGGAAGACGGTGATGTCATGGCACTGGTTGGTCTGGGCGGTGTTCTGGCTGGCGATCCCGGCCCTACCCCCACGCCACAGACCCGCCACGCGACCGGTCTGGCTGTCGGCGAAGATGCGCGGCCGGTTGACGATCGCCGCGTCCTGCGGGCGGTTCAGCTCAACCTTGATCACGTCGATCGAGAACAGGGCGGTCTCGGGGTTCTGGTCCGGCTGGCCGTCGGTGCAGATGGCCAGCTCGGCCGCGCCGCGCACGTCGGCCGTGCCGGAGTTGTAGATATAGAGGACGTTCGCGTCTGTCGGATGCGGCACCAGCGTATGGGTGTGCGATCCCCGGCAGGTCTGGACGGCGGCGATCTGGCGCGGCGCCTTCAGGTCGCTGATGTCGAAGATGCGGATGCCGCGGAAACGCTGGCTGACGACGTCGTCCTCATTGGTCGCGGCGCCGCAGTTCAGCCGGCCGCGATTCTCCTCGACCGACATGAACAGCAGGTCGCCGTGGACGGAAACGTCGCCCTGCCCGCCCGGGCAGACGACCGACATGACCAGCTGCGGCGCGCCACGGCCGGAAATGTCATAGGCGTTGAATCCGTTGAAATTGCCGACGAACAGCTTGCCGTCAGACACCGCCATGTCGGTATTGGCCCGGCCGAGCGGGCTGAAGTTCGGGTTGCCGCGCGCCCGGGCCATCATCGCCTCGCCTTCCTCGCGACTGGTCGGCGGTGAGAAGCCGATGTCGGGATCCGCAAATCCCGGTGCCATGCCCATGGAGTGCTCCAGCACCATGCCGGACGCCAGCTGGCCGGCGTCGGCGAGGCCGGCTGACAGCGCGCTGCGGCCATCGGGCTGGATGACCTGGGCGTCGCCCGGCCCGTTGGACTGGGCGGCGGCAGTGCTGGCTCCGACCAACAGGCCAAGGGCGGCGACAGTGGATAGCAGGGTGCTGCGAACGTTCATGGCCGGTCCTTGAGGAAGAGGTTCAGAGGTCAGACAAAAGGGACTGCATACGCAAGATTTCCGCCGACTGGTCGGCTACGACGGAGTTGGTGAAATCGGACAACATCGTATCCTCGGCCGCTTCCGGATTGGCCAGCAAGGCGTCGACCATGTCGAGCGCGCCCTGGTGGTGCCGGATCATGCCTTCGAGAAACAGGCGATCGAAGGCCGGCCCGCTGGCGGCGGCCAGCGTCTTCATCTGCGCCGGCGACAACATGCCGGCCATGATGGGCGTGTCGGACGGCGGCATGACATGGCCCCCATGCGCCGAGTGATCCATGCCCGCGTGGGCTCCGCCCATTCCAGGCATTTCCAGCGGCTGGCCGCGATCGGCCAGCCAGCCGCGCATCAGGTCCATCTCGGACTGCTGACTCAGGGCGATCCTTTGGCCAAGCAGCCGCACGGTCGGATGGACCCCGCGCGTGCGCAGCAGTTCGACCATCTCCACGGCCTGGCCATGGTGAACGATCATGTGCTGCATGAAGGCGACGTCATCGGTCGTGAAGCTGGTTCGGCCGAGCTCCACCGCCTCTGCGGCACTGATCACGCGGGAGGCCGCGCCCGGCGCGCCGGGGTTGAAAATCGGCGGAGTTTGCGGACCCGCGCCCAGGCCGATCAGGCCGGCAATAACCAGCGCCGCAGCGCCGCCCGCAATCACGACCCTAGCGCCCGACGCCGACGACGCTGAATTTGCCGTCATGCTCCTGGCCGATGAACCAGTTCAGTGTCTGGCCGCCGGTGAATTTGACGCTGAAGGTCTCGACCTTGCCATCGGGCGTATCCTGGGCGCTGACAAAGGTCACCGACTCGATCGAGCCCAGGGCCTGAAGCCCCGGCCCCATCCCGGCGATCTGACCATTGCAGGCGTCAAGCAGCGGCTGCGCCATCAGGGCTGCGAGGCAGGTTCCCTTGGAGGCCTCGTCAATGATCCGGGTCAGTTGCGGCGCATACTGGCCATCTTCAGCCATCGCCGGAAACGCCATCAAACCGGCCGCGGCCACGCCAGCCAACATCGTACGAAAACGCATGCTTCCCTCCCTCGGGCATCCGACCCGCTATTGCAGGACCATGACCCAGCCGGTGCCGCGTCACAACCTGCCGGCGCGTGACAAAGAATTCATTCTGCGGGCCACTCCGCGCGGGCGCCAGGCCCTATGCCGGCCGCTGGCGGATGACCAGATTGCGGATCTCGGTCATGTCTTCCATGGCGAATTTCACGCCCTCGCGACCAAGGCCGGAATCCTTGACGCCGCCATAGGGCATGTTGTCGACGCGATAGCTGGGCACGTCACCGATCAGGATGCCGCCGACCTCCAGCACGTCCCAGGCCCGCATGGCCTTGTGGATGTCGCGGCTGAAGATGCCCGCCTGCAGGCCGAACTTCGAGTCATTCACCTCCGCCAGGGCCGCCTCGAAATCCGAAAAGCGCGACAGGATCGCCACCGGTCCGAAGGCCTCTTCCTCGCGGATCTTCAGGCCGCGACCAACACCTTCCAGCAGGGTGGCGTCCAGCATCGCGCCAGTGCGGTTGCCGCCGCAGAGGACGGTCGCCCCGGCGGCGCGCGCCTCGTTGATCCAGTCTTCCAGCCGGCTCGCTTCTTTCTCGTCGATCATCGGACCGATGAAGGTCGCTTCCTCGCGCGGATCGCCGCAGATCAGTGCCCTGGCCTTCTTCACCAGCAGATCGCGCATCGGGCCGTAGATTTCGTCGTGGACCAGGATGCGCTGCACTCCGATGCAGGACTGGCCCGACTGGTAAAAGGCGCCGAAAATGATCCGCTCGGCGGCGTCTTCAAGATCGCTGTCGCGATCGACGATGACGGCGGCGTTCCCGCCCAGCTCCAGGACCACCTTCTTCTTCCCGGACCTCGCCTTCAGCGCCCAGCCGACGTCGGGCGAGCCGGTGAAGGACAGCAGCTTCAGCCGGTCATCGGTCGAGAACAGGTCGGAACCGTCGCGCGTCGCCGGCAAGATTGAGAAGGCGCCCTTGGGCAGATCGGTCTCGGCCAGCACCTCACCGATAATCAGCGCGCCCAACGGCGTGCGCGACGCCGGCTTCATCACAAACGGACAGCCCACGGCCAGAGCCGGGGCGATCTTGTGGGCTGCCAGATTGAGCGGGAAGTTGAACGGCGAGATAAAGGAGCACGGCCCGATCGGGACCCGCTTCCACATCCCCTGATAGCCCCTGGCGCGCGCCGAGATATCCAGCGGCTGGACCTCGCCGGTCATGCGCACCGACTCCTCGGCAGCAATGCGGAAGGTGTCGATCAGCCGGGTCACCTCACCCCGCGAATCCTTGATCGGCTTTCCCGCCTCGATGCACAGGGCATAGGCCAGTTCGTCGGCCCGCTCCTGGAAACGTTTGACGCAATGGGCCAGCACCGCCTGCCGCTCATAGGCCGCCATGCGCGCCATCGGCTCCGTCGCCTTGACCGCCTCGCCGATGGCACGGTCGATCGTGGCAGTGTCGGCCATGGCCACCCGCGTCGCCACCTTGCCCGTGTATTTGTCGGTGACCTCCAGATCCTGGTTGGGCGTCAGCGCCTCATTGGCCAGGTACAGCGGATAGGAGGCTTTCAGGGACGGCATGGGGCGGCTCCGGCGGGGGGACTGGAGGTTAAACCGGCAAGGCCGCGCTGAGTTCGCGGACATCCTTGTTGAGGATGCGATCATTGTCGGCGTAGTCGATCGGCACCTCGACCACATGAACCCCCGGCGTATCAAGGCACTGTTTCAGCAGGGCCGGCATGCTCTCGGCCGAAGTCACCCGATGGCCATGAGCGCCGTAGCTTTCGGCGTATTTGACGAAGTCCGGATTGCCGTAGGTCAGGCCCCAGTCCTCGAAGCCCATATTGGCCTGTTTCCAGCGGATCATGCCGTAGCTGTTGTCGTTCAGGATCAGCACCACGAGGTTCAGCTTGAGCCGGACCGCGGTCTCCAGCTCCTGGCTGTTCATCATGAAACCGCCGTCGCCGCAGACGGCCATGACCTTGCGGTCCGGGAAGATCATGCTCGAGGCCATGGCCGACGGAAGGCCCGCGCCCATAGTCGCCAGCGCATTGTCGACCAGGAAGGTGTTGGGCATGTGCGCGGGATAGCTGCGCGTAAACCAGATCTTGTAGACCCCGTTGTCGAGGCACAGGATTCCATCCGACGGCATCACCTTGCGGACCTGATCAACCATATACTGCGGATAGACCGGGCAGCGCAGGTCGCCGACCGCGGCGGCGGTGTGATCCAGCTCCGCCCTGTGGGCGCGCACCAT
>VFBG01000010.1 GCA_006515835.1 bacterium | reverse complement strand
CCCGCCTATCCTGTCCGCCATGGACCGGATCGAGAAACTCTGCGCCGACCGCGGGATGCGCATGACCGAGCAGCGGCGGGTGATCGCGCGGGTGCTGTCGAGCGCCGACGATCATCCGGACGTCGAGGAGTTGTACCGCCGCGCCTCCGCTATCGACCCCCACATCTCGATTGCCACCGTCTATCGGACTGTTCGTCTGTTCGAAGAGGCCGGCGTGGTCGAGAAACACGACTTCGGCGACGGGCGCAGCCGCTATGAAGAGGCCGGCGACGATCATCACGACCACCTGATCGACACCCGCACCGGCGAGGTGATCGAATTCTTCGACGCCGAGATCGAACGGCTGAAGAGCGAGATCGCCGAACGGCTGGGCTTCGAACTGATCGGCCACAAGCTTGAGCTCTACGGCAAGGCGATCGTCGGCGCCGAGCCGTCCAAGCGCGAAGGCCTGATCTTCACCCGCCACGCCCACCGGGTCGATCCGGACAAGCTGGATATCTGAGCGTCCGCACCGATGTGGCGCGCGGCCCGTCTCCGCGCTATCCAGACAACTCCATGACTGAAACCTTCGCCCCGCCGCAGGACGGGCAGGCCGCACCCAAACGCCTGTTCATCAAGACCTACGGCTGCCAGATGAACGTCTATGACTCCGAGCGCATGGCCGATGTCCTGCGTCCGCTGGGCTATGCCGCGACCGACACGGTCGAGGGCGCCGACTTCGTCATCCTCAACACCTGCCATATCCGCGAGAAAGCCGCCGAGAAGGTCTATTCCGAGCTGGGCAAGCTGCGGGAGATGAAGGACGCGCGGGCGGCGGCGGGGCAGGGGGCGATGACCATTGCTGTGGCCGGCTGCGTCGCCCAGGCCGAGGGCGAGGAGATCATGCGCCGCCAGCCGGCAGTCGACCTGGTCGTCGGACCGCAGGCCTATCACCAGCTGCCCGAACTGCTGACCCGCACGGCGCGGGCGCGGGGCGAGCGGATCGGCGCTGATTTCGCGCCGGTCGACAAGTTCGACGCCTTGCCCCAGGCGCGCGGCGTCAACGGCCCGACCGCCTTCCTGACGGTGCAGGAAGGTTGCGACAAATTCTGCACCTTCTGCGTCGTGCCCTACACCCGCGGCGCTGAATGGTCCCGGCCGGTGGCGGCGGTGCTGGCCGAGGCGCGCGAGCTGGCCGGCAAGGGTGTGCGCGAGGTCACCCTGCTGGGCCAGAACGTCAACGCCTATGACGGGGAGGGGCCGGATGGCGCGCCCTCGACACTGGCGCGGCTGGCCTATGCCCTGGCGGAGATCCCGGGCATCGACCGGATCCGCTACACGACCAGCCACCCCAACGACATGAGCGACGACCTGATCGCCGCCCATGGCGAACTGGACGCCCTGATGCCCTGGCTGCATCTGCCGGTGCAGTCCGGTTCGGACCGCATCCTGCGGCTGATGAACCGCAAGCACGGGCGGCAGAAATATTTCGATCTGATCGACCAGATCCGCAGCAGCCGGCCGGACATCGCCCTGTCCGGCGATTTCATCGTCGGTTTCCCGGGCGAGACGGACGCCGACTTCGAGCAGACGATGGATCTGGTGCGGCGCGCCCGCTACGCCTCGGCCTTCTCCTTCATGTATTCACCGCGCCCCGGCACGCCCGCCGCCGGGATGGCGGGCCAGGTTCCGGCAGCGGTCGCGCGCGAACGGCTACACGCGCTGCAGGCCCTTTTGTGGGAACAGCAGACAGCCTTCAACGTCGCCATGGCGGGGCGGACCATGGATGTGCTGTTCGAAAAGAGGGGCCGGCACGGGGCCCAGGCCATCGGTCGTTCGCCCTGGCTCCAGTCCGTCCATGTCGATGACGCGGATCATCTGATCGGCCGGATCGTTCCGGTGGAGATCGAAGACGGCCGGCAAAACTCGTTGAAGGGTCGGCTGGTGAAGCAGAAGGCGGTCCATGGCGCGTGAGAGTGAGTTTCTGGCCCTGGGCGACACGGCCCTTCGCGCCGTTATCGGTCCCAACAGCCGGCACCTGGCCCTGATCGAGGACCGCTTCAAGGTGCTGGTCGAAACCCCCGGCGGTGGGGTGTCCATCAACGGCTCGGCCCGTGACCGGGCCCAGGCCAAGCGGGTCATCGAGACCCTGGCGGACCGCGCCGATACAGGGGCAGAGATCACCGAGGCCGACGTCCGGACTGCCCTGGGCGCCGCCGTGGCCCAGCCGCGGGCAGGGCAGGGGAGTGTGGCGCCCGACGCCATCGCACTCCCGGTCGGACGCCGCGGGGCCATTGCGCCCAAGACGGCCGCCCAGGCCAACTATCTGGCGCTGC
The DNA here is from genome assembly GCA_006515835.1 of bacterium. Taxonomy (GTDB): domain Bacteria; phylum Pseudomonadota; class Alphaproteobacteria; order Caulobacterales; family Caulobacteraceae; genus Brevundimonas. The sequence goes on along the minus strand of VFBG01000010.1, from coordinate 11,562 downwards.
TGAGCCAGTGCGAACTGACTTTTGGCGTTGGACCAGCGGGCACCGGCAAGACCTTTCTGGCGGCCGCCTACGGGGCCTCCCTCTTGCGGCGGGGGCAGGTGGACCGGCTGGTCATCACCCGGCCGGCGGTCGAGGCGGGCGAGAAACTGGGCTTCCTGCCGGGCGACCTGAACGAGAAGGTCGACCCCTATCTGGCGCCGATCTGGGAAGCGCTGAACGACATCCTCGGTCCCGACGACGTGCGCCGGCGGCGCGACAAGGGCGAGATCGAGGCCGCGCCGATCGCCTTCATGCGCGGCCGGACGCTGGCGCATGCCTACATCATCGTCGATGAGGCCCAGAACACCTCGCGCCTGCAGATGAAGATGGTCCTGACCCGGCTGGGCGAGGGTGCGCGCATGGTGGTGACCGGCGACCCGTCGCAGGTCGACCTGCTGAACCCCCGCGATTCCGGCCTGAAGCATGCCTTGCGCATCCTCGAGGACGTCAAGGGCGTGGGCGTCCAGCGGTTCGAGGCCCAGGATGTGGTGCGTCACGCCATGGTCGAGCGGATCGTGCGCGCCTATGACGCCGATTCCGCCAGCCGTCGCCCGTCCGCCGATCTCGAGGACCCGGACTCGTGATCGAGGTCGAGATCGAGGATGCGGCCTGGACCGCCGCCCTGCCGGACGCCGTTGCGGTGGTCGAACGGGCCGCCGCCGCGACGCTGTCCGGTACGGAAGGCGACATCGTCGTCCTTCTGACCGACGATGCAGCGGTACACGACCTCAACGCCCGGTTCCGCGACCGCGACCAGCCCACCAATGTCCTGTCGTTTCCGGCGGCGGAAAGCGCCGCGCCACATCTCGGCGATCTGGTGTTGGCCTTCGGGGTCTGCGCGGCGGAGGCCCGAACCCAGGGCAAGCATTTGGCGGATCATTTGACGCATTTGACGGTCCACGGCGTGCTGCATCTGCTGGGCCGCGACCATGTCGAGGATGCCGAGGCCGAGGCGATGGAAGCCGAGGAGCGAACGCTTCTTGCCAGCCTTGGCGTCGCGGACCCATACAGGCCCCATGACTCTTCTCTCGGCGACGCATGACGATGACGACCCGCGTGCGCGGCTGATCCTGCGTTTCGGCCGGATCGGTCTGGCGCTGGCCGCCGGCGCGGCGGCGGCGCTGGCGCACCCGCCGTTCGGCATCCTGCCCGGTCTGCTCGGCTATGCCTTGTTGATGTTCCTGACCGAGCGTTCCACGACGGTGCGCGGCGGCTTCTGGATGGGCTGGCTGGCCGGCTTCGCCTATTTCTTCGTTAGCTGCTGGTGGGTGGCCGAGGCGTTTCTGGTCAATCCGGCGCAGGCCTGGATGGCGCCCTTTGCGGCCTCCTTGTTGCCCGTCGGCCTGGGACTGTTCTGGGGCACGGCGACGGCCCTCTATCGCCGCTTCCTGCCCGGCGGCGTCAAGCGGGCGCTGTTCTTCGCCGGCCTTTTCTGCCTGCTGGAATGGCTGCGCGGCCATGTCCTGACCGGCTTCCCCTGGAATCCGGCCGGCGCCAGCTGGAAGGCCGGTTCCGCGGCGTCCCAGTTCGCGGCGGTCGCAGGCGTCTATGGGCTCAGCTTCGTCACCGTGGCGGCGGCGGCGGCTTTTGGTCCCCTGCTGAACGCCGGCTCGCGCAAGGCCCGCATCGGTGCGGCCGTCCTGGGTGCATTGGCCATAGCGGGGTTGCTGATCGGCGGCGCGGTTCGGCTGTCGCAGGCCCGGCTGGAGCTGACCCACACTGTGGTTCGCATCGTCCAGGCCGATGTCGACCAGGAGTCCAAATGGACCCCCGCAGCCTATCGCGGCATCGTTGACCGCTACGTCAATCTGACTGCCCGCCCCGGCGCTGTAACGCCTGACCTGATCATCTGGCCTGAAGGGGCCTTGCCCGCCTCGGCCAATCAGGTGTTTGCGCCCGGATCCCCGGAGGCTGTGGCCATCGCCCGCGCGGTGCAGCCGGGCCAGAGTTTGATCGTGGGCCTGGGCCGCGGCCTTGCCGACCCGTCAGCGCCAGAGGGCGCTCGATATTTCAACAGCCTGTTCGTCCTGACTGATCGGGGCGGCGACGGGCTGAACATCAGCGCGGTCTATGACAAATACCGGCTGGTGCCGTTTGGCGAATACCTGCCTGCCGGCGGCCTGCTGGGGGCGCTCGGTGTGCGCAGCCTGACCCATATGCCGACGGATTTCAGCGCCGGTCCGCGCCCCGCGCCCATCGACATTCCCGGCGCGCCCCGCGCCCAGCCTCTGATCTGCTACGAGAGCCTCTATCCCGGCTTCACCCCGGGTGGGGCAGGTCGCCCGGAGTGGATCGTCAACATATCCAACGACGCCTGGTTCGGGCGCAGTTCCGGGCCGCTCCAGCATCTGAATCTGGCGAGCTATCGTGCGATCGAGACCGGCTTGCCGGTTGTGCGGTCCACGCCGACCGGCGTCTCGGCCATGATTGATCCCTGGGGCCGGGTGATCGGCGACCAGCGGCTGGAGCCAGGTGAAAGTGGCGTCATCGACGCCCGCCTGCCCCGGCCCGCATCGGCTACCGTCTACGGACGGTTTGGCGACCTTCTGTTCTGGCTGGCCGTGCTTGCCGGACTGGCGATTGCCGCGCCCTGGAGCCGCCTTCGCCGAGGCACAGCGGCCGACTGATTCGCCGGCCTTTGCCCGAATTCACGTACCGCGAGAGCAACAGAACCGGTTACGCAGCCGTGGCTGATCGGGGCGCCGTCGTTTTTGCAATTTTTGGTGACACGGACGAATCGCGAGCGCATTTAGGCTTTGCGGTACGTAACCGAAGGACGAACGGACGATGGCGAGAGGCAAGGGCGAGGATGGTCCTCATCCCGTGGACCGGCATGTAGGTCGGCGGGTGTGCGAGAAACGTCTCGCGCTCGGTTACAATCAAAGCGATCTCGGCCGCGCGCTCGGCCTGACGTTCCAGCAAATCCAGAAATACGAGAAGGGCGCCAACCGCATTTCGGCGTCCAAGCTTTGGGACATCGCGCGCTTCTTCAAGGTCGACATCGGCTATTTCTTTGAAGGCCTGACCGGCGCCCAGATCGCCGGCATGGCCGAGGGCGCAGGCTCCTTCGAGCATGACTTTCCGGCCACGCGTTACACGATCGAAATCAGCCGCCTGGCGCCCCAGCTGTCCACCCGGCAGCAGAAGCTGGCCCTTGAGCTGATCCGCGACATGGCCGAGCGCAAGGAGCAGGACGAGGACTGACCCTCGTCCCGCCCGGCTGCTCTCCGGTCGCCTCCTATTCTTCAGATGGTCCCCGCCGCCGCCGGCCGAAATCCGGCGCGGCCGCCTTTTGCTCGGCCCAGTAGGCCGCGCCATCGCGCGGCTTGAACATCGTTTTCGGCACGCCGTCCCGCGAGACGACCGCGAAAGTATTGGTCGATGCCTGATACAGAAGCACGTCTCCATTGGGACGCTCGACCCTGTCTGTCCCTGCGGGTGGGCGCGAGATGAAGGCCTGCACCCTGGCCAGATAGTCCCGGGGTGTCTCAGCGCCGAAATCGGCACCGTTGCGCTCGAACAGCCGGGTGATCTTGGCGTCGACGGTTTCCTGGCGGTTCGCGGTCAACGCCGGCCGGATTTTTTCAGGAACGACCGCGTCACCACCGGACGGTGCGCTGGTGAACGTCGCCTCAACACCTTGCGTCTCGCGCTCGCGGGTCTCGACGGCCGATCCGCCGTTTCCGCACCCGACCAGCCCCAGCAGCCCCGCCGCCAGCCATGCCGAACTCTTGTTGGCGATCATGAAATCCTCCCTTGATTGAAACCCGCCAACATCAACATAACCACAGGTCATATGTTCCTGCAATGTTCCAGTTGGGCCCGGTTCCACTCGACGCCGACCGGTCCCATCGCTAGATCAGCAGCATGACCCCAGCCTCGATGTCCGGACGCAAGATCCTGCTGATCGTCGGCGGCGGCATCGCCGCCTACAAGGCGCTGGAACTGGTGCGGCTGCTGAAAAAGGCCGGAGCAGAGGTCATGAGCGTACTGACGGCGGCGGGTGCCGAGTTCGTGACGCCCATGTCCCTCGCAGCCCTGACGGGCCAGCCCGTACGCCAGAACCTGTTCATGCCCGATGACGAGACGGCCATGGGCCATATCGAACTTTCGCGCTGGGCCGATCTGGTGGTGGTGGTGCCGGCGACGGCGGGGCTGATCGCCAAGGCAGCCAACGGCCTGGCCGATGATCTGGCCTCGACCACCCTTCTGGCCACCGACAAGCGGGTTCTGCTGGCCCCGGCCATGAATGTGCGGATGTGGCTGCACCCGGCGGTCCAGACGAATGTCGAGCGTCTGAAAGGCTTCGACGGTTTTCACGGCGTCGCGGTGGTGGGGCCGGACGAGGGCGAAATGGCCTGCGGCGAGTTCGGGCCGGGCCGGATGGCTGAGCCTGCAGAGATCCTTTCGGCGATCGAGGCCCTGTTGGCGGGTCCCGACGGTCGGCCATTGGCGGGACGCCGGGCCGTGGTCACCGCCGGTCCGACCTTCGAGCCCATCGACCCGGTGCGGGGTCTGACCAATCGCTCCAGCGGCAAACAGGGCTACGCTATCGCCGAGGCGCTTGCGCATCTGGGCGCGCAGGTGACGCTGGTGTCAGGGCCCGTCGCCCTCTCCGCACCAGTCGGCGTCGAGCGCATGTGGGTCGAGACGGCTCGCGAAATGCAGGCGGCGGTGGCGGCGGCCTTGCCGGCCGATATCGCCGTGATGAGCGCGGCGGTGGCCGACTGGCGCGTCGACGGCGTCGCGTCGGGCAAGATCAAGAAGGCCCCCGGCGGCCCGCCGTCCCTGTCGCTGATCGAGAACCCCGACATCCTTGCGGGCGTCTCCGCGCCTGGAAAGAAGCGGCCGAAGCTGGTGGTCGGCTTCGCCGCCGAGACGACGGACCTTGAGGCCAACGCCCGCTCGAAGCTGTCGCGCAAGGGCTGCGACTGGATCGTCGGCAATGACGTCTCCGACGACGTCTTCGGTGCCGACGGCAATTCGGTCACCCTGTTCACCCGGGACGGTTCGGCCGAGTCCTGGCCGCGCCAATCCAAGGCGGAGGTGGCCAGGAAGCTTGCCGCCCGGATCGCTGACCATTTCAAAGCCTGAGAGCCCTGTCCGCATGACCACCGTCCGCGTTGAACGCCTGCCCCATGCCGAAGGCCTGCCCCTGCCGGCCTATGAGACCGCCGGCTCGGCCGGCATGGACCTGCGCGCGGCGGTGGCGGAGGATGCGCCGGTGACGCTGGCACCGGGGGCGCGTGCGCTGGTGCCAACGGGGCTGAAGATCGCGCTGGAGCCCGGCTATGAGGCCCAGGTGCGGCCGCGGTCGGGTCTGGCGCTGAAGCATGGCCTGACCTGCCTGAACTCGCCCGGCACCATCGACAGCGACTATCGCGGCGAGGTCGGGGTGATCCTGATCAACCATGGGCAGGAGCCGTTCGTGATCCGCCGTGGCGAACGCATCGCCCAGATGGTCATCGCCCGGCACGAGCAGGCAGCCATGGTCGAGGTGGCAACGCTGGACGAAACCGCGCGCGGAGCGGGCGGTTTCGGCTCGACGGGACGCTAGGGAGCCATTTCCGCCGACCGGCGTTAACCCTGCGTCCGGCCAAGCTTGGGCCGCATCCAGGAGGTTGGCGTTATGGAGTCCCTGTTCGATTCGATCGGTGCGTTTCTGAGTGGGCTGTTCGGCCTCGCCCAGGGCGGGTTCGACACCATCAATCAGGTGACCGGCCTGATCATCGCGGTGATCGCGACCCTGATGATGCCGGCATGGAGCCGCTTGTGGGCGACATCGCTGGGCGCGGCATTCGTATTCATCCTCGTGGGTCTGGTGCGGCCGATGCTGGACGGCGGCGCCTTCGTAATGCCGGCCCTGCTGACCATGAGCTTCTGGATGACGGTCCTGGCCCTGTTCCTCGGCTTCGCCGTGGTCATCGCCGTAATGTTCTTCATCAAGTCGCTCTTCGTCGGTCGTGGGCACGGTCACAGCCGCCACGCGCATTGATGCCGGGCCGCGGTCACAGGGCTCCGCCCTGTCGACCCGACGCGGCCTGGCGCTTCGCGCGGGCCTGATCTCCCTGAGTCCGCGCTCAAGTAGTGAGCGACCGCGTCGCGAACGTAGCGCCCCCGGCAGGCCGTCAGGCCTGCCGAAAACCAAGAACGTCCTGCATGTCGTACAGCCCCGGCTTGCGGCTGCGGACCCAGGCAGCGGCGGCGACCGCGCCCTTGGCGAACAGGGACCGGTCGATGGCCGAATGGCTGAGGGTCAGGGTCTCGTCTTCCGAGGCGAACAGGACCGTGTGTTCACCGATCACGCCGCCGGCGCGCATCGAGGCGAAACCGATCCTGCCGGCTTCCCGTTCGCCGGTGATGCCGTCCCAGGGCGGGGAACGGACGTCGGCCAGATCGACATCACGTCCATTGGCGGCGGCTTCGCCCAGCATCAGGGCGGTTCCCGACGGCGCGTCGACCTTCCGGCGGTGATGGGTTTCCAGCACCTCGATGTCCCAGTCGGCCGCGTCGAGCCTCTGGGCCGCGTGTTCCACCAGTCCGATCAATATGTTGACGCCAAGCGAGAAATTGCCGCTGCGGACGATGGCGATCTTCTCGGCCGCCTTGTGGATGTCGGTTTCCTGCTCGGGCGTCAGGCCGGTGGACCCGATGACCAAAGCGGGACCGCCACGCTCGGCGCAGGTCTGCGCCAGTTCGACGGACGAGTCAGGCGTCGAGAAGTCGATGATCACGTCGCACAGCGACAGGTCGGGCGTCTCGCCGCGGTCGAAGCGGGCGGCGACGACGACGTCCTCGCGAGCATCCAGAACGGTCGAGACGGCCCGGCCCATCCGGCCGCGCGCGCCGGAAATGCCGGCGTGGAAGATGACGCTCAAGTCGGACCCCTGTCAGTTCGCGGTGATTGTGACGGCATTCGAGGGCGCCGTCATCAACCAGCCTACTGCGGCGTTTCGGAACCCAGAATGTCGGCCCAGAAGCGTTTGGCCTTGCCGGCGAAGGATGAGTTGCGCGGCGTCTGGCTCTCGCCCAGCGAGGCCGCCAGCTCCTGAAGCAGTTCCTTCTGGTGTGCGGTCAGATCGGTCGGGGTCTCGACGAACAGTTCGACCACAAGGTCGCCCCGGTTCTTGCCGTTCAGATGCGGCATGCCCTTGCCCTTGATGCGGACGGTCTTGCCGGTCTGGGCCCCGGCGGGGACGCTGACGGGCGCCCGGCAACGGCCGTCGCAGGCTTCGGAGGTCAGGCAGGGAGCGTCGATCTCGCCGCCGAGCGCCGCCGTAGTCATGGGCACGGGCACTGTGACCAGCAGATCGAGGTTGTCGCGCTCGAACAGTTCGTGGGGCGTGACCGAGATGAAGACATACAGATCGCCGCGCGGTCCGCCGCGCGTGCCGGCATCACCCTCGCCCGACAGGCGGATGCGCGAGCCGTCGTCGACGCCGGCGGGGATCTTGAGCTGCAGTTTGCGGTTCTTGCGCACCTGGCCATGGCCGGCGCAGGCGGTGCAGGCGTCCGCCGCGGCCAGACGTGAGCCTTGCCCGCCGCAGTGGGGGCAGGTTCGCTCAACCTGGAAGAAGCCGTTGGCGGAGCGGACGCGCCCCGCGCCCTGGCAGGTCGTGCAGGTCGAGGCCTTGGCACCCTTTTTCGCGCCGGATCCTTCGCAGGTGTCGCAGGCGGCGGTGGTGGGGACGGCGATCTCGACGTCGGAGCCCTTGTAGGCCTGCTCCAGTGTGATCTCGAGGTCGTAGCGCAGGTCCGAGCCGCGGCGCGGGCCATGCTGGCGGGCCCCGCCGCCGGCGCGGCCGCCGAACACGTCGCCGAAAGCATCGCCGAAGACCTGGGAGAAGATGTCGTTGACGTCGGTGAAGCCCTGGCCCTGGCCTCCAAACCCGCCGCCGCCGCCGTTGACGCCGGCGTGTCCGAAGCGGTCATAGGCCGCGCGCTTCTGGTCGTCGGACAGAACCGAATAGGCTTCGGAAATCTCCTTGAACCGTGCCATGGAGTCGTCGCACCCGCCGTTACGGTCGGGGTGGTGCTGCATCGCCAGCTTGCGATAGGCGGCCTTCAGGCCGGCGGCGTCGATGGTCCGCTCGACCCCCAGAACCTCGTAATAGTCACGCGTCGCCATGCGGCGTTCGTCCTCTTACCCTTGCCGATGGCCCGCGCCTCTTGCTGGGCGGCGACCGGACGGCTGACCAGGCTGACATGGGTGCCCGGCCGAATGATGCAAGTTTCGTGAAACGGCTACTCCTCCCCCAGCGAAGCGTCCGGGGGAGGGGGACCGCGAAGCGGTGGAGGGGCGGCTGCTCCGGGCGCGATCCTGAAAAGAACCGTGCGACGGATCCACCCCTCCACCATCCTTCGGATGGTCCCCCTCCCCCAAGGGGGAGGAAACGGCCTACGCGCTCTTTTTCTCGTCGTCGTCGCCCGAGACTTCCTCGAACTCGGCGTCGACCACGCCGTCGTCGGCGGTGGCTGTGGCGTCGTCGCCTTCACCCGAAGCCTGGGCCTGGGCGTACATGGCCTCACCCAGCTTCATCGAGGCCTGGACCAAGGTGTTGGTCTTCGTCCGGATGTCTTCCGGATCCGTGCCGTCCTTGGCCGTCTTCAGCTCGGCCAGGGCGGTTTCGATCGCGACCTTCTCGTCGGCCCCGACCTTGTCGCCGTGCTCGGCCATGGCCTTTTCGGTCGAGTGAATCAGGCTGTCGGCGGCGTTGACCGCCTCGACCATTTCCTTCTTGGCCTTGTCGGCGGCTGCGTTGGCCTCGGCTTCCTTGACCATCTTGTCGATGTCGGCGTCCGAGAGGCCGCCGTTGGCCTGGATGCGGATCGACTGTTCCTTGTTGGTCGCCTTGTCCTTGGCGGTCACGTGGACGATGCCGTTGGCGTCGATGTCGAAGGCGACCTCGATCTGCGGCATGCCGCGCGGCGCGGGGGGAATGCCCATCAGGTCGAACTGGCCCAGCACCTTGTTGTCGGACGCCATCGGACGCTCGCCCTGGAAGACCCGGATCGTCACGGCCGACTGGTTGTCGTCGGCGGTCGAGAAGACCTGGCTCTTCTTGGTCGGGATGGTCGTGTTGCGTTCGATCAGCGGGGTGAAGACACCGCCCAGGGTCTCGATGCCCAGGGTCAGCGGGGTAACGTCCAGCAGCAGCACGTCCTTCACGTCGCCCTGCAGCACGCCGGCCTGCACCGCAGCGCCCAGCGCCACGACCTCATCGGGGTTCACGCCCTTGTGCGGCTCCTTGCCGAAGAAGGCCTTCACGGCCTCCTGCACCTTGGGCATGCGGGTCATGCCGCCGACCAGCACCACTTCGTCGATGTCCGAGGCCTTGAGGCCCGCGTCCTTCAACGCCTTGGCGCAGGGCTCGATGGTACGGGCCACGAGGTCCTCGACGAGGGCTTCCAGCTTGGCGCGCGACAGCTTGATGTTCAGGTGCAGCGGGCCCGAGGCGTTCATGGTGATGAACGGCAGATTGACCTCGTACTGGGTCGTCGAGCTGAGCTCCTTCTTGGCCTTTTCGGCCTCTTCCTTCAGGCGCTGCAGGGCCAGCTTGTCCGAGCGCAGGTCGACGCCCTGCTCCTTCTTGAACTCGTCGGCCAGATAGTCGACCAGGCGCAGGTCGAAGTCCTCGCCGCCCAGGAAGGTGTCGCCGTTGGTCGACTTCACCTCGAACACGCCGTCGCCGATTTCGAGGATCGAGACGTCGAAGGTACCGCCGCCGAGGTCATAGACGGCGATCTTCTGGCCGTCGTTCTTCTCGAGGCCATAGGCCAGGGCGGCCGCGGTCGGCTCGTTGATGATGCGCAGGACTTCAAGGCCGGCGATCTTGCCGGCGTCCTTGGTGGCCTGACGCTGGGCGTCGTTGAAATAGGCCGGGACGGTGATGACGGCCTGGGTCACGGTCTCGCCGAGATAGGCCTCCGCGGCCTCCTTCATCTTGCTGAGCGTGAAGGCCGAGATCTGCTGGGGCGAATAGTCCTTGCCGTTGGCACGCACCCAGGCGTCGCCGGTCGGTCCCTTGACGATCTCATAGGGGACCATCTTCTTGTCCTTGGCGACCACAGGGTCGTCGAACGAGCGGCCGATCAGGCGCTTGATAGCGAAGAAGGTGTTGGTCGGATTGGTCACGGCCTGGCGGCGCGCGGGCTGACCCACGAGGGTCTCGCCGCCGTCCTGGATGGCGATGACGGAGGGCGTCGTGCGGTTGCCCTCGGCGTTCTCGATGACCTTGGGGGTCTTGCCGTCCATGACGGCCACGCACGAGTTGGTGGTGCCCAGGTCGATGCCGATGATCTTGGCCATTGGTGGTCTTTCACTCCATTTCAGCGGGCGATGCGGCGGCCTTTTAGAGCGAAGCGCCGCGCGTGACCGCCCCCGGTGTCAGGGTCTTTGGTCGGTTGGTACGGTTTCGGCCACAAAGCCCCACGCGCTGCGGGGTTTTAGGACGGTTGAGGCCGATATGGGAAACACCCCACCTGCCGCAAGCCCCAATCCACCCTGACGCACGATTCAGACGTCAGGGTCCGTCAGATGCGGCGGCGATTCCCGGGTGGCATAACGTTGTCATCGCCGAGCCATCAGGGTCCGGCCGCTGGGGAGAGACTGACATGAACACCTTCAAGACCATCGCCCGCGCCGCGCTGATCGTCGCGGCCCTCGGAACCGCTTCCGTCGCGTCCGCCGCCGAGCCTGTTGTCGCCGCCGACAAGGCTGCCGTTTCGGCGCCGGTCCAGTCGCGTGACGGCCTGAACCGCCGGGTCCGCATCCACAACAACACCGGCTGGACCATGCTGCGCTTCTACGCCTCCGACTCGCGCGTCACGGACTGGCAGGAAGACATGCTGGGCCGCGGCACCCTGGCCGCCGGCAACAGCATCATGATGAACATCGACGATGGTTCGGGCGCCTGCCTGTATGACTTCAAGGCCGAGTTCACCAACGGCCAGGTGCTGACGCGCTTCAACGTCAACGTCTGCCAGATCGCGGACTATTACTACACGCGCTGAGGCGCGGCGCGCCTCAGCTGGTTTGTTGGGCCTACCGCCCTTCGGGCTACTTGAGGCCGGGTTTCGCGTTCCTACCTCTCAGAGGTGAGTAGACCGCGCGAGATCGACACGGGAATGGAGGGCTTCCGGTTCTGGCCGGGGGCCCTTTCCGCGTCTGATCAGGCGGACATGCTGACCGCGGTGCTGGACGCTGCTGAACAGGCGCCCTTCTACAGGCCCGTGACGCCGGGCGGGCGGCCGTTTTCGGTGGAGATGACCAACCTCGGCCCGCTTGGCTGGGTCTCGGACCGGGCCGGGTACCGCTATCAGCCGACCCATCCTGACACCGGCGCGCCCTGGCCGGCGATGCCGGAGGCGCTGCCGGCGCTCTGGAGCACGCTGACCGGCTGGCCCGATCCGCCCGACGCCTGTCTGGTCAACCTGTACCGGGACGGGGCCCGGATGGGCTTGCATCAGGATCTTGATGAGCAGGACCATCATGCGCCGGTCCTGTCAGTCTCGCTGGGCGAT
>VFBG01000186.1:1022-4491 GCA_006515835.1 bacterium | reverse complement strand
AGACCCCTCGGCCTCGGCAAAGTCGCGCACCCGGCGGAGCAGCCGCCCGGCCACGCGCGGCGTGCCCCGCGAGCGGCTGGCGATCTCGCGCGCGCCCTCGTCATTGATGGCGACGCCCATCTTGCGCGCCGCCCCGGTGATGACCCGGACCAGTTCCTCGGGCGTGTAGAATTCCAGCCGCAGCGGAATGCCGAAGCGGTCGCGCAGCGGCGTGGCCAGCAGGCCGGCCCGCGTGGTGGCCCCGACCAGGGTGAAGGGCGCCAGATCGATCCGCACCGACCGCGCCGACGGCCCCTCACCGATGATCAGGTCCAGCACATGGTCCTCCATGGCCGGATAGAGGATCTCCTCTACCGTCGGAGCCAACCGGTGGATCTCATCGATGAACAGGACGTCGCGCGGCTCGAGATTGGTCAGGATCGCCGCCAGATCGCCCGCCTTGGCGAGGATCGGCCCTGAGGTGGCGCGGAAGCCCACGCCCAGCTCGCGCGCCACGATCTGCGCCAGCGTCGTCTTTCCCAACCCGGGCGGTCCGAACAGCAGGACGTGGTCCAGCGACTCGCCCCGTCCACGTGCGGCGTCGATGAAGACCTTCAGATTGCCCTTGGCCTGCTCCTGCCCGACGAACTCGGACAGCGTCTGCGGGCGCAGGGCGCGGTCGTGGCCTTCGCCGGGCGCGGGCGCGCCGAACCAATGCGGGCTCAGCATTTGCGGCAGCCCTGCTCGCCACTCGCCACTCGCCACTCGCCACGCCCTCCTCACCGCCCCAGCTCCTGCAGGGCCGCGCGGATCACGGCGGACAGATCAGCCTCATCGCCCAGCCGGATCAGCGCCTGATCGACCGCCCGCCGCGCATTGACCTCGGCCACGCCCAGTCCCAGCAGCGCTGACACAGCCTCGCCCGTGACGCTCGGCGTCGGCGGCGCGATCTCCGAATGGACGCCCGGCGCGCTGGGCGTGAACGACGCATCGCCCAGCGGCTTGCCCTTCAGTTCGGTGACGATCCGCAGGGCCAGCTTCGGCCCGACGCCATTGGCCCGCGCCACCGCCGCCTTGTCCTCGCGCGCCACCGCCGCCGCCAGTTCGCCCGGCGGCAGGACGTCCAGCACCGACAGCGCCGCCTTGGGCCCCACGCCCTGGATCGCCGTCAGGGTGGTGAAGGCCCTTCGCTCGTCGCGGGTCAGGAAGCCGTAGAGCCGCGGCCCGCTCTCGGCGTTCCAGTTCGACTCGATATGCAGGGTCGCCTCGTCGCCGGGAGCCGGCAGCCGGCCCAGGGTCCGCGCCCCGCACGCCACCACATAGCCCACGCCAGCGCAGTCGATCAGGCAATGGTCCGCCTCGACCTCGGCCAGCACGCCTCTCAGACGCCCGATCATGCGGCCCCCCGCAGTGTCGTCAGCAGCGCCCGCTTCCGCATTTGCGCATGTGTGATCGCCACGGCCAGAGCATCCGCTGCGTCGGCCTTCACATCACCGGCTGCGGGTAGCAGCCGCTTCACCATGAAGGCGATCTGGGTCTTGTCGGCATGGCCGGCCCCCACCACGGCCTTCTTGATCAGGTTCGGCGAATATTCCGCGACCGACAGCCCGTGCCGCGCGGGCGCCAGCATCACAGCCGCCCGGGCGTGACCCAGCTTCAGCGTCGAGAGCGGGTTCATATTGACGAACACCTCCTCGATCGCGGCCTCGTCACACCCCTGGTCGACACAGACCTGACCGACGGCCTCAAGCAGGAACAACAGCCGCTCGCTGAACGGAGCGGTCTCTGGCGGCGCAATGACACCGTGCGCGATCCAGCGCAGGCGCGCGCCCTCGGCCGCGACAACGCCCCAGCCGGTGCGGCGCAGACCGGGGTCCAGTCCGAGGATGCGGGTCGGCCCATTCTGAATCAGCGTGTTCGTCATTCGTTCCATTCATGCCTCAAACGAGGTTGACGAACAATGACCGGCCGTCACTCCTCGCGCGGCAGGATCGAAAAACCGGCGAGGCCTGTTTCGGCGCCCAGCAGGGCCACCAGACCGTCGACGTCGATCGGCACCTGCCCCTTCACCTTGAGATGATGCTCGTGGACGGCCCCGTCGTGGGTCATCACATGGCCGAGGCGCACCACCTTCACCCCCTTTCCGCGCAGCAGATTCCGGACGGCCAGTCCCGAGGGAGCCTCGCCCCGCTTCCAGCTCAGGGTCACGTCCATCACCCCGACATGCGGCAGCTTGGCGTCCAGCACCCGCAGCACCGCCAGCACCGCGAGGGTCGCTCCCGAGCCGATCAGCGCGAGCTCGACCATGCCCACGCCGTACAGCACGCCGATGGCCGAGGTGACCCATAACGACGCCGCCGTGGTCAGGCCATGGACCGAGAAGCCCTCGCGGAAGATCACACCGGCGCAGAGAAAGCCGATGCCGGTCAGCAGGCCGTGTGACATCCGCGTCGGATCGATCACCACCGTCTGGCCCGGTAGGGCGGTGAAGGCCCAGGTCGACTGGTGCATGGCCGCCAGCATCAGCAGGCAGGAGGTCAGACAGACCAGGATGTGGGTGCGGAATCCGGCCGGGTGGCCGTGATAGGTCCGCTCGACCCCGATCAATCCGCCGGCCGTCATGGCCGCCAGAACCGGCCACACCAGATCCCAGTTCATTTGTGTAAATCGCTCCGCAGACTGACGAATCTTCAGCCTAGTCCCGGCGGAGCTTCGGGATCAAGCGCCGCGGACTATTCGGTGGTCTTGCCGTCGAAATGCTCCTCCTTCGCCTCCGCCTCGGCCTTGGTGGCGCGGACCACGCCGTCGTGGTGCTCGGGCGGGCCGTAGAGGGTGTACAGGGTCAGCGGCGCGTCGCCGGTGTTGATCACATTGTGCCGGGCGCCGGCGGGCACGACGATGGCGTCATCGTCCTTGATCGGCGTGCGCTTGCCGTCGATCAGCACCTCGCCCGCGCCGGATTCGATGCGGAAGAACTGGTCGTGGTCCTCATGGACTTCCTCGCCGATCTCCTCGCCCGGCTGCAGGGCCATCAGCACCAGCTGCAGATATTTGCCGGTGTAGAGCACGCGCCGGAAGTCGGTGTTCTCGGTGGTCAGGGTCTCGATGTTGTCGACGAAGCCTTGCATGGGAAATTCCTTGGCGGGGGAGGCAGGGAGATGCCCTTCAGATCGGCATCCCCGGGATGCGGTTCAGACGACCGGCAGGCGGCCTGACCCACGGCAACGGTTGTGAGAGCCAGCTGTTCCGCCGTCACCGGTTCCGCGCTAGCGTCCGCGCCGGATCAGGGGAAGCAGCGATGTCGAGTGCAGGCGGGGCGGTGGTCGTGGCGATGGCTCGACGGGCCGAACGAACTATCGTTGAGACGTTGCGCGAGCACGGCGCTGTCTCGGCGGACCGGGCCTTCCCTCTGTTGCCAGGCCGTCCGGGGGGCCGCGCCGCGCTCAAGCGGCTGGTGCGGCGGGAGGCTGTGCGCCAGGCCGGAGACCGC
>VFBG01000186.1:0-983 GCA_006515835.1 bacterium | reverse complement strand
TGGATGAGAACGCCTATACAGCCATGCGGGAGGGCCGACGGGTGCGCGCCGTCTTCGCCGTGATCGTCGTCTTGGCTCTCATCATCGCCCTGATCGCCGTCCAGGCCCGGGCCCAGACGGTCGGCCCACGTCCGGATCAGGCGGACTTCCGCGATCTCTATGAAGAGCTTGTCGAAACCAACACCACCCTGTCGCAAGGCAGCTGCACACTCGCCGCGGAGCGGATGGGCGCGCGCCTGCTCGCCGCCGGCTATCCGGCCGCCGACGTACGGGTGCTGGCCACGCCCGAGCGCCCGAAGGACGGCAACCTTGCCGCCGTGCTGCGCGGCTCGGACCCGTCCGCGCCGGCCCTGCTGCTTCTGGCCCACATCGATGTGGTCGAGGCCAATCCTGCAGACTGGACCCGCGACCCGTTCACCCTCGTCGAGGAAGGCGGCTATTTCTACGCCCGCGGGGCGGCCGACGACAAAGCCCAGGCGGCCGTCTGGGTCGACACCATGGTCCGGCTCAAGGCCGAAGGCTTCGTGCCGCGACAGGACATAAAGATCGCCCTGACCTGCGGCGAGGAGACTTCCGACACCTGGAACGGCGTCGAGTGGCTGCTGAAGACCCATCCCGATGCGCTCAGCGCCGGCTTTGCCCTCAACGAAGGCGCGCGGGGCCGGCTCGACGCCGAAGGCAATCGCCTGGCCCTCGACGTCCAGGCCGGCGAAAAGGTCTATCAGGACTTCCAGCTGGAGATCACCAATCCGGGCGGCCACTCGTCGCGGCCCGTGCCGGACAACGCCATCGACCGCCTCGCCAATGGGCTGGTGCGCCTGTGGGACCAGCCCTTCCCGCTCGAGGTCAACGACACGGTTCGCGCCTATCTGACCGCCATGGCCGGCGTGTCACCGACGCTGGCGGCAGACATGCGCCTCGTCGCCGCCGGCCGGCCTGATCCAGCGGCTGCGGCGCGTCTGTCCGCCGCCGACCCGGGCCTG
>VFBG01000185.1 GCA_006515835.1 bacterium | reverse complement strand
AGGCACCGCCGGCTATTTCGAACCCCGCGCCGCAGCCGTCGCAGACGGGATCCTCGAGGAAGGTCACCCGACTCCACGCTCCGGCGGTCAGGCCGGGCGAGGCGGCGGCTTCGGGGCTGTCGTGGGCCAGCGACGGGAGCAGCAGGTCGGCGACGCCGCGGCCCAGGGCGCGGGCGCCGAGCGCAATCCGCGGGGCAGCCGCTTTCAATCGGTCGCGCCAGACCCCATCCTGAAGTCGCATGAGCCCTTCCTCCGGTCCTCCCCGCATCTTCGACGTTCAGCGCCGCACGGCAAGGCTTGAACGCAGCGAAAAGATGCTTTCCCGCGCCGACTTCCTGCATGCGCGGGCCGCGGAGAACGCCGTGGGCAGTCTGGAGGCCCTGGTGCGGGACTGGCCCGAGGCGGCGGATCTGTCCGCCCATCCGGGAGCCTTCGCCGCCGCCCTGGCCGAAAGCGCCGCGGCCGCCCGGGTCGGGCCGGTGAAGATCGTCGGCGACCGGGCGGCCCAGGCGGGACCGGGGGCGGTGCCGATCAATCTGGCGGACGGGTCGCAGGACCTGATCGTCTCGCTGATGAGCCTGCACTGGGCCAATGACCTGCCGGGCGCCCTGAGCCAGATCCGCCGGGCGCTGAAGCCGGACGGCCTGTTCCTCGGCACATTACTGGGAGCGGGGACGTTGAAGGAGCTGCGCGCGGTCCTGACCGAGGCCGAGCTGGAAGCGCGCGGCGGGGCCCAGGCGCGGGTCTCGCCCTTCGCCGACGGCTTCGACGGCGCGGCCCTGCTGCAGCGGGCCGGATTCGCCCTGCCGGTGGCCGATGTCGACCGGGTGACGGTGCGCTATCCCGACCTGCTGGCCCTGTTCCGCGACCTGCGCGCCATGGGCGAGACCAATGTGCTGGCGGGGCCGGTGCGGCCGCTGACGCGGGGCATACTGGCGAGGGCGGCGCAGCTCTATATGGAACGGTACGCCGACGCCGACGGCCGCATCCCGGCGACCTTCGAGATCGTCCATCTGGCCGGCTGGGCCCCGCACGAAAACCAGCAGAAGCCGCTGCCGCGCGGGTCGGCCAAGATGCGGCTGGCGGATGCGCTGGGGGTCAGGGAGCAGACGGGGGAGTAGGCCTCAGCCGCCCATGGCGGTACGGAGCTTGTCCATCGCGGTGTTGAAGATGCCGCTGCCGGTGCCGCCGAAGGCCTGCAACGCCCCGAGGATGACGAGGAACATCAGGGCGAGGATCATGCCGTATTCGATTGCCGTGGCCCCGCTTTCGTCGCGCCGGAAGCGGGAGAGGAAGCGTCTCATCATCGGCCCCCTCCTTCCGGCGGCTAGAGCAGGTCGCGCAGCCAGGCGACCAGGGGTTCGTCTGCGGGCGGCATGGGAAAGTCCGAAAGCTGGTTCGGCCGGACCCATTTCAGCGCCGCGTGCTCGCGGTTCTGCACCACCCCCGACCAGCGTCGGCAGAGGTACAATGGCATCAACAGGTGAAACGAATCGTAAGCGTGGCTCGCAAAAACGAACGGGGCCAGGCAGGCCTCGTTGACGTCGATGCCCAGCTCCTCCTGCAATTCGCGGATCAGGGCCTGTTCCGGCCGCTCGCCGGGCTCGACCTTGCCGCCCGGAAACTCCCACAGGCCAGCCAGTTTCTTGCCCTCGGGCCGCTGGGCGATCAGCACCCGACCGTCGGCGTCGATCAGGGCCACAGCGACGACGAGGACGGTGGGGAGGCTTTCTTCCTGGGAAGAACTGGCGCTCACGAACGATAGTCGCCGTTGATCTCGACGTATCGCTTGGTCAGGTCGCAGGTCCAGACGGTCGCCGAAGCGCGGCCAGAGCCGACGTCGACCGTGATGTCGATCTCGGCGTTCTTCATATAGGCGCTCATCTTCGCCTCGTCGTAGTTCGGGGCGGGGGCACCGTCGATGGCCGCGACATGGGGGCCGAAACGGATGGCGAGGCTGTCGCGGTCGACCGGCTCCTCGGTCTTGCCGACCGCCATGACGACCCGGCCCCAGTTGGCGTCCTCGCCGGCCAGGGCGGTCTTGACCAGGGGGCTGTCGGCGATCGACTTGGCCAGCTTGCGGGCCGAGGCGGGCGATGCGGCGCCGTCGACCGTGACCTTCACGAATTTGGTCGCCCCCTCGCCGTCGCGGACCAGCTGGTGGGCGAGGTCGAGCATGACCTTGTCCAGTGCTGCTGAGAAATCCTTCAGCCGGCGGTCGCCGACCCGGCCGATGCGCGGCGCGCCCGATGCCCCCGTGGCGAACAGCAGGCAGGTGTCATTGGTCGAGGTGTCGCCGTCCACGGTGACACTGTTGAAGGTGGTGCGGACATGAAGGCCCAGCAGGGCGCGCAGCACCGGCGGGGCGATGGCGGCGTCGGTGACGATGAAGCCCAGCATGGTCGCCATGTCGGGGGCGATCATGCCCGAACCCTTGGCGATGCCGGCGATCCGGACCTTGCGGCCCTCGATCTCGCATTCGGCGTAGGACCCCTTGGGGAAGGTGTCAGTGGTCATGATCGCCTGGCCGGCGCGGGCCCACTGGTCGGTGGGATGGACGTCGGCGTCCAGTCCCGCCTCGATATCGGGCATCCGGGCGACGATCTTGCGTTCGTCCAGCACCACGCCGATCACGCCGGTAGAGGCCAGCATGACGTCGCGCTGGCGGCACCCGAAGCGCTTGGCGACCTCGGAGGCCGTGCGGCGAGCCGCGTCGGCTCCGGCCTTTCCGGTGAAGGCGTTGGCGCAGCCGGCGTTGACCACAAGCGCCCGCACGTCTTGCCCGCCGCCATCGGAATCCAGCTGGCG
>VFBG01000009.1:22949-40381 GCA_006515835.1 bacterium | reverse complement strand
TGGTCGGTCCAGGTCGGTGCCTTCCGTGACGAGATGGTCGCCCGCGATTGGCTGACCGAGGTCAACCGGCGCTTCCGCAGCCAGTTCGGCTCGGCTGAGCGGACTGTCCAGAATGCAGAAGGCTGGTACCGCTCACGCTTCACCGGCATGACCGAACAGGGAGCCCAGGCTGCCTGCGCCACGCTGTCCGAGCGACGGGTGACCTGTATGGTGGTACGGCCGGAGTAGAACCGGCCGCCACGTTATCGACGACAAATTCGACAGGTTATGGTCGCGTATCTGACATAATGCGCGTCAAGGTTCGACTCCGACACGGGTGGGGAATCGAACAAATGGTCAGTACACGCGGGCGCTGGCGACTGCTCGGCGCGTCTATCCTCGCGCTCTGTGTGCTGCCTGCTGGTGCGGCGTTCGCCCAGACGCCTGCGCCTGCCGATCCCAACATCACACCCTACCCGCCGTCTTACTTCACCGAGTACCGGCCGGTTACGGCGCTGGACATGATCGGCCGTATTCCGGGCTTCCAGTTTGACGGCGGGACGTCGGCCCGCGGCTTCGCCGGTACCGCGGGCAATGTCCTGATCGACGGCGAGCGCCCGCCGACCCGCAGTGACGCCCTGTCCACGGTCCTGTCGCGCATCCCGGCCTCGCAGGTGCTGCGGATCGACATCGTCCGCGCCGGTGCAGGCGGAATGGACATGCAGGGCAAGGCCGTCGTCGCCAATGTCATCCGGAAGCCCGACGCTGGCGTCACCGGGGCGATAAGCTCGAGTGTGACGTTGACCGATCAGGGCCTGTTCCAGCCCAGCTTCAGCATCCAGGCCCAGCGTCAACGTGACGGCCGCTCGATGGACGGATCGTTCCGCTACAGCAGCGGCAGTCAGGAGATCGACAACATCCGTGAGCGCCGGAACCCGGCCGGCGACCTGACCCTGATCGGCCTCGATGACGGCGCGTTCGAATATTCGACGGCCGAGGCGACCGGAGTCTACGAAGGTCCGCTCGCGGGGGGCCGGATCCGGGCCAACACCCTGATCAACTACAACGGCAGCACCTACGAGGGGGCGGAAACCCTCATCCGGCCCGGCGGTCAGGAAAGCAGCCTGTCGGACGCCGTGCGATGGCGGGGCGAAGCCGGGCTCCGCTGGACCCGCAGCCTGCCGCGCGGGATGAGCCTTGAACTGGTCGGGTTCCAGTCGATCACCGACAACGACAACGTTAGCGTATACGATACGCCGTCCTTCACCTCGGAGGTCCTGTTCGACCAGCTGTCCGGCGAGAGCATTCTGGGCGCCACGCTCAAATTCGCTGACCTGCAGACCGGAATCGGGGACGTCAGCCTCGAAGCCGGCACAGAGGCCGCGCTGAACTGGGTCGACACCACCAGCGCCTACACCTTCGACGACAGCCCCCTGCTGCTGCCCGGAGACGACACCCGGGTCGAGGAGTTGCGCAGTGAGACCTTCATCACCGCCCGGTGGGCCGCGCGGACCGACCTGAGCGTCGAAGCCAACCTGCGATACGAGCTGTCGCGGATCATCGCCATGGGCACCGCCGGCGAGGGCGAGACAACGCTGGGCTATCTGAAGCCGCGGCTGAACCTGACCTGGACGCCCGCGCCCCGGAACACAGTGACCTTCAAGCTGGAGAAGAACGTCGACCAGCTGTCTTTCGGCGCCTTCACGGCCTCGGCGGCCTTTTCGACGGGCATTTTCGGGCGCGGCAATCCGGAAATACGGCCCGCGCAGGTCTGGCTCGCCAACGCCCGTTACGAGCGTCTGTTCGACCGGCAGGGCTCGTTCGTCGCCGAGTTCACCCATGAGGATTTCTCGGACGTGCTCGGCGTCGTGGTGATCGAGGAGATTCCGCCGGGCGGCACGACGCCAATCACCTTCAACATCACGCGCAATGTCGGGACCGCGCGGCGGGACAAGCTGACCCTGTCCGGGCGCCTGCCGCTGGACGGATTTGGACTGGAGGGCGGCATCCTGTCGAGCCAGGTCTATTACCGCTGGTCGAACACCCGTGATCCCGTGACCCTTGAGGACCGTCGACTGTCGGGTGAACAGGTCGCGGGCTGGTCCGTGGCGCTCAGCCAGAACCTCGTCGCCGAACGCATCAGTTGGAGCGTCAGCGCCAACAGCGGGTCGGAGGGGCGCAGCTTCTCGCCCAGCACTCTGTCGAACTTCCGCTCGGACCCGACCTATAACTTCAGCCTGACCTATCGCCCCGACGCTCAGTGGAGCGTGTCGGGCGGCCTCTACATCGCCTCGGACAGCGAGAGCGACTTCACCCTGTTCAATGCGCCGCGCAACGTCGGAACGCCCGTCTACACCGAGACCAGCCGCAGTTTCGGCAGCAGCCAGGCCTATGTATCCGTCAGGCGGTCCTTCTAGACGTCACGCGCCTTGCTCCCCGGGTCCTTTTCCCCTATACGCGCCGCCTTTCCAGGACTTCGGTCCCGGTCGCGGAACTCCAAAGGGTTCGGGAAGTCATCCCGGCCGCCGCATCGGGATCCATCGTGGGAGAGGACTTACCCGGTCCCCTCGCGCCGACGTCCTACAAGGGAGAATACCGCATGGCTCTTTACGAGCACACGGTCATGTCGCGCCAGGATATCAGCGCGCAACAGGCCGAAGCGCTGAACGACACCATCAAGGGTTTGATCGAAGCCGGCGGCGGCACCGTCGCCAAGATCGAATACTGGGGTCTGCGCAACCTGACCTATCGGGTCAAAAAGAACCGCAAGGCGCACTATTCGCTGCTCGCCGTCGACTGCCCGCCCGCCGCCATGGCCGAGGTCGAGCGTCAGCTGTCGATCAACGAAGACGTCCTTCGCTGGCTGACCGTCCGCGTCGAGGAACTCGACCTGGAACTGTCGCCCCTGCTGGCCCGCCGCGAGCGCGAGCGTGAACGTGAGCGTGAACGCACGCCGCGTGACGACGCCGCCGCCGAAGCCACCTTTTAAGGAACCCGGAACATGACCGACACCACCGCTCCGTCGCCGGGCGCGCCGGCCGGCTCCGGCGCCGCCGGACGCCGTCCCTTCTATCGTCGCCGCAAGGTTTGCCCGTTCACGGGTGAAGGCGCGCCGAAGATCGACTACAAGGACGTCAAACTGCTGCAACGCTACATCAGCGAGCGCGGCAAGATCGTCCCGTCGCGCATCACCGCTGTTTCCCAGATCAAGCAACGCGAACTGGCCAAGGCCATCAAGCGCGCCCGTTATCTGGCCCTCCTGCCTTACGTGGTGAAATAAGATGAAGGTCGTTCTGCTTGAGCGCGTCGATAATCTCGGCGCCATCGGCGACGTCGTGTCCGTCAAGGACGGCTTCGCCCGTAACTTCCTTCTGCCGCGCGACAAGGCCCGTCGGGCCACGTCGGCGAACCTGAAGGCCTTCGAACTCGACCGCGCCGCCATCGAGGCCCGCAACGAGAAGAACAAGGCCGACGCCGGTTCGATCGGCTCCAAGATCGACGGCCAGACCTATGTCATGATCCGGCAAGCCGGTGAGACGGGTCAGCTGTACGGTTCGGTCGCCGCGCGCGACATCGTCGAGGCCGTTGTGGCCGAAGGCGGCAAGGTCGAGCGCAGCCAGATCGTTCTCAACACCCCGATCAAGACGCTGGGCGTCCACGAAGTGCTGGTTCGCCTGCACGCCGAGGTCTCGGCCACCGTCAAGATCAACATCGCCCGTTCGGCTGACGAAGCCGAGCGTCAGGCGAAGGGCGAGGACGTGATCAAGGCCGCCTATGACGAGGACCGCGAACTGGCCCTCGAACAGGCCAAGGACATGGTCGCCGGCGGTGCCGGCCAGCAGGACGGCCTCGGTTCGGAAGCCTGAACCGAAGCCTTCTGATAACAAGTCAGTGATCGGGCGCGTCCAGTCGGGCGCGCCCTTTCTCTTGGCCGCTATACCGCCGCAAAGTCCCGGCCAATCTGGGCTGTCCGGGGAGATTGACCATGAAGAAGATCGCACTGGTCGTCGGCCTCGCCGCGACCCTGTTCGCCACCGCCGCCGAAGCCATGACGGTGCAGGAGTTCCTGACCGCCGCCGCCCGCATCCCGCGCAATCCCACGGCCCTGTTGCGCGCCGACGCGCGGCGGCTGATCGCCGAGGTTCGCACCGCCAGCGAAACCATCGGCAATGAACGGGAGGCGGCCATCGCCGCCGGCCGACGCCCCGCCTTCTGCCCCGCCGGGGGACGGGCCTCGATCTCCGCCGAAGCCCTGTTGGCTAGGTTCAACGCCATCCCTCCGGCTCGGCGCAATATCAGTGTCACCCAGGCGATGCGCGAATGGATGGCCGAGCGTCATCCCTGCCCCGCAAGCTGAGCCGGAACTGATCAGACAACGGAATTTCAGGGCATCCACAGAGCCGCCGACTTATCCTCTGCCTCGGCGACGTCCGCGCATGTCGTAGCCCGCGTGCATCGTTAAGACATGCACCCGATGAACGCCTTCGCCCCCGTCCAATTCCCGTCCCCGATGGACTCCGGCTCCATCCCGTCGATGCCGCATAACCTGGAGGCCGAACAGGCGCTCCTGGGCTCGCTGATGTTCGACAATGCGGTGTTCGAACGCCTGTCCGACCGGCTGCGCGGCTCGCATTTCTACGAGCCCTTCCACCAGCGCCTGTACGAAGCCATCGAGGACCATATCCGCCAGGGCATGCTGGCCGAACCGACCATATTGATGGAGCGGTTCAAGCTGGATCCGGCCTTCCAGGAGTTCGGCGGCCTTCGCTATCTCGCCGATCTGGTCGACCGCGCCCCGCCGGCCGCCAACGCCCCCGACTATGCGCGGGTCGTCTATGACCTGGCCCTGCGTCGCGACCTGATCCGCATCGGCGGCGAGATCGTCCGCGAGGCGCCCCAGCCCGAAACCGCCGCCATCGACCAGATCGAACAGGCGGAGCAGCAGCTCTACACGCTGGCCGAAACCGGCAAGCCGTCGTCCGGCTTCGTCAGCTTCTCCAGCGCCCTGAGCGGCGCCGTGCAGATGGCGGCCGAGGCCTATCAGCGCGACGGCAAGCTGGCCGGACTGGCCACCCATCTGGACGACCTCGACGCCAAGCTCGGCGGCCTGCACCCTTCCGACCTGCTGGTCCTCGCCGGTCGCCCGTCGATGGGCAAGACCGCGCTGGCCACGAACATCGCGTTCAATATCGCCCGCAACTACCGCTGGGAGCCGACGCCGGAGGGCCGCAAGACGGTCAACGGCGGCGTGGTCGCCTTCTATTCGCTGGAAATGAGCGCCGAACAGCTGGCCATGCGTATTCTGGCCGATGCCTCGGGCGTGTCCTCGGACAAGCTGCGCAAGGGCGAGATCGACGCCGCCGACTTTGGCAAGATCCGCGAGGCTGCGGTCGAGATCGGCGAGAGCCCGCTGTTCATCGACGCCACCGGCGGCCTGTCGATCTCCAAGCTCGCCGCCCGCGCGCGTCGCCTGAAGCGGCAGGAGCACGGCCTCGACCTGATCATCGTCGACTACCTTCAGCTCATCACCGTCGGCGAGGGCAACAAACAGAAGAACCGGGTACAGGAGGTGTCGGAGATCACCGGCGCCCTCAAGGCCCTGGCCAAGGAACTGAGCGTCCCGATCATCGCCCTGTCGCAGCTGTCCCGTCAGGTCGAGCAGCGCGAGGACAAGCGGCCCCAGCTGTCCGACCTGCGCGAATCCGGCTCGATCGAGCAGGACGCCGACTGCGTCATGTTCGTCTATCGCGAGAGCTACTACCTGGGTCGCGCCGAACCCCGGGAAGGCTCACCCGAACACCTGCAGTGGCAGGAGGACATGGACCGGCTGGAGCACCAGGCAGAGGTCGTCATCGGCAAGCAGCGCCACGGCCCGATCGGCATTATCAAGCTGAGCTTCGACGCCAATACCACGAAGTTCGGCAATCTGGCCCAGGGCCAGAGGTATGATAATTACGGGGACTGACTCTCCACCTCAGATTGCCCATACCCGGAGTAGGTGTGGACGAGGCCGCGCTAAGGCCTTATGCGAGTAGAGGGTGCCTTCGGGCAGGGTGGGGGAAGTACCATGGTACGGGCAATGCTCGTGGCAGTCGTTTGCTTGGTGACGGCGGCCTGTACGACAACAGATTCACGCGTCGCTCTGGGTGCCGGTGCGCCGCGCACTGGTGCAACCGTTCTGGTCATAAAGCCCGATGTTCAGCTGTCCATGCTGACCGCTATTGGCATGGCGGAGCCAAGAGCTGACTGGTCGACCGAGGCTGTGCGACAACTTGAATCGGCGCTCGGCGAAACTTTGGCAAGCTCCAGCTACACGACCCGACCGGTCGATCCCGAGGAAGCTCTGGGCGGGCGTAGCGGCCAGTTGCTCCGGTTGCACGAAGCCGTCGGCTCATCAATCGCAATGTTCGAGTATGGAGCCTACCGCTTGCCGACCAAAGCTGGGCAGTTCGAATGGACGCTCGGCGAAGGTGCTGCGACTCTGGCAGAGGCCTACGATGCCGACTACGCACTGTTCACCTATGGCGGCGGGTCTTACGCCAGCAGCGGTCGCATCGCGACCATGGTGGTGCTTAGCGCCTTCGGCGTTGGTATTCCATTGGGGAGCCAGCAGGCATTTGTGTCCTTGGTCGATCTCCGGACGGGGCAGGTGATCTGGTTCAACTCGGCGGTGGCTGGGCCGCAGGCGGACATGCGCAATCCTGAAGGCGCTCGGTCGCTTGTAGAATCGCTGCTTAAGGGCGCGCCCCTGTGAAGATGCGGCTGGGCGTGACCGCAGCGGTTGCAGCCTTGCTCATGGCGTCCGGCGCTGCTGCACAATCGCGAGCGCCGGGCCTTGCGCCGATGACGAACTCGCTCGAGGCCGGTCTGTGGTCAAGCTCGGACCGAATGGAGCGTAGCGCTAGGGCCTCCGCTGAGCTGAATGTGGACGCAGATCTCAACGCCTATGTGCGCGAGGTCATGTGCTCAATCGCGAACGAATACTGCCCTGAAGTGCGCGTCTATGTGCTGGACAGGCAGGTATTCAACGCCACCGCCGCGCCGAACGGCTATATTGAGGTCTGGTCTGGACTTCTACTACGCGCCCAGAGCGACGCCGAGCTCGCCTTCGTGCTCGGCCATGAGATTACCCATTACGCTGAGAACCACACTTTCGAGCAGTTCAATACGTACAAGACCTATAACACGATCGCCATGGTGGTCAGCTTAGGTGCAGGGCTCGCTGGAGCCTACTACGGCATTGACCTTTCGAGTGTCGGAGACCTTGCCTACTTTACCGCCATGTCCGCATATTTCGGCTACAACCGTGGGCAGGAGACGGAGGCCGACACCCTTGGCCTGCGCAGGGCCGCGGAAGCTGGCTACGATCCGGCGGCGGGAGCTGCAATCTGGCGCGCGCTTCAAGCTGAGACTGCGGCCTCGACGTTTCCAAGCGTTCGGCGGTCGGAAGCCGCCAACAGCCTGTTCAGGACCCACCCTCTAACCGCTGATCGCATTGAAGCACTGGCGCAGCACGGCATCGTGCTCGCCGATTCCTCCACGCCTGTTAGAAGTGCCGATCGGCAGAGGCACCGCTCGGCAATTCGGCCTTTCCTCGGCCAATGGCTTGAGGAAGAACTGCTTCGCCGGGACTTTGGTGGTCTGCTCACGGTGATCGACAGGCTCGATGACGAGGCGGAGGACCTGGGTGTCCTCGGCTTCTATCGCGGCGAGGTGTTTCGGCAACGCCGCGGAGACGGCGACTTGGAAAAGGCTCGCACCGCTTACCTAGCTGCCGTCGAGCATGTTGACGTTCCGGTGGCAGCCTGGCGGGAGCTCGGTGACGTCCAGCACAAGCTGGGCGACCACGCCGCCGCTCGCGCCGCTTGGAGCCGCTACCTCGCAGCCGCTCCCCCAGATGCCGACGATCGCTGGATCGTTGAAGACAGCTTGAAGAGCTTGGAGACCCCTGATGCGTAGAGTCGTCACCTTGGCCGCCATTGGGCTTGTATCAAGCCTCGTGCTTGCCGCCTGCACCTCCATCTCTCTGGCGCCCCCCGGTGCATTTGAGGTCGGAGGAGGAACGTCGGTGCAGCTGGACCGTGCTTGGAATGACGCCAGCGCCATCTGGCCTGATCGACCGAAGAAGATGCGAATGCTGACTCTAGACGGCCCAGCTCTCAACCGCCTCTATCTCACCGAAGGTCTGGTCGATGGGGATGTAATGGCCCGTTCGCCGCGACGTGAATCGCGCACCCCGGTCTATGCAACCGCCATGACCGTGAACGAGCAGGTTGAGTTCGTGGGCCAGAGCCTGTCTGCTCTCGGCTATGAGCGGGTTGAGACTTCGCGAATCCGTCCGGCCGAAATCGCCGGTCTTCGCGCCGCGCGCTTCGACATCGCCGCGAGTAGCCCGGGCGGCCTCCTGATCAGCGGTGTCGGCCAAGTGCTGCGACGGGACGACAAACTATATGTTGCGGTGTACCTCGCCCCGACTGAGCACTATTTCGAGGCGTCACGGTCGTCAGCCTTGCACGCCATGGACACCTTAGCCTTCTGAGCTGCAAGCCCCCCCTCGACGAGGCCTTCTGCTCAGCGCAGCTCCACCCGCCGCCCCCCGGCCGGGATCGCCAGTTCGGAACCTGACCATTGGGCCGCGCGCCCGTCGATCCGCACTCGGGCAGGCGGCGTCTCGCCTGCGGGCCACTGGATGACGAAGCCCCCAGGCGGCGTGACCTGTCCGTCCAGCGTCAGCAAGTAGCCCGCTCCGTCTTCGCGCAGGTTGTAGCTCAGCGGGCCATAGGCCGTCCGCACGTTCGTCACCCCGACGCCCTCGCCCTCCAGCCAGGCCGTCGGAACCCCGGCGGCGAGCACCAGCGCGTGGTCCCGCTCGCGCTCATAGACGAGCAGGTCCAGGGTCGAACGGATGTAGTCCGAGCTGATCCAGGCGTGGGGCATGTCGCCGATGAAACGGGGCTCGCGCTCGTCGCGGCCGACCACCTCGGCCCAGCCGTTCCACGCCCGCGGACGCATGTCGGAAAAATAGAAATCGAGCGCGCGCAGGGCGTCCCCACGGCGCCCCAGACGAACCAGTGCGCCGACGTTTCTCAGTTCGTAGGGGGTGTAGTCCTTCCACGCCTGACGGTTTTCCCGACGCGAGGTGAAATTCTCCCACCATTTGTCGAAGGTCCGGGTCAGCAGATCCTGCGGCAGGTCGTCGATCAGCCCCGCAGGAGACAGGCCGATAGTGGTCGAGGTGGCGTCGAAATCACCCCGGTCGGCCGCGCCGGCGATCCAGTCGATTCCGTGCACCCGTGCCGTCGCCACGATCGAGGCCATGACGTCCGTCTTGAACTCGGTCTCTGCGGCGCGGATGCGGGCGGCGACGGCTGCGTCGCCAAGCGCATCGACGATGAAGGCGGCGTCGCGGTAGCCCAGCAGACCCCAGAAATTGTCCCAGTTGGACCAGGCCGGTCGATCCGAATAGCCCTCGTGGCTGATCGACGGCGGCAGCAGGCCGTACAGGTGGCGCTGATCCGCGGCCTCGAACGCGGCCGTCCGGGTCGAAGCGCGCAGCGTGTCCATGTATCCGATCGCCGCCTGCACCTGCGGCCAGACCTCGCGCAGCAGGGCGGCGTCACCCGTGTAGCGATACGTCTCGGCGGCGAGAAAGATGAACTCGCCGTGGCTGTCGTTCTCGGGCACGGGATCGGCCCCGCGGAAGTCGACGCAGCAGGGCACCTTGCCGTTGTCGAACACGAAGGGGGCGTACCAGCGCAGATAGTCGGCAGACAGATCGGCATGGCCCAGCCGGTTCAGGCCCTCGGCCATCATGGCCCCGTCGCGGATCCAGCTGCGGTTATAGCTGCGGGTCCCCGGCTGCAGGATCGGCCCTTGCCGGGACATAAGCATTTGGGCGAGCGAGGCGCGCATGACGTCCTCGATCTGCTGCTGGCTGTCCGGCAGCGTCAGATCGAAGCGGTCGAGCTTTTCGCGCCAGCCAGCGGCGACACGGGTCCGGGCGGCGTCGAGCGTCCCGGCCACATCGGCGACGGGTGCCAGGTCAGGCGTCGGTCCGGCAAGGCGGGTCACAAGGCCGAACGTACGGGTCTCGCCGGGCTGCAGGGTCACATCGTACAGCAGGGCGCCGGACATCAGGGCACTGCTGTCGGAGTCGACATAAGACTCGGCCGCGTCGCGCACGCGGTCCGCATGGGCGAGCAGGCTCTGCGGGTCGGCACCGGCGGCGAACCGGCTGGTGACCAGGCCGTCCGGTGTTGCGAGGGTGCTGATGCGGATGGCGTCGTTAAGGACCAGGGTCGACCCGTTCCAGTCGATCTGCTCGATGGGTCCGACCCCGCCCGGAATGGCCAGGAATTGGGAAGGCCCGTTGACCTGGTACGGCCGCGCCATCAGCGCCAAGGTCAGGGTGCGGGGACGGTTCGAGGTGTTGGTCAGGACGTACTGGCCGTACAGCTGCGCCTGCTCCGGCGTCCCTTCGGCGAAGGCGGTGATCGCCAGCGTCCAGTCGTCGCTGGCCCAGGTCACGGTCGGGATGGGCAGGTCGCCATCCTGCAGGCTCTGGCTGATGTTCACATCCGCCCATGTGACCAGCCGCCCGTTGTCCAGCACGAAGGGCTCGATCGACGGTCCGCCTCGGCGGAGTTCAATCGCGCCGTCCTCGCCGATCAGGCCGCTCTCGCCGCCGCCGTCAACGCCGACCAGAGTCCAGTAGGGCTGTTCGCCGTTGAAGCCGCGGGGATAGAGACCACGTCGGCTTTCGCCCGCCACGGCGCGGATGAAGGCCGTCGGGCTTTCGCCGAACGACAGCGGCTCGATCTCGAGGCTGTTCAACGCATAGGCACCGACAGGCCGATCCCCGCCGGTTGCCGGAACCGGAGACCGCAGCTCCAGCTGCAGCCAGCGCGCAGACGCTTCGGGCGTGCGCAGCCAGTCGGTCCCGCCGTCGCCGTCGCTCACTGTCGCCAGATCGCGCCAGACCTCACCGTCCGAAGAGCCCCGCAGCCGGTAGGCCGAAGCGGCCGCACGGTCGGCCCAGCGCAGGGTCAGCCCGCCGAACTCGCGCTCAAAGCCGAGGTCCAGCGTCAGGCCCTGCTCACCGACGCCGGCCGATCGCCAGGCCGTGGCCGGATCGTCGTCCACTGCGCGGGCGGCGACATTCAGGCCATCTGCGCTGGTCGCACTGGCCAGCGGGCGCGGCGGCACGGATGGTTCGGGCGGCAGTTCGCGCAGCTCCAGTTGATCGACCTCGATCCAGCCCGCCCCGCCCTCCCCCGCCGTGACCACGAACTCCATCCGCTGGGCACCGCGGAAGGTGTGATCCGGGTTCGGGCCCCAGGCGCGGGTGATCTGGCGCTTCTTGATGGTGTAGCGGGTCCAGTCCGGCGACGCCTGAAAGCCCCGGATTTGCCGCCAGTGGACGTTGTCGCCAGAGGCGTCGACGAACTTTATCTCGAGCGTGTTCGGCGCCATTTCGCCGCGAAGCCAGAAGCTGATCTCGTAGTTGTCGGGGACGTCCAGATCGATGGCCCGCGCCGCGAAGGCGTAGCCCGACCGGCCGTTGAAATCCCAGGTCAGCCGCATCGCCCGGCCGTCGTGGCCGTCGACGGCGGAGATGGCGGATGACACGTCGGTCGAGGCATCGGCTGTCCATGGCGTCAGGCTCTCGAACGGGTCGAGGACACGCGCGGACTGGGCGTGGGCGGCCCCGGCGAACGCCAGCGCAACCATCGTCGCGAAGGTGGGGGCGAGCCTCGACAGCATACTCAAACTCCGCTCACCCCTTCACGCTCCCCGCCAGCATGCCGCGGATGTAGTAGCGCTGCAGGGCGAGGAAGAGGATCAGGACCGGGGCCACAGTGATGACAGCGCCGGCCATCATCATTTCGATGTCCTGCACATGCTCGCGCGACAGGGCCGCCAGCGCCACGGGCAGGGTGTAGTTGGACTGGTCCGTCAGGATGATCAGCGGCCACAGGAAGTCGTTCCAGCTGCCGAGGAAGACGAACAGGGCCAGGGTCACGATGATCGGCTGAAGCGTCGGCAGGACCACGCGACGGAAGATCTGGCCCTCGGAGGCGCCGTCGATGCGGGCTGCTTCGAGCATCTCGTCGGGAATGCTCAGCGCATACTGGCGCACCAGGAACAGGCCGAAGATGGAGGCCAGCCAGGGCACCAGCGCCCCGGCGTAGGTGTTCACCAGCCCCATCTGTTTCAGCATCAGGAAAAGCGGCAGGGTGCCGATCTGGGCGGGCACGACGAGGGCCGCGACCAGCAGCTGGAAGAGCCGGTCCCGCCCCTTGAACGTCAGCTTGGCGAAGGCGTAGCCGGCCGGGACGGTGAAGGCCAGGGCCAGCCCGGTGGCCATGGTGGCGAGGGCGAAGCTGTTCCACAGATAGCGGCCCATCCCCTGGGTCAGGAACAGGTCGCGATAGTGATCCAGCGTCCAGGTCTTTGGCAGCAGAGGCGGCGGGAAGACCGCGGCCTCGCCGGTCGACATGAAGCTGACCGACACCATCCATGCCAGCGGGAACAGGACCAGCAGGGCTATGGAGGCCACAGCCAGATTGAGCAGGATGGCTTTGACGGTCCGGGCGCTCATTCGTAGGCCCCCATCCGCTTGGCGACTGCCAGCTGAACCAGCGTCACCGCGAGAATGCACAGGAACAGAACGAAGGCGACGGCGCTGGCGGAGCCGAGGTTCCACCATTTGAAGCCCTCACATAGGGCTCGGCGAACAGCTGGAAGAAGCCGGCGACGGAGATGATCGAGACCAGCAGCAGGGTGGGCGCGATGGCCGGCAGGGTGACGTGTTTGAACTGCTTCCACGGCCCTGCGCCATCGATGCGCGCGGCCTCGTAGAGGTCGTCCGGCACGGTCTGAAGAACCGCGAGGAAGATCAGCATATTGTAGCCGAAGATCTTCCAGACCACGAACATCAGGATGGCCGGGATCGAGGTCGAGGGCTGGCCCAGCCAGTCGACGGCAGGCAGGCCGAGGCTCTGGATCGCCCAGTTGATGATGCCGTAGCGGGTGTGCAGCAGATAGTTCCACAGCACCGCCGTGGCCACGAGCGTCGTGACATAAGGGGCGAAGAACATGACCCGCCACAGCGGCCGCCACTTCACCACCCGCGCATTGAGGATCACGGCCGCGCCGAGCGAGGTGATGATCGACAGTGGCACGCCGATGGCGGCGAACAGGCCGGTGTTCTTCATCGCCGTCCAGAACAGCGGATTGCCCAGCAGCCGCTCATAGTTCTGCAGGCCGACGAAGCGGACATTGCCGATGTCGGCGAGGGCGTAGATGTCGAAATCCGTCAGGCTGAGCAGCAGGGCCGAGAAGACCGGGATGGCAAAGAACACGCCGATGGCGATAAGGGATGGGGCGACGAAGCCCCAGGCCGCCCGCTCGCGCGACCGACGGGTCCCCGCCCGGCGAACCGGTCTGGCGATGACCGTGGCATCGACGGCGGTCATACGGCCCTCCCCTGCTCGATCATCCAGCGGCGCTTTTCAAGGAGCCGGTCGGCGCGGCGGTCGATCTCGGCGGCGGCGCTGCGGGGCGTGTATTCGCCGCGGACCATGCGCTCGGCAACGATCTGCATCTCGGTGACGACCCGCTCCCATTCCGGGACCTTGGGAACCGCCTTGGCGCGCGAAAGCTGGCCCTTGAAGGCGGCGATATAGGGGTCGTCCGCCACCGCCGGCGTCGCCCAGGCGCTCTCCCGCGCCGGCAGGTTTCCGGTGATCCCGTTGAAGCGCGCCTGCACCGCCGGATCGGACAGGAAGCGCACCAGTTTCCACGCCGCTTCCTGATGCGGCGAGTGGCGATAGACGACCAGCGACGACCCGCCCGGCGCCGAGGCCCCCGGCCCGGTCGGTCCCGGCACGCCGGACGTCATCCAGCGCGTCTCTGGCTTCAGCCGGTCCTTGAACTCGCCGATGGTCCAGGGGCCGGAGAAGTAGAAGCTGAACCAGCCGCGTTCGAACTCGGTCCAGACGTTGGAGATCTGGGTCGAGGACGCCACCGGGGCCAGGCCTTCGTCGAACAGGCTCTTGTAGAATTCCAGGGCGGCGATGAAGGAGGCGCTGGAGAAATTGCCGCGTGTGTCCCGGTCGCGCAGCAGCGGCTCGGCCCCCTGCAGGCCGAAGGTCAGCAGCTGTTCGAACTCATTAACCGGCAGCAGGACGGCGTAGGCGCCCGCCGGCGCCACGCGCTTGACCGCATGCATGGCGGCCTTCCAGCCATCCCAGGTCTGGGGCACGGCGTCGAACCCGGCCCGTTCCAGCATGTCCGAGCGGTAGTAGATCAGCCGGGTGTCGACATACCAGGGCGTGCCGACCACCTGCCCGCCGATGCGGTTGGTCTCCAGCACCGCCGGGAACTGGTCGGTCAGCAGGTCGGCGGCGAAGGCGGGCGTCGGGCTGATCGCGCCGATCGCGGCCATTTCCGACACCCAGGTGTTGCCCACCTGGCTGAGGTCCGGCAGCGAATTGCCGGCATAGGCGGTCAGCAGTTTCGAATGGGCGGCGGTCCAGGGAAGCGCCTGAACGTTGACGGTAATGCCGGGGTTCAGTCGTTCGAATTCGGGCAGGATTTGCGGGACATTGGTCGCCTCATTGCCCATGGCCCAGAAGGACAGGCGCGTCGTACCGTCGTCGCGCCGGCCGCAGCCCGCCAGACTGGACGCCGCGGCCCCGGCCAACAGGCCGAGGGTCGTGCGCCGATCCGGCCGGTGATCGATCATGCGCGATCCAGCCAGCCGCCACGGAACCCGGCCCGCTTCAGGCCGCGCACCAGATTGGCGTCGCCCTGCATCCGCTCCCAGACGATGGCGGTCCGATGGTTCTCGATCTGGATCACGATCGGCCCCTGATCGATGCCCAGATAATCGCCGTCGACCCAGCCGATGTTCGGCACAATACGGCCGTGCTGCAGCCGGCCCTGCCGCTCGGTCAGGGTCGGGTTGAACGAGTCGAGGAAGCCGAACTCGGTGTAGAGGCCCGCGCCATACCGCGACTTCATTTCGATGACGCCCCGTTCGACATCGTCCGGCGCGAACGGCATCGAAGCCGCCATGGCCGTCGGTGCGATTGTGCCATCGTCGCGGTCGCCCGGCCCGCGCGCGGAATAGCTGAAGAACTCCCGCTCGCGCCCGTTGATGACCTGTTTGAAGTCGCCGGGCCCGTCGCAGGCGGTCAGGCCCCAGACGTCTTCCGAATAGCCAGCCCAGCCCATCGGATTGTCGATGGCGTATTTCCGCTGCGCCGCTACCGCCAGGATGCTGTTGTGGTGGTAGGTCCACAGCGAGCGTGAGCCGACTTCCGCGTTTTTCGCGCGCATCCAGGCGTCCTGGATGGTGCGGAAGTCGATGAACATATGGCTGTACTGGTGCCCGAACATCGGCGGGAAATGCAGGTGCGCGGGGCCCCAGCGGTCAGTCCAGCTTCGGTCATAGACGCTGCACCATTCGTCCCAGACGGACGCCGGAACCGGATGGGTGGGACTGCCGATGGCCAGCAGCAGCACCAGCATGCCCTCGTTGTAGACGTGCCAGTCAGCCTCGATGAAGCCGGTCTCGGGATGCCAGCCCATGGAGATGCGGTTCGGCCGGACCATGACCCAGTCCCACTCGATCCGGTCATAGACGGCCTGGGCCAGCCTCCGGATCTCGGCCTCCTCCGCATGGTCACCGTCGAACCAGCGCGCGCAGAACAACATGCCGGCGACCAGCAGGGCGGTGTCGACGGTGGACAGCTCGGTGCGGCCGAAACGGTGACCGGTCTGCATGTCGAGGAAGTGGTAGAAGAAACCCTTGTGGCCGCTGACGCCCGTGGCCTGCGGCCCCTGCGGCGCGTCGTGGAAGAAGCGGATCGTGGTCAGGGTGCGCTCGCGCGCCTCCTCGCGGCTGATCCAGCCGCGCTCGACCCCGATCGGCCAGCATGTCAGGGCAAAGCCGACGGCCGCCACGGACGAGAAAGACTCAGTCGGCCAGCGGTCGGGCGTCAGGCCGTTGGCCCGGTTGGTGACGTGGGTGAACCAGCGGAACGTGCGTTCCTGCAGCTCGTCCGTGGCGGGATAGACCCGCGGAGGCATCGGCCGGAAATAGTCGAGGCCCGCGGTTCCGCAGCCGGACAGCCCGAGAGCCGCCGCGCCGGCGACCGTGGAACCCATCAAAAACCGGCGACGATCCATGGGCTCCATCCTCATACTCTAAACGCAAGTCAGTCAAAAAAGTTGGCCGCCCCCCGGTCAGGATCCGGGAGGCGGCCGTCAGGCACGGGGAAGATCTACCAGCGGTAACGCAGGCCCAACTGGAGGCTGCGGGTCGGGCGGTGTTGGTTGTTGGGAACGCCATAGTTGGGCGAGCACAGGCACTGTTCGAAGCCCGAGTAGTTCTCGAAGTTGAACACATTGACCGCATCAACGATCAGCTCGACCGACTGACCGTTGAACACATCGAATTCCTTGGTCAGGCGCAGGTCGACCTGGCGGAAGGAGAAGGTGTCCGTGAAGAGGAAGTCCTGCCCCTCCGGTCGGCCGCCGTTCCAGCAGATGTCCGGATTGGACGCCGTCGGGCAGACGAACTGGTGGAACGGCAGGCCCGAACCCAACGTCAGGACGCCCGACAGGCGGAAGTCGAACGGCAGGGCGACGATGCCTGTGGCGACGATCCGGTGCCGCTCGTCCTGGTTGGTCGGGAAGGTCGGCGACAGACCCGGGCGGTTGTAGTCGAAGTCGAAGCCGGTCAAGCCGCCGTCACGGCTGCCGTTACGCTCGGATTCCGACAGGGTGTAGGTGAACGACATCCCCCAGCCACTGTCGGTGTCGAACGGCTTGTCCACCGTCAGATACATGGCGCGGAAGGTCAGCTCGGCGTCATTGTTGCCGAAGAAGATCAGGTTGCGGAACTCGGGATGGCCGACCGAGCCGGGAGTCGGACCGGAGAAGCGGTCGCCCGTCTCCGAGCCGGCGTTGGCGATGTACCAGGCGAAAAGGTTCGTGGTGTTGCCAGCGGCGAAGGTCAGGGCCGTCTGGAAGTCGCCGAACTTCTGGCGAATGCCCAGGTTGAACTGGTCAGTCCGCGGCGGCTCCATGTCATTGTTGATCAGGAAGATTTCGCCCGAACCCGGGGCCGCGGCCAGCAGCGGATCGAGCCCGGCCGGGGTAAGATAGGTCGGGTTCCAGGCGACGGTGTTGACGCCGCCGCGCATGCCGCCGGCCACGGAGAAGAAGATCTCCTTGTTGAACTGGAAGGGCTTGAAGCGCTCGTCGAAGGCGAAGTTGAAGCCCACGCGGTCGTAGTAGCGACCGGCACCACCGAAGATCACCGTCCGCTCGTCGTCGAAGACGTCGAACGAGAAGCCGATCCGCGGCTGGAAGGCGCCGGCAAAGGCGTCACGCCCGTTGGTGATGTAGTCCGCAGGGTTGAAGTAGGACGGGAAGTCGTA
>VFBG01000009.1:21717-22928 GCA_006515835.1 bacterium | reverse complement strand
GGGAAGTCGTAGCCCGGCAGGGCCTGAATGGCGTTCAGGGTGTCGCGGATGGATTGCGGGGTCGAGTAGTCGTTGTTGACGGCGTTGTCCTCATAGTCCCAGCGCAGGCCGAGATTGACCTCCAGTTGGCTGGAGAGCTGCCAGTCGTCCTGGATGTAGAGACCGAAGACATTGTTATCGACATCGGCTGGAGCGACATCGGCGCCGAGTTCAACCCGGACCGGAATGTCCCGGCTGCCGTTGATTTCAGGCCGCGCATCGACGTCGAAGATGAACTGAGGGTTCCGACCGAACTGCTTGTTCACATACATGTTCTGGGCCGAGAACTTCACACCCATCTTGATGGTGTGGTTGCCGTTCCATTCGATGTCGTTGAACGTCAGGTCGTCACGGAACGTGAAGCTGCGCTGGCGAATGTCCTGGTTGTTGCTCTGGCCGCCAGCGTTGAACACCGTGTCTTCGCGGTTGAACACATTGTACTGGAAGCCCGGCGTGCCGGCGTTGTCGTCCCGGAAGATCACGAAAGACCGGCCGTAGTCCGAGAAGTTCAGGGCCGTCGGGTTGTATGTGTACTCATAGAAGTCGAACTGGGCTTCGTTCAGGAAGCCGTCGCCCTGGTACTGGTGACGCACAACGATCGAGGCGACATCGGTATTGATCTCGTTGGCGCGGCTGTAGGCGTTGTTGAAGCCAAAGTCGCGGATATCGGCCTCAGTGCGGTAGGTCGCGCTCAGGTCCAGCCGCTGGCGGTCGTCGATCGACCAGGACAGCTTGCCGAAGAACAGGTCTTCCTCGAACGGTGCCTCGAACGTGCCCGTGTCCGCGCCGAACAGCGGCGCATAGGCCGCGCGGAACAACTGCACGGTGTTGAAGCGGGTCTCATCCTTGCGCTCATAGGCGGCGAAGAAATGAAGCCGGTCCTCGATGATCGGTCCGCCAACCGATGCGCCGTACTGCAGGCGCTCCACGCCCGTTTCGCGGCCGAGGAAGTCTTCGGAGGTCCAGTCGGCGTCCTGGTAGGTGATGAAGGCGTCGCCGGTCAGCTCGTTGGTGCCCGACCGCGTCACCGCGGTGATGATCGCCGACGAGGCCTGCTCATACTCGGCCTTGAAGTTCTGGGAGATGACCCGGAACTCCTGGACGGCCACTTGCGGGAAGGGGTTGCCGCGGCTGTCCTCCTGACCGCCGACGCCGCCCGCGATAATGGTCGA
>VFBG01000009.1:0-21710 GCA_006515835.1 bacterium | reverse complement strand
CTGGTTCTGGCCGTCGATGAACAGGTTGACCGCCGACTCGCCCTGGCCGCCGGCCGAGATGGTCCGCTCGTCCTCGCCCGCGGTCACTCGCACGCCGGGCGCGAGGGCTGCGAAGTTCAGGAAGTTGCGGCTGATCTGCGGCAGATTGTTGATCTGGGTCTGGCTGACGTTGGTTGCGACTTCCGAAGTGCGCACCTCGAAGATGCGACGGCCGGTGACGATCACGTCATCCAGTTCAGCAGAGGCGGCGTCACTGGAACCGGTTACAACGGGTGCCACATCAAGGTCGAGCGTGGCGACCTGACCCAGTGAGATGGTGATCAGGTCCTCGACGGTCTGGCCGCCCGCGGAAGTGACGTTGATCCGGTAGGTGCCGGGGCGCAGGCCCGAGAGCACATAGCCGCCGTCGTTGCCGATACGGCCGCGGCTGACATAGCCGGTGGCCACTTCGGTCGCCGTGATGCTGCCGCCGGCCTCGACCGCCTGGCCTTCGTAGATCGTCCCCCGGAGGGTGGACGTGGCGCCCTGGGCCGAGGCCCCGCCGGCGCAGGCCAGCGAGACCGCCATGGCGAGAGCCGACACGGCCCCCAGATACTGGATGGATTTGCGGGTCATCAGGAATTCTCCCCCTTCAGAGATGGCGTTTCGGCGAGGGCGTGAAGGCGCGCGCCGTAGTTGGTGTGGGCTTGGTGCTGTGTCGCCGGGTTGCTTGACGGGCGTACGACCAGTTCAGGACGCACGATCTCGCAGGCGGTGTCGGCGACGGCTTCGCCCGCTGCGTTGATGAGGCGGACCAGGCGCTCCAGTGCGCTCCGGCCGGTTTCAGCGATGTGGATTCTCAGGGTCGTCAGTGCCGGCCGGACCAGGCTGGCGATCGGGACATCGTCGAAGCCGATGATGGCCATGTCTTCCGGCACGCGCAGCCCCGCGTCCTGCAGCGCCAGCATGGCTCCTACGGCCATGTTGTCGTTACCGGCGAAGACCGCGTCCGGGCGCAACTCGCGTAGCGCAAGCTCCACGCCCGCGGCATGGCCGGACGACTGGGTGAACTCACCCTCAACGACCGAAGTCGGCAGGCCCGCTTCAGCCATCGCCTGGAGATAGCCCGCCAGGCGCGCCTCGGCCTCAAGGTTGCCGGCGGGGCCTGAAATGTGGGCGATGCGGCGACGGCCCGTGGCTACCAGATGCTCGACCGCGAGCATCGCGCCACCGTGATTATCGACAACGATGGATGGGCGGCCCGCGTCGGCGCCGCCGTTCATCAGGAGAATGGGCGTCCGCCCGGCCAGGCCGGCGGCGAGGTTGGCGGCGTCCAGATGGGGCGACAGGACGATCAGGCCATCGACCCGGCCGCGCATGGAGCGAATGGCAGCCGACGCCTCCTCCGCATCGTCATGCGAACTGGAGACGATCAGATGATAGCCCAGCGAGCGGGCGGCCACGTCCATGCCGCGGATCAGTTCGGAGAAAAACTCACCGTACAGGTCCGGCAGGATCACGCCGATCGTCTGGGTCTTGCTGGTCGAGAGGCTGCGCGCGCCGGAGTGGGGCACATACTGCAGCGCCCTCGCGGCCTCGAGGACCCTGTTCCTCGTCGCTTCGGTGACCGGCCCGGCACCGTTCAACACGCGCGAAACCGAGGCGACGGACACGTCCGCGCGTTCGGCGACATCGCGAATCGTGGCGGCCTTCATGTCGCCTTCACCGCGCAAATGTGCTGGTTCGCCCTCGGCGCCAAAGTCCATCCTCCCTGAGCGTTTCCAGTCCCGGCCCGCTTTGCGCGGGTCCGTCTGAAAAAATTACATGACACACTAGCCATGGGGCCCGCAAGTGCCCTAGTTTGGCCACACCGAGGTTGTGCTGACGGTCCGACACGCGTACCGACCGCCGCCAACCCGCCCTTCCAGTCTGCGTTTCCGCTCACCGAGGCCTTCGAATATGACTTCACAAAACACAGGTAACTATCGGTTTCCCGAGGGTTTTCTGTGGGGCGCCGCGACGGCTGCCTATCAGATCGAAGGCTCGTCCATGGCCGACGGCGCGGGTGCCTCGATCTGGGACCGATTCAGCCACACGCCGGGAATGATGCTGAACGGCGACACGGGCGACGTGGCCTGCGACCACTACAATCGCTGGCGTGAAGACATCGCAATCATGACGCGGCTGAACCTTCAGGCCTACCGATTCTCGGTCAGCTGGAGCCGGGTGATGCCCGAGGGTCGCGGGGCCATCAATCCGAAGGGTCTCGACTTCTACGACAGGCTGGTCGACGGCCTGCTCGAGAAGGGCATCGAACCGCTCTGCACCCTGTATCACTGGGACCTGCCGGCGGCGCTGGACGATCGCGGCGGCTGGCTGAACCCCGACATCGCCGACTGGTTCGCCGACTACGGCCAGGTCCTGTTCGAGAAATTCAAGGGCCGGGTGAAGACCTGGGGTACGATCAACGAGCCTTGGGTGATCGTCGACGGCGGCTATCTGCATGGCGCGCTCGCGCCCGGTCACAAGTCGGCGTTCGAGGCCATGATCGCCGGTCACAACGTCCTGCGCGCACACGGCGCGGCGGTGAAGCGGTTCCGTGAGGTCGGAGAGGGCCAGATCGGCATCGTCCTCAACATCGAGCCGAAATACAGTGCCTCGGACAAGCCCGAGGACGAGGCCGCGCGCAAACGCGCCGAGGCCCAGATGAACCGCTGGTTCCTCGACCCGCTGATGGGCCGCGGCTATCCGGAAGAACTGAAGGACGTGTACGGCGAGGCCTATCGCGAGTTCCCGCAGGAAGACTTCGACCTGATTGCCCAGCCGACCGACTGGATGGGCCTGAACTGGTACACCCGATCGGTGCCCGAGAGCGCGCCCGACGCCTGGCCCGTCCGCGCCCGGCCGGTGAAACAGGTCCAGCACGCCCACACCGAAACCGGTTGGGAGGTCTATCCCCCTGCCCTCACCGACACCCTGGTGTGGCTACATGAACAGACCAACGGCCTGCCGCTGATGGTCACCGAGAACGGCTCGGCCTGGTACGACCCGCCCCACGCCATCGACGGGCGCATTCACGATCCGATGCGGGTCGATTATCTGAAGAACCATCTCAAGGCGCTGCACGACGCCATCGGCAAGGGTGTCGACATCCGCGGCTATATGGCGTGGTCGCTGCTCGACAATCTCGAATGGTCGCTGGGCTATTCCAAGCGGTTCGGCATCACCCACGTGAACTTCCAGACCCAGGAGCGGACCATCAAGGATTCGGGCCTGCTCTACGCCGAGGTCATCAAGACCCACGGCGAGGTGCTGAACACGCTCTGATCTGTCACCGGATCCGGCTGTAGTAGGCCTCGATCAGGTCCAGACGAGCGGCGTTCGGAATCGGCCCCGCCACCGGACCGTCGTTGGTGAAGTCCAGCAGCCGGTCACGTTCAGCCCCGAACTCCGGCCAGACCGGGCGGCCCAGGCCGTTGGGATTCCCCTTGGCTGCAAACGTCGTCCAGTAGTCGGCCATGGCCGTCGCCGCCCGGTCATCCCGCTCGCCCATCGGTCGTCCGACGGTGTGAAGATTGTCGAACACATAGGGCCGCTCGGAGGCGTGGGTCGCGCCGCCACTGGGCTCGGGGTTGGACTCGGGCACGACGTCGAACCGGTACAGATACGTCGGATGCCCGTTGGCCGCGTGTAGCCGCGCCAGATGGCGGCCCGGCTCGTTGAAGACCAGGTCGCTCAACACATGGGCGTCGTAGCCGGACTGGCCGCCGTAGGCGTTGAGGAAGTCCGCCCGTTCCCCGGGCGTCATGGCGTCATCGATGGCACCGTAAGGGCTCAGGTCCGACGGCTTCATCCACCAGAATTCGGCGCTGTTGGCGCCGATGATCAGCGGTACAGGGGCTTCACGGCCGGCGGCGAAGGCGGCTTCGACGTCTTCGGTGACGAAGCCATATTCCGTGGGTTCGACCTCGCCATCACCTGGGATTGAGGCCCGGATCATGGCAGCCGCCTCACGCGCCTCACCCGGAGTAAATCCGCCCTCGAGCACAACCTCGCCGCCCGTGAGCCGCGAATGGACATAGGGGGCCGAAATCAAACGGTCATCGACGACGATCGCGAGCCGACCGCCGAGTTCGTCAGCCGTCGCCTCCGCGAGAAGCCGCCCTCCCTCTGGATTGAGCTCAATCCGGATGGCCGGCGCACCGTTGAAGTCAGTCGTCGCCACTGCATTCTCGATATCGCGTCCAGTGAGCAGCGGCCTGTCGACGACGACGACCGCGTCATAGCCTTTCCGCATCAACCGGAAGCCCTCCGTTGGCGGGTAAGCCATCGCTTCCGGAACGTCGGCCTCGTTGTCTACGCGGTGAATTCCGAATACCGCCTTAAGTCGAGGCAGGTCCGCAGTTCCGCCGTCGATTGTCAGCAGATCTCCGCCATAGAAGCTGGGTGCGGGCTGCAGAAAAGACTCGGCAGGCAGAGCACGCAGTTGCGCCGCCGTGGCGTCAGGCGCGAACGCCTGCCCCCGCTGCTGCATCGACGGGCCGCCGTCGCGGCGCGGCTGGTCAAGCGGCGTGCCTTCGTCACGGCCCAGACCGGACTGCACAACAGCCCGGTGGAAGAGGCCGCGGGCCTCGGTCGAGATCATCAGCCGGGTCACGATCGTTCCACCTGCCGACTCGCCGAAAATCGTGACGTTGCCAGGATCCCCGCCAAAGGCTTCTGCATTGTCCCTCACCCAGGCCAGCGCGGCGACGACGTCCATCAGCCCGTAGTTCGCTGCCGGCTCGCCCGGTGCCCGCTCCGCCGCCAGCGCCGGATGATCGAAGAAGCCCAGCCGCCCCAGCCGATAGTTCACGGTCACCACCACAACGCCGCGCTTCGACAGGTTCGTCCCGTCGTAGAGCGCCGCCGTGCCTGAGCCGTTGTTCAGCCCGCCGCCGTGGATCCACACCATCACCGGCAGCGGTTCGTCGCCGCGATCCTCCGGCGTCCAGACGTTCAGCGTCAGACAGTCCTCGCTCATCGGCAGGGGGCCAACGCCGGGGTCACCGTTGGCCGGCGGCTGGATGCAGATGGCGCCGTAGTTGGCCGCCGACCGCTCGCCGTTCCAGCTTTCAGGCGGCCTCGGCATCCGCCAGCGCAAGGGCCCGACCGGGGGCGTGGCGAAGGGGACGCCCTTGTAGCTCTCGACCCCTAGCGCCGCTTCGCCGACCAGGACGCCCGGTCCCGTGCGGGCCACCGGTGCTGCGCGATCGGATTGCGGGGGAGACATCATCAGGGCGACCGCGACGAGGATGGAAACTGGCAACATTCCCCCACCCTAGCCAAAGCATGCGGCCTGGCCCACTTCGGAAACACGGGGGAGGAAACCGGACCACCCGGTGAGCGTTGCAATTGGCAGGGAATGACTGTCGCGCGGCGACGGTCGGGGCTATTCGGGAACAGATGACAGCGATCGAATCCGACCTCGCGGCCGCGCTTAATGCCTCGCCCAACGCCTATTTCATTGTCGGGCCGGAGCTGAAGTTCGTCTGGGCGAACCCAGCCTATCTGGCTGTAACCCAGCGGACTGCCGCCGA
This sequence comes from bacterium, assembly GCA_006515835.1. Lineage (GTDB taxonomy): Bacteria > Pseudomonadota > Alphaproteobacteria > Caulobacterales > Caulobacteraceae > Brevundimonas. The sequence continues at coordinate 16,152 of VFBG01000009.1, read as the reverse complement.
ACTGATCGGCACGCCGGTATTTGAGGCGTTTGATGCCGGACCGGGCAAGGAGGCGCCCGAGAGCACCCGACAGCTGCGGGGGTCCTTCGAAAAGGTCTTCGCCACCGGCGTGCGCAATGACATCCCGGTGATCCACTACGCCATTCCCGTTCCGGATGCGGACGGGCAACTGGCCTATGAGGACCGGTACTGGAGCGTCATCCACACGCCCCTGCTGCGCAACGGCGTGGTCGCCCACGTGCTCCAGTACGCCATCGACATCACGGAACTCGAGAACCTCCGACGTGCCGCGACCCATGAGGGGGCGGGCGCGCTACACGCCATTGATGCCATCGTCGGCGGTGCCCTGCTCAGCGGTGCCCGAAGCGTCCAGGCCGACAACGCCCGGCTGGAGACCGAACGACAGGGGTTGATGGACCTGTTCATGCAGGCGCCGGGTTTCGTTACGGTCCTGAGCGGGCCGGATCACGTGTTCCAGATCCACAACAGCGCCTACGCCCAGCTGATCGGCCATCGCGACATCAGCGGCAAGCCGATCCGCGAGGCCCTGCCCGAGATTCAGGGTCAGGGCTATTTCGAATTTCTGGACACTGTCTTCGCCACCGGCGAACCGTATGAGGGGCGCGCCAGCCGTGTCCAGCTGCAGAGGACGCCGAACGCGCCGCTCGAATCCCGGTTCCTGGATTTCATCTACCAGCCCATCCGGGACGCCCAGGGCGCTGTCGCCGGCATTTTCGTCCAGGGCCACGACGTCACCGAGACGGTCCGTTCGGCCGAGCGGCAGAAACTGATGATCGACGAGCTGAATCACCGGGTGAAGAACACCTTGGCCACCATCCAGTCGATCGCCGTGCAGACGGCGCGTTCGCACGCCGACCCCGCCAGCTTTGCCGAGGGCTTCCAGGCCCGGTTGATGGCCCTGTCCCACACCCACGACCTGCTGACACGCAGCCACTGGGAGGGCGCCGATCTCGAAGCGATCCTCCAGCACGAGACCGAAGCACATGGCTCGCACCGCGTCAGCCTGAACGGCCCGCCCGTAGCGCTGGAGCCGGCTGCGGCTGTGTCATTGGGTATGATTTTCCACGAACTGGCCACCAACGCCGCCAAATATGGAGCCCTTTCGGCGCCAGAGGGGCGCGTGCTGGTGGACTGGGCCGTCGCGAACCAGGTGCGGCCCGAGCTCAAGCTGACATGGCGCGAGATTGGGGGACCGCCGGTCGCGCCGCCGGAACGCCGCGGCTTCGGCAGTCGACTGATTGAACGAAACGTGCGCCATGATCTGGCGGGCGAGGTCAAACTGGCCTACGCAAGCGACGGTTTCAGCGCGGAATTTTCGATTCCGCTCGCGAGGGATAGATCATCATGACCCAGCCCTTGACGGGTCGCCGCGTTCTGGTGGTCGAGGATGAATCCCTCGTCGCCATGCTGCTGGAAACCATCCTTGAAGACATGGGATGCACACCTGTCGGCCCTGCGGGTACGATCGAGGACGGGCTGGCCCTGGTCACCGACCCGGCACCGCTGGACGCCGCCCTGCTCGACGTCAATGTCGCCGGTCGTCAGGTCTTTCCGGTCGCCGACGCGCTCAAGGCCCGCGGCGTGCCTTTCGTCTTCTCGACCGGCTATGGCGAAAGCGGCCTGCCCGACGAATGGCGCGGCCACGCCACCGTGCAGAAGCCCTTCACCGAAGCCGCAATCCGCGATGCGCTGATGAAGGCGATGGGCGTCGCGCAGGTCTAGGAGACCCCGCTTCCCCGGACGCGCGAGAGGAAGGGCACCAGCCGGTCGCGCCACGCCCTGTAGCCAGCCTCGTTTGGGTGCACGCCATCCATGAAAAGCGCCCTGTTCTGCATGCCGTCGTCGGCGATGAAGGCCGGATAGAGGTCGAGGTAGCGGACATGTCCGGCCTGGTCTGGACTGACGGCGAACCCGGCCAAGGCAGCATTTACGGGAATGACCAGCCCCGCATTCCTCCCGGGCTCATTGGTAGGCAACAGGGATTGCAACACGATCAGGGCGTCCGGCTTGCGCGCATGTACCGCCGCCACCACCGCCCGAACCCCTGCCACCACGCTGTCCACGGCGGGTGTTTCGGCGTCCCAGCTGTTGTTGACCCCGATCATCAGAACGATGACATCGGGATTGAGGTCTGGCCGATCCAGCTCCCCCAGTCCCCCCTCGGATCGCGGCAGGATCCGGTAGAGGACGTGCTCGGTCCGGTCTCCCGAAATGCCGAGGTTCAGACCAAGACGGGACGGGTCCTGCCCGCCGAAGCTTTCATTCCAGACGGCGCGGCCGCCGACGGCACCCGGGAACCAGGGATTGTCGCCCATGGTCCAGAAATCGGTGATGGAATCTCCAAGGAACAACAGCCTTACGTCTGCGAGACTGTCCGGCCGATCCATTCGCGCGCTGATTTCGTTGAGCCGCTTCTGCCAGTATTCGACCCGTTCGGCCGGGCGGGTCGAATTGAACCTGGCGGCGGTCTGGGCCGAGGCCGGCGACGCGGCCACGGCGAACATGGCAACCAGGAGAGACAGCACCAGCGGCGCTCGCAATCGATATCGTTTCACGTCGGCTCTCCCCCCGGAATGGAGAGACGCTAGACCCGCCTGGGTGACCCGGCAATCCCGGTGCGGCTTCGGGCTTAGCGCCCCAGATCCTTCAGCACAGCCCGCGCCGCATTGTGCCCCGGTGCGCCGGTTACACCGCCGCCGGGGTGGGCGCCCGAGCCGCACAGATACAGTCCCGGCACCGGCATGCGGTGGTCGGCATGACCCAGCACAGGCCGGGCGCTGAACAGCTGATCCAGCGTCAGCCGGCCATGGAAGATGTCGCCGCCGACGAGGCCAAAGCGCCGCTCCAGATCGCGCGGCCCCAACGCCAGCCGTCCGACCACCGAGGCCTTGAACCCCGGGGCGTAGCGGTCGACCGTCTCGATCATCAGATCGGCCACCGTGTCGCGGTGCTCATCGCCCAGCGCGGGGTCGACGTGCTGGCAGAACAGGCTGGCGACGTGCTGTCCGGCGGGGGCCAGGCTGTCGTCGAGGGTCGAGGGGATCAGCATCTCGACGATCGGCTGTGAAGACCAGCCGTTCAGCCGCGCCTCGGCATGGGCCCGGTCCATATAGGCCAGCGACGGCGCCATGATGATGCCGGCGGTCAGGTGGTCTCCCTGCCCCGGCAAGCTGGTGAAGTTCGGCAGCTCCGACAGGGCTACATTCATGCGGAAGGTGCCCGATCCGGACTGGTAGTTCCCGATCCGCTCCTTGAAGTCCGCGGGCACGACGGCGTCGTCCACGAACCGTTCGAACAGCAGGCGCGGATGCAGGTTGGACACAACGGCCCGCGCCCGCACGACATCGCCCGCCTCGGTGACAGCGCCGACGGCGCGGCCCTTCTCGGTCAGGACCTCGGCGATCGGCGTCTCCAGCCGCACCTCGACGCCCTGTTCGGCGCAGGCCGCGGCCATCGCCTGGGTGATGGCACCCATGCCGCCAATGGCGTGGCCCCAGACGCCCTTGCGGCCGTTCACCTCGCCGAAGACGTGGTGCAGCAGAACATAGGCCGAGCCTGGCGTGTACGGGCTGGCGTAGTTGCCGACCACGCTGTCGAACCCGAACAGGGCCTTGATCGGATCGCTCTCGAACCAGCCGTCCAGCCAGTCGCCCGCCGATTTGGCGAACAGATCCAGCAGGTCGCGTCGCCCCTGAATGTCCAGACCCGCGGCCTGTTTGCCCAGCGACGCGCCCTTCAGCAGTTCGGGCAGCATGGCCATCCAGCCGCCGTCCACCATGTTAGGCGGCGCCTTCAGGATCCAGTCGCGCAGCACCGCGGCTATGACTTCAAGCCGGCGCTCATATTCGGGCAGCCGGGCTGCGTCCCGCGTCGAGAATTTCGCCAGCTGGCCCTGGGTCCGCCCCTCGCCCGCAAGGAAATGACGGCCGTCTTCGAAAGGCAGGAAGTTGGACACCTTGCGCTCGACCACCCTCAGCCCGTGCCGGGCCAGGTCCATGTCGGCGATGACCTTCGGGTTCAGCAGGCTGACGGTGTAGCTGGCGGTCGAGTTGCGGAAACCGGGGTGAAACGCCTCCGTCACCGCCGCCCCGCCGACCACATGCCGCCGCTCCAGCACGGTCACCTTCAGTCCGGCCCGCGCCAGATAGAAGGCGCAGACGAGGCCGTTGTGGCCTCCGCCGAGGATGACGACGTCGGTGGTGGTTGTGGTCATGGAGGCTCCGGTTCGCCCACCCTCCTAAAAGCTATCGTCATCCTTCGGCAAGCCGCGCCTTCGCGGCGCAGACCGGAGGACCTAGCGGCGCCGAAGGCGATCTGCTCAGGCAGGGTGCCCGCGACAGCTTCGCGCTCACGCGCGCCGCTGGGTTCCGGGTCTCCGCTGCGCTGCGCCCGGAATGACGACAGCTATTTGGGCACCGCCTCTTCTTCCGGCCGGTGCACCAGCGACACCAGCACCACACTGATCATCATCAGCAGGAACCAGCTGCCCAGCTTGGCCAGCGACACCATCTCCCAGCCGTCCTCCTGACCCGGATAGGCCCAGGCCCTGGCGTATGTGCCCACATTCTCGGCCAGCCAGATGAAGACGGCGACGAGGAAGAAACCGAGCAGAAACGGCATGGTCCGCCGCTTGCGGTCCGGCGTGAAATAGAACCAGCCGCGGCCGAACAGCACCGCCGTCAGGGCGAACAGGCCGAGGCGGATGTCCGGCAGCCAGTGGTGGGCGAAGAAGTTGATGTAGATCGCCGCCGCCAGAACCCAGGTCATCCACAGCGGCGGATAGTGGCGGAATTTGATGTCGAAGATGCGCCAGATGCGGGCGATGTAGCTGCCGACCGCCGCATACATGAAGCCCGAAAACAGCGGCACCATGCCGATGCGCAGCAGGCTGTCCTCCGGATAGATCCACGACCCGGCCTGGGTCTTGAACAGCTCCATGATGGTGCCGACCACGTGGAAGACGAAGATTACCCTCGCCTCCTCCCAGCTCTCCAGCTTGAGGATCAACATGGCGGCCTGGATGGCCAGCGCCGCCACCACGAGGAAGTCATACCGGCTGACCGGTGCCTCCTCCGGCCACCACAGATGCGTCGCCAGCAACAGGGCCAGCATCGCGCCGCCGAACAGGCAGGCCCAGCCCTGCTTGATCCCGAACATCAGGAATTCGAAGCCGTAGCGGGACCAGGCGGCGCGATCCGCCCATCTCTGCAGCCGCCCCAGCCAGTGGCGGCCCCATGTTTCGAGGGGAAGGCGGCGCGGTTCGGTCATGACCGCGGCCGGCTCGCCGCACGGAACTCCCGGGGCGTCACGCCCACCTGATGCCGGAAGGCACGGTTGAACGGACCGACGGACCCGAACCCGCACTCGAACGCGACCTCAAGAATGGACATGCCCTGATCCGGGTCGGCGAGCAGACATTTCGCGCGCTCGATCCGGTGGTGATTGATCAGCCGGTTGAAGTTCGGGAAACCCAGAACAGTGCTGATGCACTGGGACACCTTGTATTCCGGCTGGCCCAGACGCGCAGCGACATCGCCGATCCTGAGGTCGGGTTGGGCGTCGATGGCGTCGTTGCGCAGCAGGCCCAGCAGCCGTTCGGCGAGACGGCTGTCCTCATCTGTCGGCGTCCGCCGGGCCGACCGGGCCTCGGCCTGTACGAGGGGATGGCGCAGGCGATACCAGACCGCCACCGACGCCGCGACCAGACCGATGACCGCGCATGCAATCCGGACCTGGTCGGTCCGCCAAGCCTCCGCTGGCACCGGACTGGAGGCTCGCAGCCCAAGCACCGCCACGACGACCAGGACTGCATAGATCGCAAGGAAGGCGAACCGGAACCGCTTCTCCTGCGGCGATACCTCGCCCCGGCGCGACTGGAACGGCTCAATGAAGGTCAGCAACAGAGCCGCCGAGCCGCTGAGCCCATAGACGTTCCCGGCGAAACGGTAGAGGCCGCCGCCGTCTTGAGCGAGCACGGTCAGGGCGCCCGCGACCGCGATCACGGTCGCCACAATGCGTGGCCACCAGACGTCGCGCGGCGAGGAGTCAAACAAGGCCCGGGTCAACAGCCAGGCCCATCCGCAGGCCCCGACGCCAAGGATTGAAAACAGGATTCCGGCGGCTCCACCCGTCAGCCGGCCCGCGATGTAACAGACGAAGGAGACCGCACAGAGCGCCGCATAGGCCTCAAGACGGCTGGGCACCCGCCGGGGCCATCTGGCCCGGTTGATGGCCGGAAGACTGAGAACTGGCAGCGTGGACACCGATCCTCCCGGAGCATTGGCGGATTCATGACCCGCCCGCACGGCCCTGTCCAGCGCGCCGCCGTCCGTTCATGGCGGTCCCGGGGCAGGATTTTCTGGCCGATTTCCAAATCGGCGAGACGCCCGATCGAAGCCGCCCGCATCCCTGCCGACGCCTCGCATTCCGGGGCCTGTCGGGAAGCACCATGTCCAGCAATTCTTCACCGACGCCCAATGGGGGCGTCGCCGCCGGAGCCCTGCGTTGGGCCGGCATCATCTGGTTCCTCGTCGCCGCCTTCGGCCAGACGGCCTTCATCGGTTTCATTCTCGCCTTCTACGGCACCCGGACCGCAGCCGGGAACTACGCCGGCTGGAACGACAAGCCGCTGATCGACGGCTATATCGCCGGCGACGGGACCGGGAATTTCGTCTTCGCCGCCCACGTCCTGCTGGCGTCGGTCGTGACGCTCGCGGGCCTGATGCAGTTGATCCCGGCGATACGGCGCGCCGTCCCGAGCCTGCACCGCTGGACCGGGCGAACCTTTCTGCTCGTCGCCGGCTTCATGGCATTGAGCGGCTTCTGGTTGACCCTCGTCCGGGGGACCTCGCTGTCCGCCGTCTCTTCGGCCGCCATCGTGATCGACGGACTGCTGATCCTCGTCTTCGGTGGGCTGGCGTGGCGGCACGCCGTCAAGCGCCGGTTTGATCAGCACAGGGTCTGGGCGATGCGCACGTTCATGGCGGTCAGCGGCGTCTGGTTTCTCAGGGTCGGCATCATGGGCTGGGTGCTGGTCAACCAGGGGCCGGTCGGCATGTCGGACAGCCTGTCAGGCCCGGCCGACATCGTGCTGGTCTTCGGCAGCTACTTGATTCCGCTGGGCTTGCTGGAGCTGTACTTCCGCGTGGGCCGCAGCGCCCATGCCGCGCCGAAACTCCTGACCGCGGCGCTGGTCCTCGCAGCGGCGGCCTTCACGGCGATCGGCGTGTTCGGGACGATCGCCCTGATGTGGGGACCCTATTTGTAGCAAGCGGCCGGACGGCTCAGCCCCGCCCGCGATAGGTCGGCACGCCCTGGTCCGGCAGCCACAGTCCTTCGGGCGCAACGCCCGTCTGCCAGAAGACGTCTATCGGGATGCCGCCGCGAGGATACCAGTAGCCGCCGATCCGCAGCCATTTCGGCTGCAGCAGGTCGGCGATCTTCCTGCCAATGGCCACGGTGCAGTCTTCGTGGAAGGCGCCGTGGTTGCGGAAGGCGGTCAGGTAGAGCTTCAGCGACTTGCTCTCGACCAGCCAGTCGCCCGGCGCATAGTCGATGACGATATGGGCGAAGTCCGGCTGGCCCGTCACCGGGCACAGGCTGGTGAACTCCGGCGCCGTGAACCGCGTCAGGTACAGCATCCCCGGATGAGGATTGGGCACGCGTTCCAGCTCGGCGGTTTCCGGGCTGGTCGGCTGGACGGTGTGCTGGCCGAGCTGGTGCAGGCCTGATGTGTCGGTGGTCATGGGGGCGATGTAGCGGGTTCGGCTGGCGGCGTCATCCGGGTGGTTGGTGATTGGTGACCGCTGCCTCACCATCCGCGGAAAGGCGGCGCGGACCGCGCCCTCGCACCGGCGTTGGCCAGCCACCAATCACCAATCACCAACCACCTCTTCCATTTGCCTTCCCCATCGTCACCCCGCTATCCGTAGCCAAAGACAACCCGGGGACACGTCATGGCCATTCCGACTTCGCTGCAACACGGTCTGAAGCTGCCGGTCATCGCCGCGCCCATGTTTCTGGTCTCCGGGCCGGATCTGGTGGTCGAGACCTGCAACGCCGGCGTCATCGGCACCTTCCCGTCGCTGAACCAGCGGACGACCGAGGGCTATCGGGAGTGGCTGCACGACATCAAGGCGCGCCTGAACCCCGACGCCGCCGCCTTCGGGGTCAACCACATCGTCCATCCGACCAATCCGCGCCTGATGGCCGATATGATGGTGTCGGTTGAAGAGAAGGTGCCGCTGATCATCACCTCGCTGGGCGCGGTCCGCGACGTGGTCGAGGCAGTGCACGGCTACGGCGGCGTGGTCTTCCACGACATCGCCAACGTCCGGCATGCCCGCAAGGCGGCCGAGGCGGGCGTCGACGGGCTGATCCTGGTGGCCAACGGTGCCGGCGGCCACGCCGGGGTGGTCAATCCCTTCGCCCTGGTCGAGGAAGTGCGGTCCTTCTACGACGGGACCATCATCCTGTCCGGCTGCCTGTCGACCGGCAGCGACGTGGCGGCGGCGATCATGATGGGCGCGGACTTCGCCTATATGGGCACGCGCTTCATCTCGACGACGGAATCGATGGCCCAGGCCGAGTACAAGCAGATGATCGTGGAGTCCGGCGCCTCGGACATCACCTATACCCCCGCCGTCTCCGGCATTCCGGCCAATTTCCTGACGCCCTCGCTGGTCGCCAACGGCATCGATCCGAAATCTCTGCCCGAGCACAAGCTCGACATGGCCGACGAAGCCAAGGCCTGGAAGACCGTCTGGTCCGCCGGCCAGGGATCGGCCGGCGTGCGTGATGTTCTGCCCACGGCAGAGCTTGTTCGTCGGCTAACGGACGAATTTACGCAGGCCTGTAACAAATTCGACAAAAAGCGGCTCTAGACCCCGCCTCGTTCAAACGAGGCGACTCACACATGATCCGCACCCTGACGACCGCCGGTGTTCTGGCGACGACCCTGCTGGCTTTCGCGCTCCCGGCTGCCGCGCAGGACGCCCCGGCGGGCAGCTGGGCCTTCGCCGTCGGTGCGGGCACGGACAATCGCTCCAAGGGCGCGTCCAAGTCTGACGGCGACGCCTATGTCTGGGGCGAGGCCGAATGGGAGAGCGCCTCCGGCCTGCTGTACGGCGGTGCCGGGTTCCAGACGATAAAGAGCTCCAGCGGGTCTGACCTCGAGGTGGAAGCCGGCTTCGGCGTGCGGCCTGAGGTCGCCGGCTTCGACCTCGACCTCAACGCCACTCACAAGGCCCAGATCGACGCCGTTTCCGGCTATGACGACACCGCCTGGGAACTGACCGCCGACGTCAAAAGATCGATCGGCCCGGCCAGCGGGCGCGTTCGCTTCCAGTATTCGCCCGACGGCATGGGTGGGACCGAGGCCTGGACCTGGGTCGAGGCACGGCTTGGCTGGGACTTCACCAACAAGCTTGAAGGCACGGCAGCGATCGGCCGCCGCGAGCAGGACAACAGCCTCGACTACACGGCCTGGAACGCGGGCGTCACCTACGCCCTGACCGACAACCTCGACGCCGACCTGCGCTACTACGCTACCGACGCAGACGTCCCGGGCGAGCAATATGCCGACCGTCTGGTCGCCGCGATCAGCCTCGCTTTCTGATCCTGCGAAAGCGACCCTCGCATTTCGCGCCGGGGTCACTATTTAGGACAGATGAGCAGCCATCGCCCGACGACCCTCGAACGCGCCTATGAACTGGCGCGCGGCGGGGGCTGCCGCACCGTCGGCGAGATCAAACAGGCCCTTCAAGCCGAGGGCTTCGAGCGGATTCAGGATTCCCTGTACGGCCCGACCCTGACCGCCGCCCTTCGCAAGCTCTGCCAGGAGCACTATGTCGCCACGCCCGAAGGCGAAGCGGCCGAATAGGCGTCCCTGAGGCCTGTCTTGATTTTGGCGCGCCGCCAGTCCAAAAGCGTTTTGTCGAGCTCTCTGCGAAACGCCACCCTCTGCTTTCGCACTGAGGTCTAGCCGCTCCTTTCAGACCCGACAGACCGCAGGGGCTTTTCCCTGTGGCCAACTGCTAGCGGAGGTCCTGAAAATGGCTACCGGCACTGTTAAATGGTTCAATTCCACCAAGGGCTACGGCTTCATCCAGCCTGACGACGGCGGCAAGGACGTTTTCGTCCACATCTCGGCCGTCGAACAAGCGGGCCTGCGCGGCCTCGATGAAAACCAGAAGGTTTCCTATGAAATCGAGCGCGACAAGCGTTCGGGGTTGAGTTCACGCGTCGGCCCTTGCCGACGCATGATTTCGACGGCGGCGAGGGCGAAGGCCCTCGCCGCCGTTTTGCTGTCTGGTTGCCTGCGCAACGCGGGACCTGCGTCCTGGATGCATACCGTGGCCAGAGGCCGCAGGGCCGCATCCATGAGGCGGCCGCCGCCGTCCTTCTGCCCGAGCCGTAACGACGGCCGCTCAGGAGAGACCTCGATGATGACCCCCACCCGCGCCACCCTTCTCGCCGCCATCGCCGGCGGCGCCCTGCTGACCGCCGCCTGTACTTCCATGGGTGGCATGGACTCGATGGGCGCCGGCGCTGACGCCCAGGCCACGGTAATGGTCGGCGGTGCCGCCATGTATCCGACCCGCACGATCGTCGAGAACGCCGTGAACTCGCGCGACCACACCACCCTGGTCGCCGCTGTCACTGCCGCCGGACTGGTCGAGACCCTGTCCGGCCCCGGCCCATTCACCGTCTTCGCCCCGACCAACGCCGCCTTCGCCAAACTGCCGGCGGGTACGGTCGAAACGCTGGTCCAGCCGGCGAACAAGGCGACCCTGACCAAGATCCTGACCTATCATGTGGTGCCGGGTCGGGTCAGCGCTGCTGACCTGACGGCGCAGATCCGCGCGGGCGGCGGACAGGCGCGTCTGACCACCGTCGAGGGCGGCGTTCTCACGGCCTCCCTGCGCGGCGGCTCCGTGATCCTGACGGACGAAAAGGGCGGCGTCGCCACCGTAACCCAGGCCGACGTCTTCCAGTCGAACGGGGTCATCCACGTCACCGACACCGTCTCCATGCCCAACTGACCAAAGCCCGGCGGAGCCTGCGTTCGCGGGCTCCGCCCACGCCTTCCGGAATCACCGCGCTTGCTATTGCCGGGTAAAGCGCCCATCTGGGGCTTCGTCGATCTCACTGCGAAACGCTGCTGCCCCTTTGCATCGCGCACCGAGGTCCAAAGCCGATCCCATTCAGACCCGACAGGCCGACCCGGAACCTCTTCCGGCGGTCAACGCCTAACGGAGGTCTTATAATGGCTACCGGCACTGTGAAATGGTACAACTCCACCAAGGGTTACGGCTTCATCGCCCCCGATGACGGCGGCAAGGACGTGTTCGTTCACGCCTCGGCCGTTGAAACGTCCGACCTGGGCACGCTCAACGAAAATCAAAAGATTTCCTACGAAGTCGAGCGCGACTCGCGTTCGGGCAAGGAATCGGCCGGTCGCCTCAAGGCTGCCGAATAGTTTCCGACAAGCGACCCTGCCGGGCTTGATGCCTGGCTGACGGAAGGGCCGGCCGCCGAACAGGCGCCGGCCCGACTGTTTTTCAACTCCAGGAGATGCCGATGACCCCGCTGGCCGAAAAGCTCCCGACCATGACCGACGCCGATCTGAAGGCCCTGCGCCTCAATGCGGTCCGTCTGTCCGAAAGCGGCTCTCCCACCAAGATGGCCACCGCCGCCGAACTGGTTCCCCTGATCGACGCAGAAACCGCCCGCCGCGCCGCCGACAAGACGACCGTCGCCGTCAAGAAGCCCCGCGCGCCCGCCAAGAAGAAGGTCGTTCCGGCGACCGGCCACCAGACCGCCCTGCCGGACAGCAAGGCCGCCTAGAGCCCTTCTGCCACGGGGCACCACTGTGGATTGGACTTCGGTCCCCATTCGATGACAACCTCTTCTCGTCGGCGGATCTGGTCCGCCTGAACAGGGGGTTCCATGCGCATCCGTCCGCTCGCCGTTGTCCTCGCCTGCATCCTGACGCCGACCTCTGTTCTGGCCCAGGTTTCCGGTGTCGTTGAGAAGCCCGCCGCGCTGGTCGCTGACGGCATCCCGGCCATTCCTTCGGCGCTGGCGGCGGAGACCCGGCCATATATGGAATTCCGCACCGCCGGCTTCGCGGGCTGGAATGCGGCCGACCGGTCGATGCTGATCTCGACCCGCTTCAGCAACACGGCCCAGATCCATCGCGTCGCCATGCCGATGGGGGCTCGCGAGCAGCTCAGTTTTGAAGTGGAACCCGTCGGCGGCCGTTGGTCTCCCGCCGGCGACGTGATGGTCGTCAGCAAGGACAGGGGCGGCGATGAGTTCTTCCAACTGTATACGCTGGCCGAGGGCCGCCTGACCCTACTGACCGACGGAGGTCGCAGCCGCAATGGTTTCGGAGCCTGGAGCCAGGACGGGCGCCTGATCGGCTACTCCTCCACCCGGCGCAACGGCCGGGACAGCGACCTCTATGTCATGGACCCCCGCGATCCCTCGACCGCCCGTATGGTCGCCGAGGTCAGCGGCGGCGGCTGGAGCATCGCTGATTTCTCGCCGGATGGGCGCACCGCCCTCGTCGTCCAGGGGATTCAGGTCACCAAGTCCAACCTCCACGCCCTCGATCTCGCGAGCGGCCGGATGACTCCGATCGGCGATCACAGCCTGCCGATCGCCTATGGCGGCGCGGCGTTCGCGCCCGACGGGACTTTGTGGGTTACTTCGGATCAGGACAGCGACTTCCAGCGACTGGGCCAGATCGACATCGCCACCGGCACCTTCACGCCCGTCTCGGCGGAACCGCGCTGGGACGTGGACGACTTCGACATCGCGGAGGACGGCTCCTTCATCGCCTATACGATCAACGAGGCCGGCAGCACCCGCCTGCGCCTGCTCGATCCTGCGTCAGGCCAGGTCCGCACGGTCGACGGCCTGCCCGCCGGGATCGCGGGCGGTCTCGAGATCGCCCCTTGGGGCGACATCGGTCTGACCTTCTCTTCGGCCCGCAGCGCGTCTGACGCCTTCTCGGTCAATCCCCGGACCCTGGCGGTCACCCGCTGGACTCGCAGCGAGACCGGAGGCCTCGATGTCACGCGCAACGTCGAGCCTGAGCTGATCGAGGTCGCCAGCTTCGACGGAGAGCCCGTCTCCGGCTTCCTCTACCGCCCCGACCCCGCCCGCTTCCCGGGCCGCCGGCCGCTGATCATCAACATCCATGGCGGGCCGGAGGGCCAGAGCCGCCCCGGCTTCATGGGCCGCAACAACTACCTGATCAATGAGCTCGGGGTCGCCGTCTTCTTCCCCAACGTCCGCGGCTCCACCGGCTACGGCAAGCGGTTCGTCAGCCTGGATAACGGACCCGACCTGCGCGAAAATTCGGTGCGCGACATTGGTGCCTACCTTGACCGTCTGGGCACCGATCCAGCCATCGATGCGGAACGCATCGCCATCACCGGCGGCTCCTATGGCGGATACATGTGCTACGCCGGGGCCATCCATTACGGCGATCGCCTCCGCGGCGCGAACTGCGTGGTCGCCATCTCCAACTTCGTAACCTTCCTCGAGAACACCGAGGCGTACCGCCGCGATCTCCGCCGCGTCGAATACGGCGACGAGCGCGCCCCCGCCCAGCGCGCTCGCCTGATCGAAATCTCCCCCATGACCCGCGTCGACGAGATCAACATCCCGTTGATGGTGGTCACCGGCGGCAACGATCCTCGCGTTCCGGCGTCAGAAGCCGATCAGCTGATCGCGGCGGTCCGGGCGCGCGGCCGAACCGCCTGGCACCTGCTCGGTCAGGACGAGGGCCATGGCTTCGCAAAGAAGGTGAACCAGGACTACCAGTTCTGGACCAGTCTGCTGTTCTGGCGCGAGACCCTGCTGAGCGAGGATTGAATGTCGGTTTGCCCATGAGCCTGGCTGCCGCCGTCCTCGCCACCCTGGCGCTCCAGCAGACCGATCCGCTGGCCCCGGCCCGCACGGGCCAGGTTCTCTGTTATGAACCCGATGTCGCGCGCCAGACCTGCTACGGGACCGCGACCTACCGCTGGCGGAGCGACGGAACGATCATCAGCGACATCGTGGTCGCCGCCAGCGCCGTCCCGCCGATTTTCGTGCACTCGAGTGCGCCCGTCTTCGTTCGGGACGACGCGGAATGCACACGGCTCGTCCCCAGCGCCGGACAGATCACCGCCATCTACGAGGAGGGCGAACGGCTGACCGGCTCCGATTTCGAGTCGTTCAGGCGGATCCTGGGCTCGAGCATAGATCAGGGGAATGGGCCTGGCCGCGAGCTGTGCTTTACCTACACGCCCCTCGCCAATGGCGACCTCAAATCGACAGCAAGTATTGACGGCGTGGCCCGCCCCAACCTGGGCGGGACCGTGCGTTGGGTACGCCTCGCCGAGGGTTGGCGCGTCGCCTTCTAGCCGATCGCCTGATCCAGATCCGCGATCAGGTCCTCGACCTCCTCGACGCCGACGGACAGCCGGATCAGGTTCTCCGTCACCCCGCCCGCCTCACGCACCTCCTTCGGCACAGAGGCGTGGGTCATGATGGCCGGGTGGTTCACCAGGCTTTCGACCCCGCCCAGCGATTCCGCCAGGGTGAAGACCTGAACCCGCTCCAGTACGCGCTTGGTCCGCTCCAGATCGCCATCGATCAGGGCCGTGACCATGCCGCCGTAGCGGCCGTTCATCTGGCGTGACGCAAGGTCGTGCTGCGGGTGGCTGATCAGGCCGGGATAGATCACCTTTGCAATCCCCTTCCGATCCTCCAGCCAGCGCGCCACCGCGAGGGCATTCTCATTGTGCGCCTTCATGCGAAGGCCCAGCGTCTTGAGACCGCGGTTGGCCAGGAAGGCGTCGAAAGGCCCCATGACCCCGCCGACCGAATTTTGCAGAAACTTGATCTCCTTCGCGAGATCAGGGTTCGCCGTGACCAGCGCACCGCCGATGATGTCGGAGTGGCCGTTCAGGTATTTGGTCGCCGAATGCATGACCACATCGGCCCCCAGCTTCAGTGGCTGCTGGCTCCGAAGGTGTTGTCGACAATCAGCAGCAGGCCGTGCGCCTTCGCGATCTTCGACAGGCCGGCGATGTCCGCCAGTTTCATCAGCGGATTGGTCGGCGTTTCGGCCCAGATCAGCTTCGTCTTCGGCGTGATCGCGGCCTCGACGGCCGCCAGATCGCTCAGATCGACATAGGCGAAGTCCAGTCCCATCGACCGGCGCCGCACCCGCTCGAACAGCCGCCAGCTGCCGCCATAGAGATCATCGCCTGTGACGATGTGCGACCCGGCGTCCAGCAGTTCCAGCGCCGTTGAGGTCGCCGCCATGCCGCTGGCGAAGCCGAAGCCGTGAGTCCCGCCTTCCAGATCGGCCAGACAGGCCTCGAAGGCTTCACGCGTGGGGTTCTTGCCGCGCGCATATTCATAACCCTTGTTCACGCCCGGGCTTTCCTGGGCGTAGGTCGAGGTGGCGTAGATCGGGGTCATCACCGCGCCGGTCGTCGGGTCCGGCCGCTGGCCCGCGTGGATGGCGCGGGTCGAAAAGCCCTGACTGTTCTTCAGCGATGCCATGAATGATCCAGTTACTCGGAGACGCGGCCGATATTGCCGCCATAGAAGGCCGACGCGCGGGTGAATATCTCGACCCATTCCGGCGGTCTGAACAGATGGCCAGCGCCGGCGACCACTTCAACCCTTACATTGACTTGCCGCTCCCTCAGATACTCAACCCACGACGCCGTGTTGCGTGGCAAGACATGGGTGTCGTTCTCGGCCCGAATGATCAACACAGGAATGCGCCTGCGGGGCGGTCGGGGCGTATAGACGTCCACGCCCCCGGCAAGCCCGATCGCCGCCGCCGCCCGGCTGTTCCCCAGGGCACCGTCGACCGCGACATAGGAGCCGAGCGAATAGCCGAACATCGCCGTCCGGCGACGGTCCACGCCGCGGTCGATGAACCAGTCGATGGCGTGCTCACCGACATCGCGCCAGGCCTCCATCATCGCTGGCGGCCGGATGCCGTCATCGGGCCATGCGTCAGTGAACAACGGCGTGAGCACCTCATAGCCATCTGCGGCGAAACGCATCGCCAGTTCGTGCCAGTGTCCCCGGCTGACGATGTTCGTGCCCGAG
>VFBG01000184.1 GCA_006515835.1 bacterium | reverse complement strand
TGACCCAGACGCGGCGACACAGCCGGCTGCTGGCACTGCTCGGCGTCCGCCGGATCGTTGCAGGTTCGGCCCGCCCCGGCGATACCGTCCGGATCCTGCCTTCAGGCGTCAGCGCCACGATCGACCGCATCGTTGCCCTGGATGGCGATCTGGAGGAGGCCGGGACCGGCCAGTCCGTGACCCTGACCCTTGTTCCGGACGTCGACGTATCTCGCGGCAACCTGATCGCCGCAGCTACGGCTCCGCCTGAGGTCGCGGACCAGTTCGAAGCGGATCTGGTCTGGATGTCCGAACGCCCGCTGCTGCCCGGCCGGTCGTACTGGCTGAAACTTGGGGCGGAGACAGTCGGGGCGCGGATCAGCGATCTGAAGCATAAGGTCAATATCGATACCGGCGAGCTGCTGGCCGCACCGACCCTGACCCTGAATGACATCGGCCTTTGCACCCTGGCGCTCGACGCCCCGGTCGCCTTCGAGCCCTACACCGTGAACCGCGATCTCGGCGGCTTCATCCTGATCGACCGGATGACCAAGGAGACCGCCGGTGCCGGCATGATCCGTTTCGCCCTGCGCCGGGCAGCGAATATCCATCCGCAGGCCCTGACTGTCAGCCGGTCCGACCGCGCCGCGCTCAAACGCCAGTCGCCATTGGTCCTTTGGTTCACCGGCCTGTCCGGCGCCGGCAAGTCGACCATCGCCAACCGGGTGGAGCAGCGTCTGCTCGCCGAGGGGTTCCATTCAGTGATGCTGGACGGAGACAATGTGCGTCACGGCCTGAACCGGGACCTCGGCTTCACGGACGCCGACCGCGTCGAAAACATCCGGCGGGTGGCCGAGGTCGCTCGGTTGATGACGGACGCGGGCCTGATCGTGCTGGTGTCCTTCATCTCGCCCTTCCGCGAGGAGCGGCGGATGGCGCGCGAGCGGATGGAGGCGGGCGAGTTCGTCGAGGTCTTCATTGACGTCCCACTGGACGTCGCCGAGGCGCGGGACTTGAAGGGGCTCTACGCCAAGGCGCGGGCGGGGCAGTTGAGCCATTTCACCGGCATCGACAGCCCCTATGAGGTGCCGGAAGCGCCTGACCTGCGGATCGACGCGGCCGGCTGCTCGGTCGATGAGGCGGCTGAGCGGATCATCGCGCTCGTCCATGCTGCCCAGGCGGCCGGACGGTCGGGCTGAAGCGTCAGGCGGCGTACTCCGTCACCGTCATCGTCGCCTCCAGAGACACCGCCCGTACCGGCGGCCGCTGCTCTTCAGGCCGCAGATCCTGGGCCGTGGACACGATCGCCAGCGGACCGGCTGTCAGCTTTGCCAACTGGACGACGGCGCTGTCGAAGGTGAAGACGTGGGCGTAGTCACCGTGCCCGCTGTGGCCTGAGTGCTCGCCGTCCTCGCCGCCGCCGAAATGTACGAAGGTCGGGGACACGCCGAGATCCACACGGCCCTTCTCGGCGAAGACGCTGGTAGCGATGGCGCGGCCGGTCAGGTTTTCCGACCGTTCATAGGCGACCACGCCCGCTCCCTGGACCGTGACCCGGCCCGGTGCTTCGCGGAGCAGCCGTACGATCTCGGCGGGCAGTTCAAGCCGGACAGAGCCGTCCGTGGAATCGGCGTCGATCCGGATAGAGACCTCACTCGTCGAAACGGGCGGACCGCCCAGGGCACCCGGTGGGAGGGCGAAGACCAGAGGCGCATAGAGGGCGTCATAGCGATAGCCCAGACCCCGGGTAGCGGTGATGCGCGATGCGACCCAACGCCCGGTCTGACGGCCGTCGGGACCGGTGAAGCCGGACATGGAGACGTCCTTCCAGGGCCGGGGATAGGCCAGGTCCCCGTTCTTCTGGTGCCAGGTCGCCCAGACCCGGTCGACGTTGCAGTGATGCAGCCAGAAGACCGGATCCAGCGCCGCCGTTCGGGTGCTGCCCATATAGCCGCCGACCAGCATGTGGATGATGTTGTGGCCATAGGCCTCGACCCGGCCCGCAGCGCGTTCGCGGCCGCAGAAGGCGTCGAAATTGTCGTCCGAGACCCGGGCCACGTCGCGGCTCTGCGCAAAGCGGGCCTTCTGGAAGTCGAGCGTCTCGGTCGCGGGATCGCGCTGGCGTTCATAGAGGGGCGAGGTCGGGTCCAGAACCCAGGGCGGCAGGAACCGGTCCACCTGCCAGTCCCAGTAGGGCATGGCGAAGTTTGCGTGGCCGGTCACCTGGGCGATGATCCGCTCCACGTGCGCGACCTGCAGCCGGTGCCAGGGCAGGAACCGCCAGTTGCCGTGCTCGGCGCGCTGGGCGTGGAGGCGGTTCTGGGCTTCCCACGACAGGGCGTCCGAACGCCGCTTCATGATCTTGACGCCCTCGGCGAAGGCCAGGATGTCGTCGTCCGCGGAGCTCAGGGACGAGGCCGCCTTGCGCACGCGACGGGCATCCTGCGCCCAGGCCTCACCAGTCGCCAGGGCCGTCATCAGCCCGCCTGCGCCGGCCAGCGCGCCTCGTCGGTTCAGCAACATCGATCGGCCCCCGCCTCACATAGCTTCGTTACGCTTTCAGACCCCCGCCCGTCTGTCCATCGCCATCACCCGCTGGTTGATGGCCAGGGCGCTCACGAGGTCGCCTTGGCGGCCGACTTCCCGGCGCTCGCTGACAGGTCCTCGGCGCGGGTCGCGACGACCGGCATCTGGTCTTCGCCTTCATGCAAGCGCTGGGCGCGGGCCTCTGGATCAGGAAGACCATCAGGAAGGTGACGATGGTCGTGCCGGTGTTGATCACCAGCTGCCAGGTCTCGCTGAATTTGAAGATCGGCCCGGTCGCCGCCCATCCCAGCACAATCGCGAGGCAGGCGATGAAGGTCCACGGCTTGCCCGCCACCTTGGCCGTCGCGGTGGCGAATTTGACGAACAGCCGTTCCATCGCGCCTCAACCGCCGCTGGCGGGCGAAGACTGCACCGGTGCGGGCGGCGGCCGCCGTTCATGCGTCCGCTGCTCATAGGCGTGGCCCAGCGACAGGACTCGGGCGTCGTCCCATTTGCCGCCGATGAAGCTGATTCCGACCGGCATGCCGCGGTCGAAGCCCATCGGCACGGTCAGGTGCGGATAGCCCGCCACCGCCGCCAGCCGGCTGGCCGAGCCCTGCGAATTGTCATTGTCGTCGCGGTCGTTGGTCCAGGCGCGGGAGGTGGTCGGGGCGATCAGGGCGACGACGGAATTGGCCGCCATCATCCGGTCAATGCCGTCCGGTCCCGCCGCCTGTAACGAGCGGACGCGGGCCTCGACATAGGCCGGATCGTCCAGGCCGCCGGTGGCCTCGGCCCGCTCGAACAACTCCTGTCCGAACAGCACGGTCTCGCGCGGCTCGGCGGCGTTGAAGGCGATGACGTCGGCGAGGGTCCGGGTCCGCACCTGCGTCGGATCGGTGGAGGCCAGATAGAGGTTCAAGTCGTGCTTCAGCTCGGTCAGCAGCACGATCAGCTCCCAGCCGCCGATCTGGCGGAACTCCGCCGGCGGCTCGGTGATCTCGACGATCTCGGCACCCGCCGCGCGCAGATTGACCAGCGCCCGCTCGAACTCGGCCTGGGCCTCGGCGGAATAGTTGGCGATGAGGAAGCGCATCACGCCGAGGCGCGCGCCCTGCAGCGAGTTGGCGTCGAGCGCCGCGCGGTAGTCGACCTTGCGCGCATCGGCCTCGGCCGTGGCGGGATCCATCGGGTCAGAGCCGGCGATGGCCGTCAGGACGATGGCCGCGTCCTCGACCGTGGTCGTGATCGGGCCGGCGGTGTCCTGCGAATGGCTGATCGGCACGATATGGGTGCGGCTGACCAGCCCGACGGTCGGCTTGAACCCGACCACGCCGTTGACCGAGGCCGGGCAGGTGATCGAGCCGTCGGTCTCGGTGCCTATGGCCACGGGCGCAAGCCCCATCGCCACCGCAGTCGCGCTGCCGGCGGACGAGCCGCAGGGCGTGCGTGCAGGGTCATAAGGGTTCAGCGCCTGCCCGCCGACCGCGCTCCAGCCGCTGATCGAGTTGGGCGAGCGGATGTTGGCCCACTCGGAAAGATTGGTCTTGCCGACGATGACGGCGCCGGCTTCACGCAGGCGAGAAACCAGCGGCGCATCGCGGCCGGGGGCGTTGTCGACCAGCGCCAGCGAACCGGCGGTCGTCGGCATGTCGGCGGTTTCGATGTTGTCCTTCAGGAGGACTGGCAGGCCGCGGAGAGGTCCATCGGGGATCGACCAATCGTCCGCCATCAAGGCGGGGTTCGTCGCGATCACGGCGTTGAAGGGCTCGGGCCCCGCGTTGTCCGCGCTGGCGATCAGGGTCAGCGAGCCCTCGACGGCGGTGGCCCCCGGGAAGTGCCCGTCCACGACGGCGGCGGCGGTCGGCGGCTGATAGATCCGTCCGCCATTCTCGCCGGCCATTGTCCAGCTGCCGTCGCCGTTGGGCGTCGCACAGGCACCCAGCGACAGCGCCGCCAGAGCCCCCGCAATCAATCCCGCGCAGCGGGTGCCCGTGAGCCGATCGTGCGATCGAGGAAGTCCAGATACGTTCGCCATTGCTGCAGCTGCCTTTCATTGCCCCGGACGCCGTGGCGCTGGCCGGGGTAGAGCATCAGTTCGAAGGGAATGGACGAGGCCTGCAGCGCGTCGATGACCCGCGTGGAGTTCTCGAGGATGACGTTGTCGTCGGCCATGCCGTGCATCAGCAGCAGCCGTCCGGTCAGGTTCGGCAGGCGCGGAATGGCGTCCGAGGCGGCGTAGCCCGCCGCATTCGCTTCCGGCGTCGACATGAACCGCTCGGTATAGTGGGTGTCGTAGAGGCTCCACTCGGTCGGCGGGGCACCGGCGATGGCCGAGGCCAGGCCCATATCGGGTTCGGTCAGGGCCATCAGGCTCATGAACCCGCCATAGGACCAGCCCATCATGGCGATGCGGTCGTCGGCGACATAGGGAAGCGATCTCAGATAGTTGGCGGCCAACACCTGATCTTCGATCTCAGGCTGACCCATGCGCAGATGCAGGGCCTGCTTGAAGGCCGCGGACCGGTCGCCTTCGCCGCGATTGTCGAGCCGGAAAACGATGTAGCCGGCCTCGGTCAACAGTTGATTGGTCGAGCCCTGCCACGACCGCCGCACCGCGCCCGCGCCCGGCCCGCCATAGACCTGCATCACGACGGGGTACTGTTTCGACGGATCAAAACCGGGCGGCGTGGTCATCTGCCAGACCAGGGTCTCGGATCGGCGTCCAGCCGGTTCTCCTCGATCCAGCGAACGAAGGTCCCGTCGGCGCGGTAGAGGCCGGATTGCGCCGGCGTGTTCAGGTCAGTGTAGTCCCCGACATAGGCCGTGCCCGTCTTGTTCATCGAGGCAGCCCACCAGCCGCCCGCCGGCGTGATGGCGACCGGCGTCACAGTCCGGCGCAGGGAGGCGCGGAACATTTGCCGCTCGATCGGCAGTTCGCGGCCGTCGCGCATCGAAGCCGTGAAGAAGACTTCGCCCGTGCGCTGGTTCACGCCGGTCAGCGCCTTCACGGGATAGTCGCCCCGGGTGATCGCCCGGATCTGACGGCCCTCTCGGCTGTAAAGGTACAGATGCTTCCAGCCAGTCTCTTCCGACGACCAGATGAAGTTGCCGTCGTCCAGCGCCCTGAAGTCGTGGGTCAAAGGAACCCAGGCGTCCGAGGTCCGCGTCACGACCACCCGCGACGCGCCCGTGGCCGGATCGACGCTCAGCAGATCCAGCGTCTTCTGGTCCCGCGACTGGCGCTGGATATAGAGGGTGCGGCCGTCCGACGACCAGTCGACACGGGCCAGATAGATGTCCGCATTGGTGCCCAGGTCGACCCTGGTCCGCTGGCCCGTTTCCCGGTTGTGGACATACAGTTCGACCACGGCGTTCGGCCGGCCTGCGCGCGGATAACGCTGCTCGATCACGCGGGCACCGCCACCCGTAATGTCGAGCCGTGGGATAATGTCGACAGTGCTCTCGTCGGTCCGCTGCAGGGCGATGTAGCGTTCGTCCGGGCTCCACCAGTAGCCGGTGTCGCGGTCCATTTCCTCCTGGGCGACGAACTCGGCGGTCGCCCAGGTGACCAGGCCCTCGCCGTCGTCACCGCTGTCTCGCGGTTGCCGTTCAGGTCCAGAACGATCAGGTCCTGATCGCGCACGAAGGAAACGAAATTGCCCCTGGGCGAGACCTTGGCGTCGATCTCGTCGGCCTCGGTCTCGGTCAGGCGGCGCACGGCCCCGCCTTCACGCTCGGCCAGAAAGATGTCGCCTTCCAGCGGCGCGAGGATGTAGCGCCCCTGCTGGTCCCAGGAATACTCGACCACGCCGCGCTGGCTGATCCGCATCCGCTCGCGGCGCGCCTTCTCAGCCTCGGACAGTTCGCCTGCGTCGGGGACCAGCGCACGCGCGTCGATCAGCCGGAACGGCTCGCCCTCGCCGATCGGTGCCGCCCACAGATCCTGCACGTCCACATCGTCGTCGCGCGAGCGCAGGAAGGCGACCAGCTCACCGTCCGGCGACAGGCTGACGGACTTGGCCACGGGTCCGGCCAGCGACGGGTTGGCGAACACCCGCTCGGGCGTCAGGACCGCCGGGTCCGCGGTTTGCGCCATCGCGGCGGTGAACGGCGAAAGCGCCACGAGAAACAGGGTCGAGGCGAGGAGTTTGATGCGCATGGCGCGGACGCTAGCGGTCGTTTCGGTCGGCGTCATCCCCGATTCCGCACCCGTGGCAAAGGGGTCGAAAGTACACTGTTGCCGCCGGAAATTTTCGCAACGTCGGGCAGCCCTTCGGGGGAGCGTCGCCCGGTCAGCGTGTGGACCCCGATACGGGGGCCGTGATGTGTTTCGAGCCGTCAATATCCCCAGTCCCCGTGGCCGTTTCACATAGAGGCACATCGCTGCGTCAGCTTTGGTCGCAAGCGGGTGAGCGGGGGCCGGACCAGCCCGGACAGAGGGGCGGGAAGGCACTGTCAGGGGCGAAAAGGGTCGCGATGATCAGGGGCGGGAAGACAGCATTGGCGCGGACGTTCACCGAACATGTCCGGCGCGACATCGGCATCCCTTCCCCCCTCGCCTCTCACCCCCTAAGAAGCGCGCAATGACCGATGTCGCCGCCTCTCCGCCGCTCGCGAAAGCCTCCGCCTTCCATGAGCTGGAAGTGCTGTGGGTGCGCCACTGGACCGACCAGCTGTTCAGCTTCGCCATCGCCCGGCCCGAGGACTTCCGGTTCCGATCGGGCGAGTTCGTGATGATCGGCCTGCCGGGCGAAGACGGCGGCAAGCCCGTCCTGCGCGCCTATTCCATCGCCAGCCCAGGCTGGGCCGAGGAGCTGGAGTTCCTCTCGATCAAGGTGGCTGACGGCCCGCTGACCTCGCGCCTGCAGAAGATTCAGCCCGGCGACAAGGTTCTGATGGGCAAGAAGCCGACGGGCACCCTGGTGCTGGACGCCCTGACCGGCGGCGAGCGGCTCTGGCTCATTGGGACGGGCACGGGACTGGCGCCCTGGCTCAGCGTGGCGCGCGACCCGGACACCTACAGCCGCTTTGGCCATGTCGTGGTCTGCCATACCGTGCGCCACATCGCCGACCTGACCTACCGGGACTTCCTGACCTCGGGCATCCATGACGATCCGCTGATCGGCGAGGAGGCGAAGGCCCAGCTGACCTACTATCCCACCGTCACCCGCGAGCCGTTCGAACATGCCGGCCGGATCACCGATCGGATCAAGTCGGGCGCCCTGTTCGACGACCTGGGCCTGCCGCACGACTTCTCGCCGGAGCGGGACCGGGTCATGCTGTGCGGCTCCATGGCCATGATCAAGGAGACGGGCGAACTGCTCGAGACCTTCGGCATGAAGGAAGGCTCGAACGCCGAGCCGGGCGACTATGTGCTGGAGCGCGCCTTTGTGGGGTGACTTCCATTTCCTTTCCGCTCATCCCCGCGAAAGCGGGGACCCAGTTCCCCGCTTTCGCGGGGATGAGCGGAGAGTTTTAAGTTGAGCGCGCCGGAAACTCTCAGGATCGATAGCCGGGCAGCCCCCGAAGACTGTGTTTCCATGGCCGAGGTACGTCAGGGCGTGGACGCGCTGGACCGCGCCCTCGTCCAGCTGCTGGCCGAGCGCCAGCGCTATATGGACGCCGCCGCCCGCATCAAGCCGGACCGTTCGGTGGTCCATGACGACGCCCGTATCGAGGATGTGGTCGCCAAGGTGCTGGCCGCCGCCGGGCCCGCGGGCCTGTCGCCGGCCATCGCCGAGCCGGTCTGGCGCACCCTCATCGACCGCTGCATCGCGCATGAGTTCGGGGTCTGGGACCGGACGCGCGGCTAGGCCTCAGGCGACCGCCGCCGAGCGGCGCAGCTGGAAGAGCGAGAAGGCCCTGCGGGGGTCCGGCCAGCCACGAATGCGGACAGGCCGATGGCGAAACCGCCCGCCAGGGGCGCGGCACCCGGTTCGAATCCCTTCCAGACCTCCAGCCCGAACCGGATGGCGAAGACGGTCATATAGGTGATCAGGGGCTCCGGCGTGGCGTGGAACAGGAAGCGGCCGTCGTCGGTGAGATCGGCCTTCTCGCCCATGTACAGCCATGTGGAGGCCCAGCCCGCCGCGAACATCAGCAGGAAGGTCGACAGGCCGACGACTGCGGACTGCGCCTGACTGTACGCCGCCACATTGAACAGGCCCCAGACGCCGAAGGCGACGGGCGCAGCGAAGGCCATAGCGAGGCCCCGAACCCGCGTCCTGAGCCGCCGGATGCCGAGAACGACCAGCAGCGCCAGCAGGGCGAAGGCCCACCAGGGCGTGTTCGCCAGAACCAGGCCGACATAGTCGGCGGCGGTCATGCCCGCAGCGACCTCAGCATCAGGGCGTGCCGGTAGGCCGCCACATCGGCCAGGGCGATCTCGAGCGCGTCGCGCACCCGATCGAGCAGCGGCGGGGCCACGGCCTTGTCCGCCGCCTCTGCCGCCTGGCAGGCCGCCGCCAGGGTGTCGGCACCGATGCCCGCGGCCGCGCCCCGGATCGTATGCACCGCGTCCCGCCAGCCGTCCTCACGCACGTCCAGCATGGGCGACCACATCGCGGCCTGCTGGACGAACAGGCCCAGCACCTCTTCGGTGATGGAGTCGTCGCCGCCGGTCATCCGCTCCAGCACGGTGAAGTCGACCGCGCCGGACAGGTCGCGCAAAGCCATCAGCCGGCGGTCTCCTCACCCTTGGCCAGCCGCGAGTTCCAGGCGGACCAGCCGAAATAGACGACCAGTCCGGCGAGGTTCCAGTAGAGGAAATAGAGCTGGGTCGAGGGTCGCAGGCTGAAGAAGAAGACGATGCAGCCAATGATCGTGACCGCCCCGACCAGCCACCACAGCGGCGCCTTGAATACGCGCGGCCGGTTCGGATCGCGGAGGCGCAGGACGATCAGGCAGACCCCGACGGCTGCGAAGGCCGCCAGCGTCCCGGCGTTGGCCAGCGAGGCCAGCTCGTCCAGCCGCATGATCCCGGCGAGGGCCGCAACCACGATGGCGGTGAAGATGGTCACGACCGCGGGCACGCCGCGCGACGAAACCCGGGCCAGCTTGCGCGGCAACAGGCCGTCGCGGGCCATGCCGAGGAAGATGCGGCTCTGGCCGAACAGGAAGGCCAGAAGCACGGTCGGCAGGGCGACCACGGCCGAGACCGCGATCCACTGCGCGGCCGTCCCCTGCCCCATCTCGCGCAGGATCAGCGCCAGCGGCTCGGGGCTTTCGGCGAAGGTTGCAACCGGACGGGCACCGATCGCGGCGGCGGCCACGACCAGATACAGGGCCGTGCAGACGACCATGGAGCCGACGATGCCGATGGCCAGATCGCGCTCGGGCCGCTTGGTTTCCTCGGCCGCGGTCGAGATGGCGTCGAAGCCGTAGAAGGCGAAGAAGATGATCGCCGCCGCCGCCATGACGCCGGTCTGGACCACGGGCTGGCCGGTGATCTGCTCCGCGAACGGCAGGGCCGGCGAGCCGAAGCCGTTGGGCATGAAGGGGGTAAAGTTGGCGGCGTCGAAGGCCGGCAGGGCAATGGCGACGAAGGCGATCAGGGCCACGATCTTGATGACCACCAGCACGGCATTCAGGGTGGCGCTCTCGCGCGTGCCCAGCAGCAGCAGACCCGTCACCACGGCGATGATGAACACCGCCGGCAGGTTGATCAGTCCGCCCTCGACGTGCGGGCCCGCCGCCAGCATGGCCGGCAGTTCGACGCCCATTCCGGCGAGGAAGCCGGTCGCATACCCCGACCAGCCCACCGCCACGGCGGACACCACCAGCGAATATTCGAGGATCAGGCTCCAGCCGACGATCCAGGCGATCAGCTCACCCAGCACGGCGTAGGAATAGGTATAGGCGCTGCCCGCCGCCGGCATCATGGTCGAGAGCTCGGCATAGGCCAGGGCCGCGCAGGCGCAGACGAGCCCCGCCAGTGCGAAGCTGATCATCACCGCCGGCCCGGCCAGGCCGGCGCCGACGCCGATCAGGGTCAGGATGCCGGTGCCGACGATCGCACCGACGCCCAGCGCCATCAGGTGCGGCCAGCCCAGCGTCTTCTTCAACGCCGGACCCTCGTGCGGGGCCAGCATGGCATCGATCGAGCGCCGGCGGTTCCAGAAGGCCATCGTCGTTTCCCCGTCGCCGCTCCCCGGCGGCTGATTCCGGCCCGACCCTAGCCGGTCCTGCGACAAACCGAAACGGACCCCTGAATCCCCTTGCACGCGAGAGGCATTCCCATTAGGTACGCCCCCTCGCCGAAGCCGGTCCCGTATCGGCGCACGCGCAGACGGCACAGACCTTGCGAGGCTCCGTGCAGACGAATGGTTCGGGTGATTAGCGAGCAGCTGACTCTTAATCAGCGGGTCGTAGGTTCGAACCCTACATCACCCACCATCGTTTCAATGACTTAGCAGGGCAGGGAAGGCTCCGCAGCCGAGTTTGGCACCGTTTCGGCACCGTCACCCTGCAGTCTTTTGGCCAGCGCGCGGTGCCGGCCTCTGTGTGAACATCACGCGGTCATCCAGTTCAGGACACGTAGGCCTGACGCCCCATTCCTTCAGAAGCCAAATTCTGGTGGAATGCGGCTCACCGCATCTCTTCGATCGAGGCTTCTATGGACGACGCGACGCCGAACTTGACTGAAATGACGACCGATATCGTCTCGGCCTATCTGAGCCAGAACAAGGTCGAACCCGCCCATGTGGGAGCGTTGATCCTGGGCGTCCACACCGCCCTCAAGGGATTGGGCGAGATGGCCCTCGAGCCCGAAACGATCGTCGCGAAGCCGACCGCGGGACAGGTGAGGAAATCGATCCGCGACGACGGCCTGGTCAGCTTCCTCGACGGCCGCACCTACCAGTCCCTCAAACGGCATCTGACCACACGCGGAATGACGCCGCAGAGCTACCGCGAGCGGTTCGGGCTCGCCTCGACCTATCCGATGGTCGCGCCCGCCTATGCCGCGAGACGATCCGCCCTGGCCAAGGCGATGGGTTTGGGACAGGGCGGGCGCAAGCCCGCCAAGAAAGCCGGCCGGCCGAAGAAGGCGTCCTAACTACCGCGGCTCACGCACCCATCCGATGGTGCGTCAAGGCCACCGCGGCGGCTGCGAACAGAGCATCGCGCGCATCCTCGCTGTCCCAAGGTTTGCGGGGCGGCGGCAGACGGTGACGGAACGCCTCCAGATGTCGAGCGACGACCTCGGCGATTTCGCGCCGAGTTTTCGCTCCGGTCTCGGCAAAGGCTTCGCGGATCTGGGCCCGATGGTACACTGACGTGACCCCCTTAAACTCCTCCAGGAATAGCTAGAGTCCGCCCC
>VFBG01000008.1 GCA_006515835.1 bacterium | reverse complement strand
CCGCCGCCATCTCCGCCTCCGCCCCCGCCCCCGCCCCCGCCATCCGAGCCGCTGTCGGAGCCGTTATCCGACCCGCTGTCCGGGCTCTTGTCGCGCCCGCCGCCGTCGAAGGGATAAACCCCGCCCCCGCTGTCAGGCCCACGATTGTCTCCCTTCTTGCCCTTCCGGCCCGAATCCATACCCGCGCCAAGGGCTACCCCGATGGCGATGCCGCCACCGATGCCGAGCGCGAGGTTGTCCATGGCGACCCCCAACGCCACGCCGATCGCCGTGCCGAGAGCGATGCCCATGCCCATGTAAGTTTTTTTCGCCATTCGATCCTCTGCCAAGACCTGTGACCAGGCGTGACCCGGTCGTCACCCTGCGTTCGCCGCCGGCATTGTCGTGCCTCCTTGGCAGGTGAGCAACCCGCCATTGTCCGGCGGGAACGCGGATCTGTCCGACAAGTTATTGCTCAAGAATTACAACGACTCACGTCTCGACCGGCGGCACAATGGGGTGTCCATCAGGCGAGGCGATAACGCATGACAATCCCCGTGAAACCGACCCCCGAAGGGGTCGAGATCGAACCGCGCAAGGTCGGTCATCGCTGGCTCGACCTCATCCTGGCGGCTTCCGCCATGATGCTTTCCGTGATCTCGGTCGCGGTCGCCATGCATCACGGCCATGTCCAGGAAGAGCTGGTGGCCGCCAACTCCTGGCCCTTCCTGCGCTACGAGCACGGCAACCTCAGCGATGATGGTGAGCAGGTCGTCGGCATGGGGATCCAGAACGTCGGCGTGGGCCCTGCCCTGCTGAAATACCTGCGCGTGACCTATGAAGGGAAACCGGTTCTGGCGCGGCGCGAGCTGCTGACCCGTTGCTGCGGCTACGGCCAATTATCGTCCGAAGAAAAGGCTCGCAGTAACATCGCGTCCAACCACCTGCAGTCGGCCGTGGTGCCGGCGGGTGAGACCAAGCTCTTCCTGTCGCTGCGCCGCCAGGACAATCCCGCCCTCTGGGAAGAGCTGAATCGGGAGCGCTGGAAGCTGAAGATGGAGGCCTGCTACTGCGCGGTCCTCCACACCTGCTGGCGCTCTGATCTGACGGGTCTGGAACCGGAGCGCGTCAAACAGTGCGACCACGATCCCGCGCTCGACTTCCGTGAATGAGCCCCTCGTTGCTGTGAATGGATGCGGGCCCGGGATCGCGCCGGACAGAATCAACGCCTAAATAGGGGCATGAGCACTCCCCGCACCGTCCGCGTCGCCATCATCGGTTCCGGTCCCGCCGGCTGGACCGCCGCCATCTATGCGGCCCGCGCCCTGTTGAATCCGGTCGTCATCGCCGGCCTGCAGCCCGGCGGCCAGCTGACCATCACCACCGATGTCGAGAACTATCCCGGCTTCGCCGACGTCATCCAGGGCCCCTGGCTGATGGAGCAGATGCGCGCCCAGGCCGAGCATGTCGGGACCGAGATCGTTGAGGACATCGTGGTCAAGGCCGACCTGTCGCAGCGGCCCTTCCGCCTGACGCTCGATTCCGGGACCGAACTGCTGGCCGAAACGGTGATCATCTCGACCGGTGCCCAGGCCAAATGGCTGGGGATCGAGAGCGAGGCCAAATACCAGGGTTTCGGCGTCTCGGCCTGTGCCACCTGCGACGGCTTCTTCTATCGCGGCAAGGAGGTCATCGTCGTCGGCGGGGGCAACACTGCGGTCGAGGAGGCGCTGTTCCTGACCAATTTCGCTTCTAAGGTCACCGTCGTCCACCGCCGCGACGAGTTCCGGGCCGAACGGATCCTGCAGGACCGGCTGTTCTCGAACCCCAAGGTCGAGGTGCTCTGGAACAACGCCATCGACGAGATCCTGGGCGAGACCAACAGCTTCGGTGGCGTCAACGTCACCGGCGCGCGGCTGAAGAACGTCCAGACCGGCGAGACCCGGGACATCTCTGCCGACGGCGTCTTCATCGCCATCGGCCATGCGCCGTCATCGGAATTGTTCGCGGGCCAGCTGGAGACCAAACAGGGCGGCTACCTGGTGGTGAAGCCGGGCACGGCGGCCACGGCCATTGAGGGCGTCTGGGCCGCCGGCGACGTCACCGACGACATCTACCGCCAGGCCGTCACCGCCGCCGGCATGGGCTGTATGGCCGCGCTGGAAGCCGTCCGCTTCCTGGCCGAAGCGGACCATGCCAGCGCCGGCGATCCGATCTCGCACAAAGAGGCCGAAAAGATCGGCGTCTGGTGAGGCAGGACTTCGGGGTCAGTTGAACATCTGCAGACCGTAGGGGACCTGCGACGCGGGTTCCCCCCGGCGAAGGTGCAGGGCGTATTCCACCGCGCCACGGACGCAGGCCTCGTCGGTCGGCTTGGTTACGACACCCATGGTGCCGGGAACGCCATGGCTGACCATGCCGGGGTTTGCGGTCATGTAGAGGACGGTGACGCCGAATTCCTCGCCCAGTTCCTGCCCCAGTCCGACGCCGGTAGCGCCGTCCGTCAGGTGGATGTCGACCAGGGCCAGTTCGACACCGCCGCGGCTGGCGAGCGCGCGGGCCGTTCGGGCGTCCGGCGCGGTTCCCACGACGTCATAGCCCAGGTCCTCCAGCACGAAGCGAAGCTCCATGGCGACAAGGGCCTCGTCTTCGATGATCAGGATACGCGCGGTCATTGGTTTCGATTCACTACGGACTTATGCCCTCTCAACGCGAGCCGTGGATGGCGGTTCACATCAATTTCTTCGCGGCGCGGCGTGGCGCGAGGGCCGTCGCCGGGATGTCGGCGACAACCTCCAGCCCCTCGCGCGCCCAAGCCTGTTCGAGCGTTCCACCCAGTTGGCCCTCGACCGACAGGGCGAGCAGGGACGAGCCGAAACCGGAGGCATCCGGCGTGCCGCCCAAAGCCGGGCCGCCCCGCTCCCGCCAGCGCATGACATAGCGGTCGCCTTGTCGCCGGGTCGTCAGCATGACCCGACCCTCGGGCACGGAGAGAGCGCCGTATTTGGCGGCGTTGGTGGCCAGTTCGTGGAACAGCAGGGCGACCGGAGTCGCGGCCT
Organism: bacterium; assembly: GCA_006515835.1. Taxonomy (GTDB): domain Bacteria; phylum Pseudomonadota; class Alphaproteobacteria; order Caulobacterales; family Caulobacteraceae; genus Brevundimonas. The sequence goes on along the minus strand of VFBG01000008.1, from coordinate 11,507 downwards.
GATCGTCGAAATCCGCGTCATCTCCGCTGACGACAACCCGGGGGTCCCCGGCCTCATCGTCATAAGGAAGGAACAGGTCTCGCAGGAAGGCATGCAGGGTGGTCCCGTCCAGGCTGGGACGGGTGGATTCCGTATGCGGCCGCACGAACTCATGGGCGCGCGCAAGGGCCGAGATCCGGGTCCGGGCCGCCCGGGCGAAGGCCTTGGCCTCGGGGTACTGCCGCGCCGACAGGGCCAGCAAGGCCGAGATCACCGCGAAGATGTTCTTGATCCGATGGCTCAATTCCTGGCTCAGTAGCGCCTTGGCTTCCTCCAGCCGCTTCATCTCGGCGATGTCCGTCCCCGTCCCGAACCAGCGGGTGACGGCACCGGCGGAATTGCGGATCGGCATGGCCCGGCTCAGAGTCCAGGCGTAGGAGCCGGTGTGGTGCAGGAGGCGGTACTCGACCTCATAAGGCTCGCCGGTGGACAGGGAGGCGCGCCAGGCGGCGCGCGCCCGCTCCTGATCTTCGGGATGGATCATCTCCCCCCAGGCGTCGCCGAGGGTCGTGCCTTCCGCCGCCCCGGTAAAGGCGTACCAGCGAGCGTTATAGTAGTCATGGTGGCCGTCCGGCCGCGATGACCAGACCATCTGGGGCATGCTGTCGGCGATGGCCTGGAAGCGCGCATCGCTCTCGGCCAGCTTCTCCGTCACCAGACGCGCGGCCTCGACAGCGGCGGTGGCGGCTTCATCACTGCGACGTCGCTCGCGCAGCGCCCGGCGACGCTCCAGCAAGGCCATGACCTGCCGGGCGAGCACGTCCAGCGTCATCAGCTGGGTCTCGTCCAGCCCTTCGGGGCGGGCGCGGGTGTCGATGACGCACAGGGCACCCAGCGCCAGTCCCTGATCATCGATCAGCGGCGCGCCGGCGTAGAAGCGGAAGCCGGACTGGCCCGTGACCAGCGGATGGTCGGCGAAAAGGGGATCCAGACTGGCGTCCCGCACCAGGGTGACGCCCGGCTGGCGCATCGCATACCGGCTGAAGGAACTGGCCGGGCCGATCTCCGGGACGTCCACACCCTCCCGGGCCTTGAACCACTGCCGGTCCCCGACCGCGAGGCTGACCATGCCGATCGGCGCATCACAGATCCGCGCCGCCAGCAGCATCACGTCGTCGAAGGCCTGTTCAGGATCGGTGTCGAGGATATCGAACGATCGCAGGACACGGAGACGCTCTGCTTCAATCGCGTCCGGGTCGCTGGCGGCTGGATTGGTCAAGCAGCGCCCTTCTGTGATGCGCCGCTGCGCCAGGAGATCAGGGCAAGGTGCAGTCTCGCAGGCCTGACAGGCTTGAACTCCGGTCAGGGTCTGAAAGGCGATCTGCGTATCCCCCGCGTCGGCACAAGAACGCGGGCCTGTGCCTTGCGTTCCGCCTCAGTTGCAATCAGGAGGCCGGACGGCCAACTTCCTCGACGTCCATGACCGTCACGCCCGGCGGCGCTGCCCTCACAGGCTCTTGCGGCGCAGCCGGCGGCGGCGTCTCGAAGGCGGCCAGTCGTTGATTGATGGCGGCGATATCGGCTGCGGTCGCCTGACGCCGGCCGCCCAGGGAGGCGACGCCCACGACCCGCGTCTGACCATCGATCTCGACGGTGCGCATGATGCTCTCGCCGTTGGCGGCTGCCTCGCCGAGCGCCAGCTCGGCCTCGGTCGCCGACACGATCTGGATCCGGGGGCGCGAGAAGCGCGCCTCGTCGATCAGGGGCTCGCGACCGGCGTAGGCCTGACGGAAAGCCGCCGGCTCTCCGTAGACGCCCTTCCAGCGATAGAAGATGTGCGCCCCGATCTGGGTCAGCTTGTTCAGCGTCGGTGCCCACCAGGGGTGAACATAGTCGGCGTGATAGTGGGTCGCAGTGCCGACACGGGCTGAGACATGACCGGCCAGAGCCCGCTCGGCGACGATCCTGGCCCGGTTCCAGGCCCAGGCGACCGGTGCCTGCGACAGCGCGCCGTCGCAGGTGAAGCTGAACTGGCAGCCCGTGGTGCGCTCGGCACCCTCGAACACCACGCCGCACACGCTGTTGGCGTAGTTGGGGTCGCGCACCCGGTTCAGGATGACCTGGGCGACCGCCTCCTGGCCCTCGGTGGGCTCAAGCGCCGCCTCATAATAGATGCCCTGGGTCAGGCAGCGCAGGGCCCTGCGGCGATCCTCGGCCGTGGCCGGCTTGAAGACGAAGGGCGCGGCGACCCGCAGAAACTGCGAGGCGTCCGGCGTTGCGGCGTTCAGCTTCATCGCGTCGAGGCCCGTTGCGCCGAAGTCCAGCGTCGGCCGACCGGCCAGCGTCAGGCTCTCCCAGCCGGGTGTCAGTCCATAGAGGGCCGCTCGGCGTTCGCTGGGATCATGACGCAAGGCGATGGCCAGCTGCGATGGGTCCATGCGGCCCGTGATGACGGCAAAGCCGCGGGCGCTCAGGTCGCCGCCGGTCAGGGTGCGGATCGACTCGGCGCGACGATCAATCTCCGGGCGCGGCGTCGAGCTGGCGGCCATGGCAACGCCGAAAGCGGCCAGCACCACAGGTGCGGCGGCCAGCAGCCGTCGCATCCTCTTCATCGTCGCGGTCCAGTCGATCCTGGCCAAATAGTCAGCTCCCAAGCCGGGACATCGCCCGACGATCGTGCAGTTTGCGCGCCAAGCGGGGCGCTTTTCAGGCGGAAAAGTCCGGTTCGGTCAAGCCTCAACGCTTTCCCGGTGAGTAAAGCGCCCGACCCCATGACCTTTTGCGGGCAACAGTTGGGCCCGGTTTTCTGCTCCCGTCTGTACTCGTCACGCTTGCGGGAACTCCAGCCGCTCCAATACGTTTACCGAAATCGCGTGCGCGCGAGCGGGGGTTCATGAGCGCGTTGGGGGATTTCGTTCGGGTATTCAGCATTGGCGCCGCCGTAACCCGGCTGGCCCGGGTGAAGACCCGTCCGTGGTGGGTGTCCCTGTTCGTCGGCGTGGGTGCCGCGGCGGCGGCCCTGGCCATCCGCGGCGCGCTGAGCGGCTTCTACGGCAACATCACCGGCTTCATGATCCTGCTGCCCGCGGTGATCGTCGCCTCGCTGGCCGCGGGCCGGCTGGCGGGGGTGACCGCCACAGCCGCCTGCCTGTTCGGCGGCTGGCTGGTGGTCGGCTTCGGCGCCGTCGGAGCCGGAGTGGCGGACCGGCTTGGGCTCGTGGCGACCGTCAACTTTGTCGTCGTCGGCCTCTTCGTCACAGCCGTCGCATCAGCGCTGCGGGATATGGTCCGCGCGCTCGACGCCTCGCTTGAGGCGCTGCGAAGCTCCAGGGCCCGCATCGACGATCATGAGCACCAGTTGCGCCTGATCAGCGAGCACGCGCCCGTCATGTTGTGGATGAGCGATCCGGAGGGGAAATGCGTGCACCTGAACGCCGCCCAGCGCGAGTTCTGGAACGCCCCCGAATCTCTGAAAGGGTTCGACTTCGTCGCCACCATCCATCCGGACGACGTGGACCGGGTGCTTGCGGCGATGGTCGAGGCCGCTCAGCTTGAGGCCGCCTTTGAAGTTGAAGGCCGCTATCTCCGGCATGACGGCCAGTGGCGCGTGCTCCACACCGACGCCCATCCGCGGATCGAAGCGGGCGGTGCCTACGGCGGGATGATCGGCGTCAATGTCGACGTCACCGAAGCCCGTGCGGCCGAGGCGGCCCTGCGTGAAAGCGAGTCCCGGTTCCGTGTCATGGCCGATACGGCCCCTTCTCCGGTCTGGATGACCAATGCCGAGGCCCAGGTCGAGTTCGTCAACGCGGCCCTCGTCGAATTCTACGGCCAGCCCGCCGAGCGTATCCTGGGCGACGTCTGGAAAGCGGCCATCCATCCGGACGACCAGGCCGGTGTCGAAGCCGCCATGGCCGCAGCCCGGCCCGACCGCCTGCCCTACGGCTTCGAGGCGCGGTTCCGGCGCGCGGACGGCGCGTGGCGCTGGATGCGGATTTCGGTCAATCCCCGTTTCGCCGGAGACGGTGTCTTCCTCGGCTATGTCGGCATGTCGTTCGACACGACCGAGACACGCGAGGCCCTTGAGGCCCTTGAGCGGCAGGATCGGCGGCAGACCTTCCTGCTGGCTCTGGTGGACCGCCTGCGCGACCTGACCTCGCCCGATGAAGTCATTCTTGAAGTCGAGCGCGCGCTGGGCATCGAACTCGGGGCCGACCGCGTCGGCTACGGCGTCGTTGATCAGGAACGCGGCCTGGTTTCCATGACACGGGACTGGACGGCAGGCGTCGTCAGCGCCCAGGGCGAGTTCAGCCCTGAGGACCTTGGCGCAGACCTGTTCGCCGACCTCGCGGAGGGGCGCCTGATCCACATCTCCGACGTTCAGCGGGATCCGCGGACCCGCGATGCGCTGGATGTCTTCAAGCGACTGGAAACCCGCGCCCTCATGCGCGCGCCGGTGATCCGGGCCGGCGGCCTGCGCGCCTTCCTATACGCCCACCACTCCACGGTGCGCGAATGGACGGAGGCGGAAACCGCCCTGTTGCAGGACGTCGCCCTGCGCACCTGGACCGAGATCGAGCGCACCCGGGCCGAGGCCGAAGTGCGTGAAAGCGAGGAGCGTTTCCGCGCCATCGCCGACACGGCACCGGTGCTGATCTGGGTCACCCAGCAGGACCGCACCCGCGCCTTCGTCAACCAGGCCTATGTCGCCTACAACGGCGGAACCTATGAAGAGGCCCGGCTGGCCAACTGGCGCACGGTCATCCATCCGGACGATCATGAGCGGGTGCTGAAGGAGTCCCTCGAGGGAGAAGCCTCCGGTCAGCCCTTCTCGATGGAAGCCCGCTACCTCCGGCACGACGGCGAATACCGCTGGCTGAAATCCTTCTCCCGGCCCCGCCTCGGCGCCGTCAACGAGGTGGTCGGCTTTGTCGGCGTCGCCTTCGACGTTTCCGACATTCGCGAAACCGCCGCCAACCTCGTGGCGGCGGCCGCCGAAAGGGACGCCATACTCGGCCAGTTGGCCGAAGGGGTCATTGTCACCGACCCCGAGGGACGGATCACTTTTGTCAATGACGCGGCAGTCCGCCTGCATGGCGTCGAACGTCTGGATGTCGGGCCCTCGGACTATTCCGAAACCTATCACCTGTTCACGGAAGCGGGCCTGCCCTACCCCTCGCACGAGTTGCCGCTCGCACGCGCGGTGACTGAGGGCGAAACGGTCCTGAACGCCCGCTGGCGCATTCGGCGGCCGGATGGGTCCGAAGTCCTCGCGGTCGGCAACGCCCGACCCGTCTATAACCCCGATGGCGGCCGGATCGGCGCGGTGCTGACGCTGCGCGACGAAACCGCGCGCGTCGAGGCGGAAAACCGTCTGTCAGAATCCGAGACCCGGTTCCGCACCATCGCCAACAGCGCGCCCGTCCAGATCTGGATGACGGACGAGAAGGGCGACCTTGCCTTCGCCAACCGCAGCTACAAGACCTACTTCGATGTCAGCGATGAAAACCTGTCATCAAGCTGGCAGAAGACCGTTTCGACGCTGAACCTTGAAGACGACCACCAGGCCTTCGAAAGCGCTGTGCAGGCCAGGGATCGCTACCAGCGGACCATGCGATTGCAGCATCCGCGGCTGGGCGCACGCTGGCTGCGATGCGAAGGCATACCCCGCTTCGATGCAACGGGCGCGTTCCAGGGGTATGTCGGTGCAAACCTTGACGTCACCGACGCCAAGCGCGCCGAGGAAGATCTGAAACGGATCAACGAACTGCTCGAGGAGCGGGTCGGAGCGGCACTGGCCGAAAAGGCCAAGGCCGAAGCGGATCTGATGCACGCCCAGCGCATGGAGGCCGTTGGCCGCCTGACCGGAGGCGTGGCGCACGACTTCAACAATCTGCTGACCGTGGTGATCGGTGCCCTCGACATCATGCTTCGTTCGCCCAACGACGCCGCCAAGCGCCAGAAGCTGGGCGAGGCGGCCCTGGCGGCAGCGCGGCGCGGCGAGGGCCTGACCCATCAACTGCTGGCCTTCTCGCGCCGTCAGGCCCTGCGTCCGGAAGCCGTCGATCTCAACGTGCAGATACGCCAGAGCGAGCCCCTGTTGCGCCGCGCCGTGGGCGAGGCCGTAGAGTTCAAGCTGAAGCTCCGGCGCGGCGGCGCGCGGGTCAACGTCGATCCTTCCCAGTTCGAGGCCGCCTTGCTGAACCTGGTCGTCAACGCCCGTGACGCTGTCGGCGACAAGGGCCGGATTACGGTCCAGACCGCGTCGCGCACCGTCGAGCCGGGCGAGGTCGTCGACCTTGCGGCCGGCGACTATGTCTGCGTCACCGTCGCCGATAATGGCGTGGGCATGCAGCCCGAAGTGATTGCGCGGGTGTTCGAACCCTTTTTCACCACCAAGGCCGTAGGCAAGGGGACGGGGCTGGGCCTGAGTCAGGTCTATGGCTTCGCCCGCCAGAGCGGCGGTGCCGCCCAGATTTCATCCAGGCCTGGACGTGGAACCGAGATCAACCTGTATTTGCCGCCTCAGAACGAGGCTGCGGGCGTCATCGTCGAAAACGGGCCGGAAGCGGCCCGGCCGATGGCCGCTGGTCGCCGCCTGCTGCTGGTCGAGGATGACGCCAGCGTCGCCGTTGTCGCGCTGGAGTTGCTGGAAGGTCTGGGGCTGGAGGTACGCGCTGTCGAGACCGCGCCGCAGGCTCTGGACCTGCTGAAGCGCGAGAAATTCGACATGATGCTCAGCGATGTCGTGATGCCCGGCGGCATGACCGGCATCGAACTGGCGCGGATGTGCGGCCGCGACTACCCCGACATGCGGGTCGTGCTGACCTCGGGCTATGCCGGAGAAGATGTGGATGCGGCCCTGGCGGATGCGCCCTGGCCGTTCCTGCGCAAACCCTACTCGGGCGAGCAGCTGGCCCGCATCCTGGGCGAACTCATCTGAGGACGAACCGGCCGGCCTTTTCGGCCGGCCGTCGTGCAGGTCAGCGCGTGCGCGCCTTGCGGGCGGCGTAACGGGCGTCGCGAGCGGCCTTCTGTTCTTCCTTGGTCAGCGCCTTGCGCTCCTTGCGGGCGGCGCGCTTCTCGGCCTCGACCGCTTCCTGGGCCTCGGCGTCGGCCGCCATGCGTGCGGCTTCCTTGTCAGCCTTTTCCCGGCGGGCTTCGGCCTTGGCCAGTTCATGCTGCTGGCGCAGGGCCTCCTTCTCGGCGGCGCGCTTGGCGGCCAGCTTTTCGAATTCGGGATCGGGGGCGGCGGCCTTGGGCTTGAACCGGGCCAGCAGGGCCTTCTTGGCCTCCTGCTGGGTCGTGAGGCGGTCGGTGAAGCCGGTCTGTTTCAGATCTCTCATGCGGAGGGCGTCGATGTCCTTGAACGGTTGTGGATGCGCTTGAACGCGGCCGGGCGGTTTTCAGCGCAGCCCGGCGCGTCGCTAACCCTATATGGGCGCGAAAATCAAGATCGCGAGGCGCCGATGACCGCCGCCCCGCTCACTCGAAGGCCGACTGTGTCAGTTAGGCTTCTGGGCCTGGCCGACCGCCGCGCCCGCTGCGCCGCCCACGGCGGCCCCGATCGGTCCTGCGACGACGGCTCCGGCGACGGCCCCGGTTGCAGCTCTCTGCTCGATGGTCTGGCCACAGGCCGCGGCGGCCAGGGCGGTGATGGCGACGAAGAGGGTGATGGTGGTGCGTTTCATGGGAAATCCTTCCAATAGCGGAGCTTGAACGCCGACAGCCCACCGCCGGTTCCGGCTCGCACCCTGGAAGTCAACAACGACTCCCGGCCAACACCGTAGACAACAGTCGCACACCTGAACAATGCGTAAGAACAGGACGGCCATTTGTTTCATGTTGTCCCTGTGATGGACAATACAGAATTGCCGAGTTTCACTGGACTCGACTATACGGTGATACAGAACGGTAATCTTCTGTATACTGGCGAACCTACCCGCGATGTTGCGTCGCACGACGATCTTGCGAATCAACCACATTGGCGCCACAAACGGCTGGCTTAAGGCGCGTCCTCGACGTTCGGCTCGTTCGCTGACCATCGATTTACCGCAAGCGGATCGCGACGCCGATCTCCAGGGATTGGAGAGGGTCGCCCGGTTGCGTGACTACCCGGGGGCGGCATTGCGCCCTGCCGTACAGGACTGAGCCCTTGCCGAAAGCCCCGCAAACGCGTGTGAACCCTCCTGTTGATCGTGCGGCCCGGATTCGGCCCGGATCGGCGGCGGCGGCGTTCGGCGCATTGGTGGGACTGGCGATCGGCTGCGCCTATCTGGGCGGCACTGCGGCGAAGGCAACGACTGTACGGGCCCAGGCAGAACGCATCGACGGTGCCACCGCAGCGGGGTTCACCGAGGAAGCGCTTGCGGCGGCTGCCGGCGGTCTGGACGAGAGCGCCCTGACCATCGCCCGGCGCCACGATCCCTATACCGTCGCCGGCGGTGCACAGCGCGACCGTCAGGCCGAACTCCTGACCGCCCGACTGGAACAGCTGCGCAGCCCGCGCGCCGATGCCAGTCTGCGCCGGGTCAATCTGACCGGCCCGGTCGCAGCCCTGCCCTTCCGGCTCGGCAGCGCCCTCGACGCCTCCCGCGATCTCGATTGCCTGACCCAGGCCGCCTATTACGAGGCCCGCGGCGAAGGCCGCGACGGCATGCGCGCCGTGACCCAGGTGGTGCTGAACCGCGTCCGTCACCCGGCCTTCCCAAAGAGCGTCTGCGGGGTGGTCTTCCAGGGAGCCGGTCGCCGCACGGGCTGCCAGTTCAGCTTCACATGTGACGGTTCGATGCGCGGCCGCGTCAATCAGTCAGCCTGGAACCGGGCCCGCGAGATCGCATCCAGCGCCCTTTCCGGTGCCGTCTACAGCCAGGTCGGGAACGCCACCCATTTCCACACGACCGGCGTCGCGCCGGGCTGGCGCCATTCGCTGGTGCGGGTTGGTCAGGTCGGCGACCACCTTTTCTATCGCTTCGGCGGCCGCTCGGGCTCGCGCGAGGCGTTCTCCTACGCCGCCCGCCCGTCCAGCGAAGTCGAAGGCCCGCGGCTGATCCAGGCCAGCCTCGACCCCACGGGCCCGGTGCGCGAGGCCGGCGCGGTCGCTTACAACATGCTGGTCGCCCAGGACCATGGGGCTGACGCCGCCGCACCGGCTGCTGCCGCTCCTGCTCCCATGGCCGTGACGGTCGCGCCGCCCTCCACGGCAGACGCCTCGGTCCAGGCCGCTCCCACCGCCTGAGCCAGGCCGCCGCCCACAGGTGCCCGGCGATTACCGGTTCTGGACCTTCCACTGGTTGGTCAGGTTCTGCTTCAGATTGCCGAACCGGCCCTGCTCATCGAGATTGACGTCGGCGTCGCCGGGCTGACCGGTCTGGATTTCGGTCTCAAGGTCGCGGCGATCGGTGGTGCCCGCACCCTCCCCTGACGAATCGCCCTTGTCGGCGTAGCTGCGCTGTTCCTTGGCAATGCGAGGGGCGTGGGTCATCGAAGTCTCCTTCTGTGACCCTTTAAACCCGCTGGCCCGCCGGCCTGTTCCGGAACGATGTTCGCCCGTCAGCCGGGCGTGACGTCCAGCCCCACATCCAGCGCCGGCGCTGAATGGGTCAGGGCACCGACCGAGATCACGTCCACCCCCGTCCCGGCAATGGCCCCCACCGTCTCCAGATTGACCCCGCCCGACGCCTCCAGCCTGATCCGCCCGGCCGTGCGGGCCACCGCCTCGCGCAGCATCGGCAGGGTGAAATTGTCCAGCATGATCACATCCGGCCCGGCGGCCAGCGCCTCGTCCAACTGATCCAGCCCGTCGACCTCGACCTCGACCTTCATCAGATGGCCGACGGCGGCGCGGGCGCGGCGGACGGCCTCGCCCACCCCGCCGCAGACGGCAACATGGTTGTCCTTGATCAGGATGGCGTCATCCAGCCCGAAGCGGTGATTGACCCCGCCGCCGCACAGCACCGCATGCTTCTCCAGCGCGCGCAGGCCGGGCGTGGTCTTGCGAGTATCGGCGATCCGCGCCTTCGTGCCCGCGACGGCCTCAACATAGCGCCGCGTCAGCGTGGCGATGCCGCACAGCCGGCCCAGCAGATTCAGCGCGGTCCGCTCGGCCGCCAGAAAGGCGCGGGCGTCTGCCTCGACCTCGGCCAGCACCGCTCCAGCCTCGAAGGCGTCGCCGTCGCGCAGTTTCAGGTCGATTGAGGCCTGAGGATCCATCGCCAGTACAGCCAGGCGCACGCAGTCGATCCCGGCCAACACCCCGGCCTTGCGCGCCGCGAACACCGCCCGCATCCGCGCACCCTCGGGGATGCAGGCCTGGGCCGTCACATCTCCGGCCCGACCCAGGTCCTCCGCCAGCGCCAAGCGGACCACGGGTTCGATCAGTATGTCGGGCAGGGTTCGGATCATCGGTCGCTCGTTCAGGCCGCGGCGACCAGCACAGGGTCGGCGTGCACGTGGGTATGGTCGGCGACGGCGGCGGTCGCGGGATAGTCGGCGCGATAGTGGCCGCCGCGGCTCTCGCGCCGCGCCAGCGCCGCCTCGGCGATCAGCCGCGCGGCAACCAGCGGCAAGGCACCCGGCGCGGCAACGTCCAGCCGGGCGATGACGGCCAGCGTCGCACCAAGGCCGGCTGCGTCTCGCACCACCCCGGCACCGTCGCTCATTGCCGTGCGCAGCGTCTGAAGCGCCTCGGGCGAAAGATCCGGGGCCACAGTCGACGGCAGGGTCTCGCCTGCGCCCGATATCTCGAGCGCCGCCGCCCGGCCCGTCCGACGTCCGAAAGCCGCGGCTTCCAACAGGGAGTTCGAAGCCAGGCGGTTGGCACCATGGACTCCGGTCGCAGCGCATTCTCCCACCGCGAACAGGCCCGGCAGGCTGGTGCGGCCGTCGGTTCCCGCAGCGATCCCGCCCATATGATAGTGCGCCGCCGCGGCGACCGGGATCGGCGTCTCGCGGGGGTCCAGTCCGGCCCGCATGCAGGCCGCGAACACGGCGGGAAACTCCTCGGCCAGCTTCGCCCCGATGGCGCTCCGGCAGTCGAGATACGCACCGCGTCCAGCGGCGCGCGCGGCATGCACAGCCCGCGCCACCACATCGCGCGGCTGAAGGTCGGCGTCCGCCGCCTCGCCCAGCAGGAACCCTCCGTCCCGGTCGATCAGCCGCGCCCCCTCGCCGCGCAGGGCCTCGGTAGCCAGCGGCATGGGGTCCAGACCGACGTCGATGGCGGTCGGGTGGAACTGCACGAACTCGGGGTCGAGAATCTCCGCGCCCGCGCGATAGGCAGCCGCCATCCCCTCGCCCAGCAGGGCGGCGGGGGTGGTGGTGTGGGCGAACAGGCCGCCGGCACCGCCGGTGGCCAGCACGACGGCCGGTGCCAGCACCTTGATCATCCGCCCCGAACCGGGCGCACCGCGTTCGATCAGGGCGCCGCGAACCCGGCCGCTGGCGTCCTGAACCAGACCGCGCAGCCGCCCGTCTTCCCACACCTCGATATGCGGCGCGGCGCGCACGGCGGCGATCAGGGCCGACAG
>VFBG01000183.1 GCA_006515835.1 bacterium | reverse complement strand
AGTGGCGTTGGCCTGTCAGCCGGAACCGCTCAATCCCTTTCAGCCTGGCGGCCGGTGCGCACCTTTCACTAATCACTGGCCACTAGCCACTCGCCACTCGCGTCAGGCGCCGCTATGAACGTCGTCCGATGGTAGGCCTGTATAGACTCCTGACGCGGTGGTGGACCGCCTTCGCCCTGGCGGCCTCCCTGGCCCTGCTGGGCGCGGCGCATGCGTTCGAGCGCTTCGGCGATCTCGCGCCCTGCAACCTCTGCCTCAAGCAGCGCGAGGTCTACTGGGGGGCCGTCGCCATCGCCCTGGTCGCCACGCTCTGGCACGTGATCAGCCGGGGCAGCCGCGGCACGCCGCGCATCGCCGCCTTCCTGCTGGCCGTCATATTCGCCACGGGCACGATCACCGCGGTCTTCCACATGGGCGGCGAAATGAAGTGGTGGGACCTGCCCGCGACCTGTTCCGGCGGCGGCGACATCAACCTCGAAAGCCTGGCAGCCCTCGCCCTTGGCACCGGCCCGGTCGAAAAGGTCGTCATGTGCGACGCGGTGACGTGGCGCTTCCTCGGCCTGTCCATGGCAGGGTGGAACGCCCTGATCTCGGCCGCCCTGGCCGTGTTCAGCCTTCTCGCCGCCAAGAGGCCCAAGGATGCCCGCGCTCCCCGAATCTGAGGCCCCCGAAACGGATACGGCGGACAACCGCCGCATCCCGCTGGCCCGCCCGGGCCGGGGTGCCAGCCGTCGCCGCCGCGCCGAGATCCTGCGCGTCGACCACGCCGGGGAATACGCCGCCGTCCACATCTACCGCGCCCAGCGCGCCGTGTTCGAGGGCCGCGCCGGCCATGAAGCCGTCGCCGCCGACATGGGCGAGATGCAGGCCCAGGAAGCCGTCCACCTCGCCCGGTTCGACGCCCTGCTGAACGCCGAACGCATGCGTCCCACGGTCATGACGCCGGTCTGGCGACTCGCCGCCCTCGCGCTGGGAACCGGCACGGCCCTGATGGGCGAGAAGGCCGCCCACGCCTGCACCGAAGCGGTCGAAAGCGTGATCGAGGAGCACTACGCAGACCAGATCGCCGAGCTTCAGGACCGCGACCCGGCGCTGGCCGCCGAACTGTCCGCCTTCCGCGACGAGGAGCTGGCGCATCACGACCACGCCGTCGCCCACGGCAGCCGTGAGGCACCGGGCTACGATCTGCTGAGCGCCGTGATCAAGGCGGGCTGCCGGGCCGCCATCCGGATCAGCGAACGGGTCTGACCTCGCGCCGGGGTTGCGAAGTCTGACCTGTCCGTCACTATGCCGCCCAAAGCCCCACAGGAGTTCCTGGTGTTGTTTCCTGCTGTTCTGATCGCTTCCGTCGCCCTGCTCCAGCAGGCCCCCGCGCCGGCCCCGACGCAGCCGGCTGCGGAGTCCACGGTCTCGGCCGCCCCCGCATCCGGCGCTGCCCAGCCTGCCGCAGAGACCGCCCAGGTCTGCCGGACCGAGCCCGTGACGGGCTCGCGCTTTGGCCGCCGGGTCTGCCGCAGCGCCGTTCAGACCGAGGAAGATCGCGCCGCCAGCCGCGAGATGCTGCGCCAGATGCAGGGCGCGCGGGTTCCGCCGTCGGGCTGACGTCCCTAGGCGGCCTTGCGTCGCCGCGCGGGAGCCGCCCTGGGCTCGCCCTCAAACAGTTCGGCGAGCTTCTCGGTCATCACCCCGGCCAGCTGTTCGACATCGACGATTGTGACCGCCCGGCGGTACCAGCGCGTCACGTCATGACCGATGCCGATGGCAATCAGCTCGACCGGTGAACGGTCCTCAATCCCGGCGATCACCTGACGCAGGTGCTTGTCCAGATACAGGGCCGCGTTGGCCGACTGGGTCGAGTCATCGACCGGCGAGCCGTCGGAAATGACCATCAGAATGCGCCGCGCCTCGGTCCGGCCCAACAACCGCTCATGCGCCCAGGTCAGGGCCTCGCCGTCGATGTTCTCCTTCAGCAGGCCTTCGCGCATCATCAGGCCGAGGCTCTTCTTGGCCCGCCGCCACGGAGAGTCCGCCGACTTGTAGATGATGTGCCTCAGGTCGTTCAGCCGCCCCGGATTGGCTGGCTTGCCCGCCGTGATCCACGCCTCGCGCGCCTGTCCGCCCTTCCAGGCCCGGGTGGTGAAGCCCAGGATCTCGACCTTGACCCCGCACCGCTCCAGCGTCCGCGCCAGAATGTCGGCGCAGACCGCCGCCACCATGATCGGCCGCCCGCGCATGGAGCCGGAGTTGTCCAGCAGCAGGGTCACCACCGTGTCGCGGAACGGGCTCTCGCTCTCGGCCTTGAAGCTCAACGGACTGGTCGGATCGGTGATGATCCGGGTCAGGCGGGCGGTGTCCAGCACTCCCTCTTCCAGATCGAAATGCCAGCTGCGGTTCTGCTGCGCCATCAATCTGCGTTGAAGCTTGTTGGCCAGCCGCGACACCACCGACGACAGGGCCGTCAGCTGCTGGTCCAGCAGGGCCCGCAGCCGCTCCAGTTCGTTCGGGTCGCACAGGTCGGCGGCGTCCACGACCTCGTCATAGGCCGTGGTGAAGACGTGGTAAGCGTCGATGGTCCGGCCGTCGTCGGCTGTCTGCTGGCGGTTGGGCAGGGAGCCTTCGTTGACGTCAGGCCCCTCGTCCGACGCCTCGCCGTCTGGATCGCCCGCCGAGCCGTCCGGCCGGGCCTCGCGCTCGTCGCCCTGGCTCTCGTCGTCGGCCGAACCGTCCATGGTCTGGCCTTCGCCGCCACCGGCGTCGTCTTCCTCATCCTGATCATCAGCCGCGTCGGGCGACTGGGGATCGGCTTCATCCTCACCCTGTTCGTCGGAGGGGTCATCGCCGCGCCCGTCGCCGGGATCGAGGTCCAGCGCGCGCAGCACGTCCTTCAGCCGGTCGGCGAACATCGCCTGGTCGTCCGCGGCC